>NZ_JAWOTC010000006.1:0-218523 GCF_033338675.1 Vibrio sp. Vb1574
ATGATGATGGTACGGTTCAAATTACTTTTTATGAAGCGATTGATCATGGTGTAGGTCAAGATGAGCTGGTGACTAACGTATTGGTTGAAAGCATTCAAAGTGATGCTGACGGTACACAAGAGACGGTTGTGGCACCGTTAACGATTACTATTTATGACTCTGATCCGGTGATTAGAGATGACACATACTCAGTCGTAGAAGATCAAACAATTACGGGCAATCTACTTGAAAATGATATTGATCTTGATGGAACACTTTATGTGAAATTTGTAGAGGCTGGCGGGGAGCAGAAGTCAATTCTAGAGGGGGGATCCGTAAGTTTTAGTTTAGAAAAAGGCGAATTAACCGTATTTTCTGATGGCTCTTGGCAGTTTGATGCAGGTCGAAACCTAGATCATTCGGTCGAGCAAAGTGTTTCTTTCAGCTATTTAGCTGCAGATGACTCCCAAGACTATGGCTTGGCTAACGCGACGATTGATATTAGTGATGGACAAGCAGGTTACGTAGGCAATGCGACTATAGACGTAACAGAAGTCCCTTTGGATGGCCCGATATTGAACTTTGAAGGAACTGTTAATATTGTCGCGGGATCTGACAATCCGGATCCGAGTAGTTTGTATTTCGGTGGGTCATCTATTACTAAGTTAGAAGCATTAGGGCTTACAAGCTCAGTCTCTGATAATGAGCTTAGCTACACGTTAAGCTCTAGTGGAAAGCAAATTACAGCATTTGCCAATGGTGTCACTGTATTTACGTTAACATTGAGTGGCGTTGAATCGGGTAACGATGTATTAGCTTCAATTTCGCTTACTCTTGAGCACCCTATCGATCAATTCAATAGCAGTGATACGGTCACTTTCCCGTTGACCATTGGTGGCGTAGATTTAGATGCCACACCGCTTGTAGAGAATGAAATTGACTATGTTCTAAAGGATGGCGCAGACCCAACTTTAAATAATTTGAATGGGGTAGAAGTAAAAGAATCTGATCTCGCAAATGGAGGTGTGTTGAGCTCAGGGAATTTTCAAGTTGAGGTTGGCAGCGATTACCTCGAATCTTTGTCGTTCATCGTCTCTGAACAACCCTTGTTGACGAGTGGTGAACAAGTTGTGCTTTATCAAGTCTCTGCGGATGGCAAAACACTTGATGGTTATATTCTTGACGAAGATGGGCAAACTCAGATTCCCATCTTTCAAGCTATCCTCAATGCTTCATTACCTATTGATGCAAATGGCGACATTACCTACTCCTTTGAGCTTTTTCAGGCTCTCGACCAACAAGAAAATACTGATCCAAACGTACCTCTCGTTGTTACTGCAATGGACTCAGACCAAGATAACACGTCGGTCGTTTTAGACATTAATGTGATAGATAACGACAATGGACAAGCGCTAATCAATAGTGGCAATGTCGAGTTGACCGAAACACCTGTCGATACAAACATTGCTCCTGATGGTGTTTCAGCCATAGCGAATACGGATGTGATAGTTACGTCATCATTCGATCCGATTGTGTATCTGGGTGTTGACATAAATGATGGAGATACTGTCAAAACTACACTTGGTGATGCTGTTACTTATAACGGAGAGGCTGTCACTTGGTACGATAACAATGATGGAAGCTTTGACGCAATTTCTGACACTGGAGACGTTATATTTAGGGTCACGTTACCTAGTGACTTCTCTTTGCCATCAAATGATACGTCTACCGTTAATGTAACTGTAGAGCTTTATCACTCGCTTGACCATGTTTTAGGTGATGGGACGCAATTGTCGATCTCTATGCCCATCGTGGCGAGAGATTCTGATGGAAGCGAGATCTCTACGGAGTCCAACATACTGGTCTATGATGGCTTGTTTCCGGAACTAGTAATTACAGAGGGAATCACAGTCAATGAAAGTGGGTTGAATGATGATTCGCTTGATTCTGGCATCGAGGGCTCGTCACCATCCATTACGCTATTACAAGGTTCAGACTCTATCGCCAGTGTGAACGTGAATATCGATATGTTCAATGTGCTCGGCTATAAAACAAGTAGTGGTAGCTTGGTTTCGCTTGATTCACCGGACTCGAATGGTTGGTTATATGCAAGAGATGAAAGCGAGCAAGACGTCTTTAGAATTAGATTTAATACCGATGGGACTGTCGAGTTTGATCTATACCGTGCACTTGAACACGATGAACCTGACGGTGTTCCAGCGGACGAGAACACATTAGAACTCAGTTTTTCAATTTATGCCGTTGATAAGGATGGCGACCAGTCTGAAGCTGAGACATATACCGTTAGTGTAGTAGATGATATCCCTGAAGACACAAGCTCACCAATAGAAATTGAACTTACCGAGGGGGATGAGTTTTCGGGAAACTGGTTTAGCAATAATGCCGACTTAATCAGTTCAGATGGCACGTTGATTTCAAGTTTGACCTATGCAGGTGAAACATACGATACGGCGAGTTCGGTATTTAGCAATGATGCTTGGACCATCGATTTAATCAATAGTAGTGATGGTAACTTAAAATATGGAACGCTGACTATTGCTCAAGATGGGACATTTACGCTAACTACCGAGCTTATTGTTAATACGCCTGTAGGTGGTTTGCTTGATGATCTAACGATAACTGTGACGGATGCAGACGGTGACCAAGCAAGCAGTGAAGCTCAATTAATTCTTGATGATGCCAGGGGCTTTATTCGAACCGTTAATGTAGATACGTTAGAAGATAATGGCGCGAATAATAGTGGAGACCCCACGCCAGTCGCGTTACCGATTAGAGTTTCTCCTGGGGATACGGAGAATAATGAGCGTGTTGAAGCGATAAGGATCTCTGTTGAATCTCTACAAGGAGGGGCTCTGTTTTTAGACGGAGTGCGCCTTGAAGATGATGATAATGACGGATTTATTAGTCTTTCTGGTACAGAGCTAATGGGGGTGGGTATATTCACCGTTCCAAATGGTGATCTCACTTATCAACCAGCGCTAAACCTGTCGGGCAACACTATCAAAGTTTCGTTAGCAGTGTCTGCATTAATCGTATCTGATGTCGAACCAGATGGTTTTGTATTACAAGGCAATAACACGTTAAATGTTAACGTCTTACCGGTTGCAGATTTGCCAGAGTGGTCTAATGATTCGGACTTTTCTTATCAAAGTGTTGAAGATTCCGCTGAATCACTTTCGCTCAATATTGTCGCTGAAAAGTTTGACCAAGACGGTTCTGAAACGCTCCACTACCAAGTTTCGAATATTCCAGATGGACTTATATTAACACTTAACGGAAGTGCTATTGAGGAAGGGAAATCGTATAGCCAATCCGAGTTAGATCAAATTGAAATCACATCTAACGAAAACTTAGCCGGAAGATTTACTTTTGATGTAACGGCAGTAACGACTGAGTCGGGTAGTGTGTTTGCCGATGAGCAAGATAAAACAGCGGAGATCACTGAGCAAGTTGTTATCGATATATCTCCAGATGCCGATGTGCCTGCGCTGACCGTTAAAAACATTCAGGGGCTTGAAGACCAAGCGATTGACTTAAAAGAGTACATCTTAGGGCGGCTCACTGACACAGATGGCTCGGAGTCTCTGTCTTATCGCATAGAAGTTCAAGATGGTTGGACATTGCCTGTCGGAGCTGGGATTACGCTTATCGGTATTAATACCTACCTAGTGACCTCCAATGCTCTAGCCAATTCGGAGGCGTTACTTCAACCAAAATCGGATATCAGCTCATTTACTGAATCTCTATCCCTTCAAGTAACCGCCATTTCAACAGAGTCGACTATTGATGACTTAGCACCTCTTAATGAAACCGCCGAGAGCCAATCTGCAACCATTGACATTAAGCTAAAAGGCGTGGTCGATGAACCAATTGTTCTAGATGGTGGACAGGGGAATTGGCAATATGATCAAGCGACTAAAGTAATTAGTAATCTCTCTACGTTAGACGAAGATAACCTGATACAACTGGATTTTATCATCCAGACATCAGACGACGATCTATCAGAAGAAATTAATATCTTGCTTCAGAACATCCCTGTGGGAACACAACTGACAGATGTAAATGGTGACCCTATTGTTCTTCCAATTGCTTACGTGGACCCAATAACGGGGCCAGTTTATCAGGTCTCAAACGCTGTTCTTGAAAACACTTACCTCAAAACAGAGCAAGATTTTAGTGGAACACTGAGCATGGATGTTATCGTCGTTTCAACAGAGCCGGATGGTGATTCTGCTGAAACCCCTCTTAAAGTGGAAATGGAAATCTCACCTATTGTTGATCAAACTGACGGTCAAGAATTACAAAGCAATGGTATTGAGGACAATTTCATCACACTAAATCTTGAGCCTGTCGTTAATCAAGATATAGATTCTAGTGAGTCCTTGACAGGATACACCATTGTATCCATTCCAGATGGCTTAACACTTTACTTTGATGGTAATGCAGTAGAGGAAAGTAATTTACCGTTAGAACTCAATGAACTACTCGATGGTAGCTCGGCAACATTATCTGAGTTGTTAAACAGTGGACGAATCACTGTAAAAGCTAATGAAGACCTAAGTGGGACGTTTAGCCTGGAAGTTCAGTACGAAGTGACAGACACGTCTCCTACGCTGGAGACTGATGTAAAGGCAATCAACGGTTCTTTGAGCGTCGTGGTTTCTGGAAAAGTGGATATTGGTAATGAAGATATTGACAAAACACGTTTAGAAGGCGCGACTGAAGTATTCACAAGTACGGATGGGTCTGCTGTTGACGTGAGTGGAGGCATTACATTTACAGAAGCGGATATTGATGGTTCAGAGTATCTCGATTACATCGTTTTACAGATACCGCAGGGCCAAGACCTCATTGTTACTCATCCGAATGGTGCTTCTCAAGATGCCGATGGGAACTGGCTGATTCCAATGGAAGGAATCACAAGTGATAGCGTGTTGGAAACCGCTCAAGATTTGCTTGCTGGCGCATCGATTTATAGCCCATCTAATACAGAGATACTTGATGTGAATGTGTTAGCGTATGTTCGAGATGGAACGGATGCTCAATACATCACAGGTCAGTTCCAAATTCAAATTACTGGCCATGAAGGAGATGGAGACCAGTGTGCTGATCCTGGTGAACCAGGAAGCGTTCAAAGTGGGGATATTGTAGGTAAAGAAGGTGAAGATGTCTCAATTGGGGCGTTTTTAAACCCTGATGTAGCGAGTAGTGATGGTAACTTAGTTTCCTTCTTTGTCGCCGCAGATTCTTTACCTGAAGGAGTCGAGCTTACTGGCGAAGGTGTGATACCTGCTTATGATAATGCGGGCAATCTGTTGGGTTATTCAATTTCTAGCGCTGGATTGTCTTCCTTGACGCTTACTGGCGTGGATGAGGACTTTGCTGGTTGCATTACTTTCAATTTAGAAGTGACAGAAACGGCCCCATGCGATGGTGACTCGAAAACAACCTCTCAGACCATTACGGTACAAATCTCTCCTGCTGTCGATGATATCGCGATAGCACCAAGCCAAGTTACGGTTCAAGAAGATACTATAACCAACCTGAATCTTGCTCTTGTATTGGGCGATAGTGAAGGGCCAATGCAGTCCATTACTGGAGAAGGTGACGCAGCGACTGGCCTTGAAAGTGTCAATTGGGTTTCTTTATCTGTGTCTGACGAGAATGCGCGGTTTACTGCCGTGGACCCGAGCCTACTCATTGACAACGGTGATGGAACATGGGTAGTGACAGATGTTACGCGTCTAAACGAAATTCAGCTAATCCCACCTGAAAACTACAGTGGAGAGCTTGTTATTTCCGTTGACGTAAACATTACTGATGAAGTCACGGGAAGTTGTTTAAGTACTGACAGTGCGAAAGATACTCAAACTAAATCAACAGAAGTTACCGTTACCATTGCCCCAGTGGTTGATAAAGCGGTTCTGGAAACAGAAGACGTAGTTGGTAATGAAGATAATTATATTTATTTAGGAAACTTATCTGCATCATTAATCGATCAAGATGGTTCTGAGTCGATGTCTTTGGTCATGACAGGAGTGCCAGACGGAGCCGTGTTGGTTTGGGACAATAATGGGACGTTCGAATTACTCCCTGATAACGGTTCAACGGATGGTGAGAGCAAGGAGTGGCAGCTAACTCAAGCACAACTTGATAAGGTTTACTTTCTACCGCCACTAGATTTTAGTGGGGATATTTCACTAACACTGCAAGCTATTACCCAAGAGTCTGGATCAAACGACTATAACTATACCACTTCTCAGTTCAACGTCGGCGTAAAACCGATTGGCGATGATGTATCGTTGAATACAACCTCTAACACGTTCACTGGAGATGAAGGTGATTCCATTTCGATTGACTTTTTAGCGAGCGGTTTTGAAACAAATAGCAACGAATATATAGAAGCGTCGATGTTGATCAAAGCAAGCTCTGAACCCTCTGCATTGGAAGGCTTAGGTAGGATTCGTATTGGAACTCAATTCTCATCCTTTACTTTCGATGACGCGGGCAATGCCGTGGCGACGGTATTAGTGCGAGCAAATGAAGTGTCAGGTTTGGAGTTCGTTCCGAAGGATGCATTTGGAACGATGGATGTTGCTCTCAATGTTAGAACGTTTGATCAAGCGATAGTGTCAGGGACACTCGAAACCGATTTTGGAGATGTGCAAACCACCGATCTAACCATTGTTGTTACCCCTGAAGCTGATGAGCCAACACTAACGGCCGATTATCAGTCTATTGTGTCTGAAGCTTCTGGGAGTATTCCTTTAGGGTTGAGCATGAATTTAGTCAACCCTGCACCCGAAGAGTTTGGAAGTGTGGAGATTCGCGGATTACCAACAGATCTAGAGTTGAGTCATGGTGAAAGATTGAACGGCATTTATGCTGTTGATCAAGAGGATGTCGCTGATCTTTCCATCGTTGGCGGGTTTAGCGGTGCAAGTGATTTTACGTTGTCGATAAAACCGATTGCAACACTGGGCGCCACTGTCGCAGAAGGTTCTGCTCAGGTAGTCAATGTTGCCTTAGTGGAAGAGGGGGGCCAAACATTACTTGCGACAGATGCTAATGATTTGCTTATTGGAGGAAGTGGCAGCGATGTATTCCAGTTTGACAGTTCAGGGCTCGGTAACGAGTTAAAGCCCTCGTACGATGTGATCAACGATTTCCAAATATCCGTTATTGGTGATGATAATGACACAATTAACATCGCCTCGATAATCACCGCTACCTCGATAACAGAAGTCGATAATAAGCTCGATTTAACAGAGAATGATGATGGCGTAACGCTTCACATAAAACCAGAAGAGACGGGGACAAAACAACAGATTCTTATGCAGGGCGTCACTCTCGATCAGCTTTACAAAGGTGACTCGACTGGCGTAGCCGAAGAAAATGTCTTACAGAAGATGATTGATGACAACAACTTGCTAGTAGGTGGTATGTCATGAAGCATCACTCATCCTCATCAAGTGAGCTGACTAACGATCCTTGGGGGCAATCGTTAACTTGGTTGATGCGTTATTTTGAGGTTAGACACCATACAAAAAAGGTGCTTTCTGGATTACCTCTTGTTGAGGGTAGATTGGATAGTGACTTATTCATCAGAGCCGCTGAGCGAGCCGATCTTGAACTCACATTAATCGATTTAAAATCCACCGCAATGTTGAGCTTTCCATTGGTGGTAATCAATAGGAAGACGTTACAACCCGCTATTATATCTGAGCGACATAACAGCGATTATCAAGTCACGTTATTTAGTGAAGATCAAGGTGAAACGCAATACGTCACGAGCGAGGAGCTGCATAATCAATTCCATCCTCAAGCATGGCAAGTTTCTATGCGTCCAGAGCTGGACAAACGGATAAGTTCTATTCAAGCGGATTATAATGAACATTGGCTTTTCGCCGTAGTGAAAGAAATGTCTCCGTGGTATCGAGATCTTTTGATTGCCTCTTTCCTTATCAATACGCTAGCGCTAGTTATTCCGCTTTTCACTATGAACGTTTACGATCGTGTAGTGCCTAATCAAGCTTTCAGTACATTATGGGTTTTGGTCGCTGGTGTCTCCGTCATCATTATTTTTGATTGGCTATTGCGTAAAGCAAGGGGAGTTGTCACTGATACCGCGGGTAAGTACATCGATAACAAGCTTTCTTCGATACTTTTTTCTAAAGTTATGGGGATGAAACTTGAACACCGTCCTGCATCAGTCGGTGCATTCGCTCGACAACTACAAGATTTTGATAGTGTTCGCGATTTTTTTACTTCTGCATCTCTTGTGACCTTAGTTGATCTCCCATTTACGTTGTTATTTTTAGTCTTAATAGGTTGGCTAGGTGGGGCAATGATGTTCATACCTATTGCCGTCATGTTTACCCTGCTGATCCTTGGCTTTGCGGTAAAAGCAAAAATAGAACAATCACATACGGAAAGTGCTGCACTATCCATGAAGCGACAAGCTCACTTGTTTGATTCATTGTCCTCTTTAAAAGAGATTAAGCAAAATAACGCTACGGGAGAAGCACAAAAGCGTTGGGAGCAAACGGTATCCATGCTTTCTGATTGGCAAAATCAATCGCGAAACTATTCGAATATCGTTGCTTACTCCATTCAATCTAGCCAGCAGATAATTACCGTAATGTTACTTGTAACAGGCGTGTACAGAATTTCTGAGGGATTGCTCAGCATGGGGGGGCTCATTGCTATTGTCATGCTTAGCGGTCGTGCTGCAGGGGCGATTAACCAGTTAGCTATGCTGTTACTTCGCTATCAACAGACAAAAACAGCGGTTGAAGGCTTAAATTCTATCATGTCTTTACCTCAGGAGGTGCAACGCAGTCAGGTCATTACGTCTGCCGAATTTACAGGGAATATACGTTTAGAAAACGTGAGCTTCCAATACCCAGATGTTGATATGCCATGTTTGAGAGATATTAATCTTACTATCAAGCAAGGCGAACGCGTTGGCGTTATTGGTAGTGCAGGAGCAGGAAAGTCTACACTCCTTTCTATTATTGCCAATCAACTCAGTACCTTACAGGGTAGCGTTTATTTTGATGACATTGACAGTCAGCTTTGGCCCGCCGAATTGATAAGAGAGAAAACGGGTTGGGTTGGCCAAGATTCGCATCTTATATACGGCAGCATTATGGAAAACATAGTATTAGGACATCATGTTATTGATCAAGAACGATTACGCCGTGCGATAGAATTATCGGGTTTGAACCAGTACATGAGTCGCCTTCCTCATGGTCTAGAAACGCAAGTCGGAGAAGGAGGGCGTTATTTGTCGGGGGGGCAAAGGCAAGCTGTAGCGATTTCAAGAGCTTTTTATCGAAACCCAGCAGCATTAATTTTAGACGAGCCAACCAGTTCCTTAGACCAACCTGCTGAGAATGCGTTGTTTAATGCTCTTAAATCGTTGCCGCACTCGACGACGATGATTATTAGCTCTCATAAACATTCCTTATTATCGCTTTGTGATCGAATTGTTGTGCTTGATAAAGGCGCAATTTTGAGGGAAGGATCGCCCCAAGAAATTTTTGCTAAACAACAGTCTAACGCGAAGACGAACAGAGTACGCGCAGTATCAATTGTACGCGAAGGAGGTCAATGATGAGCACAGTTCGTTGGAGTAATGCTCATTTAGCAAACCGTTCGAGAACGTTGATTTGGTTGTCTGCCGCGTTAGTGCTGAGTGTGATTATTTGGGCCTCGTGGGCGAGGTTAGACGAAGTGGTTGTCGGCGAAGGAAAAGTTGTTCCTACTTTGTCTGTTCAGACGATTCAGAGCTTAGAGGGAGGCATTCTAAAGGAGTTACTTGTCATGCCTGGTGAAAGCGTCACTAAGGGGCAAACCATCGCCATTCTGGATGATACAAGGTTTAAGTCGACCTATTCGGAGACCTCTGAACAAGTTGAATCTTTGCTCGCCAGAAAGCAGAGGCTTCAAATTGAATTAGAAACGGTAAAAGTGAATAGCCTCCAACTGGATTGGAAACAACAAGTGAGTATCGAGCCTCAGCCATTTGATATTTCGATGACCGGCCACTCTGCCTATCTGAATGCCAAAGCAAACTATCTTGAGCGGTTGAGCCAACTGGAGTCTGAGCTGGAGGAGGCTAAATTGCGAATTGAGCAACAATCGCAAGCTTATCTAGATACCTTGAATACCATTCAAACACTAAAAAGCAGTCTGGTTATTGTCTCGAAAGAGCGAGATATGTTGAGAGAGGTGGTTTCTAGTGGCGCGGTGGCTGAAGTGGAATTATTAAAACTGAATAGAGACGTTATAAAGCTCAAAGGAGACATCGCGAGTTCACAAGCTGCTGCCCAAAAGCAAAGGGCTGTGTATTCTGAATCCATCGCAGATTATCGTGGTACTGCGCTTGCTTTTAGGGCAGAGGCACAAGGGCAGCTCAATGAAGTTGTGACGCAACTAGCGCAGCTCAATGAAAGTCGTCAGGCGATTGCGGATCAGTTGAATCGAACGCAGTTACTTTCTCCGGTCGATGGAACCATCAAAGATGTTTTTGTCAGAACCATCGGAGGTGTGGTTAAGCCGGGTGAGCCTATTTTAGAAATAGTCCCTCGTAATAGCACGTTAATCGTTGAAGCGAGAATTTCTCCTCAGAATATCGCCTTCATAAGGCCTGGCCTGCCGGCAACGGTAAAGTTGTCTGCCTATGACTTTGTCATTTACGGAGGCCTAGAAGGAGAAGTGACCTACGTAAGCGCCGATGCACTTCAAAATGAAGAGGGCAATGCCTACTACCGTGCCAACGTTACTTTCAAGGTTGATGATAAGTTTACGATCATCCCGGGAATGCAGGTTGTGGTAGACATTCTTACAGGAGAAAAAACAGTACTGAATTATTGGTTAAAACCTATATTACGTGCGAAAGAGAATTCGCTCAGAGAAAGATAGACATAAGGATATAAGATGCGGCTTAAATCAACGTTATTGGTCTTGTTTGCAGTATCATCGTCGCCAAACGCTTTGACTTTAGAAGAGTCAGTTACGTTATCTCTCGATAGCTCCCCCAGTTTGCTTGCTCGCTATTCTCGCTATGAGTCGATGGTACGAGACCGAAATGCCATAAATGGTTCATTTCTTCCTCAGGTTAATTTGTATGCAGCAGCAGGGTACGAAGGTACTCGATATAACAACGGAAACTACATCGACAGTGAAGATAGAACATTAGAAAGAACGGAGATGGGCGTAAGAATCTCCCAACTGTTATTTGATGGATTTAAAACAAGTGCTGATGTTGATCGCCTATCTTACGGGGCTGAAGCTGAACGCTTAGGCTTATTGGCATCTGCGGAAAATGTCGCATTAGATACTGTCAGAGCGTATGTGGACGTTTTACATGCCCGAGAGTTGATGAAACTGACAGAAAGAAACTTAAGTGAACACCAAGAGATCTACCGTTTCATTCTAGATAAAAAAGAAAAAGGTTTAACCAGCAACTCCGATTTAGCACAGGTTTCTTCGCGTGTCGCGACAACACAGTCATCATTGATTGCCGCCCAAAACAATCTTTCTGATGCTAGAACAAGATTTGTACGTTTAGTTGGTCGAGCGCCGCAAAACTTAGTTGAGCCTGTTTACCCGCAGGAATTGCTTCCGAATAAGCTTGACGAAGCACTTAAACAAGCGGTTAGGTTGCACCCATCCATACAGTCGGCGATGAAAGATTTAGAGGCGGCTCGACATGAAGTAAAAAGAGAAAAGGGGGATTACTACCCAGAGCTCAAGCTTGAGCTGTCAGCCAACAAAACAGACAACGTGGATAATATTGAAGGCATTAACGAAGATGCAAAGGTTATGCTGACGGTCAACTACGATCTTTTTAACGGCTTTTCTACAGACTCCCGAGTGGAGTCATCTGCCTGGCGAGTAGAGGAGGCGAGGGCTATTCGAGCAAATGCAGAACTAGATGCGAATGAAGGTGTAAGGCTGGCATGGGACGCACATACATTGCTTCAACAGCAAATGGAGTTTTTAAAAGTCAACGTTGATGCGGCGAAAGTAACTGAATTAGGGTACATCCAGCAGTTCAATGTAGGGCGACGCAGTTTGTTAGATGTATTAGATGCCAAAGTTGAAACGTTTGTTGCGAGACGGAACTATACCCGAACAAAGTACGATCATTTGGTTGCCACTTACCGTTTATTCAACTCGATGGGGATTCTGACTTATGCGTTGCGAGTTGAGTATCCAGAGAACTGGAAGGAGAACAATAATGGATAAATTCGCAGTTACGAGTCTTCTAGTTTTCATGTTAGCAGGCTGTGCTGAATCACCGAATACGACGTTGACCACTTACCAGTACTACGACCTTAAAGACAATGATAGTGATGGTGTGATAAACCAACGAGATAACTGCGCAGATACGCCAAAAGGTGTCGTTGTTGACAGTGAGGGCTGTGCGAATTGGGTCAACGACTCGCAGACACACCTGATCAGTTTTTTCTTTGCGATGGATGAGCATCAGGTAACGCCATCTCATGATATGCCGCTAAGCGAGTTGAAAGCATTGCTTCAGAGTAACCCAAATGCGCAAGTCATACTGATAGGAGACACAAGCCCTGAAGCGTCACTCGAATACAACAAAGCGTTGGCAAAGAAAAGAACGGCAGCTATACGAGAATTGCTAGTGAGAAACGGAATTCAAGACAATCGAATTGAAGAGCAAGAGTTTTATCAGAATACGGCATTGACGGTACAACTAAAAAAACGGGAAAGGCGCACAATTGCTGTTGTAAACACGAAAGCTGAAAGTACTGAACAAGCGTGGACTATATTTAGTTCGGACAGCGAGTTGACACCTAATTCGAAGTTGGAGTTGAATTATGAAAATTAAAGTCTTGCCTTTCTTTGCTCTAGCTTCATGTTTGATTTCACCGCTGGCATTTGCTGACTCTGAGGCTCGAACATCGATTTTTGTCGAGCCAGAGATACTAGAAACGATAGAAACATTGATAGATGAGCCAAGTGTAAATGTAGCGCTTGCATCTCAGTCTGGTGGTTTTAACGACATGCTAAATGACGGAACCTCTATTGCGATCACATCTAAGAAATGGTCAGATGAAAACATCTCCCGATTTCAACGAGAAAGAGGCCACAGGCCTACACGTTTGTTTTTAATGGCAAACGCTATTGTCGTAATCAATAGTCAAAAGAGTACGGTAGATAGTGTTTCCGTTAGTGAATTGAAACGCTGTGATGCAAATACGTATGCTTTCGGGGAGATGCGTTTAAGTAACCCAGGTGTGAGCTCTAATGGTTGTCAATCATCGATTCAAATGCTTGATGAAGACCGATTGAAACGGGCTTTAAGCGACGACTTGTCAGCCAAAGCTTATATGCGATACTCCGATTTTAAATACTCAGAACAGTGGTCGAGCTACAAGGCTCTCTCTGTTCATCATAACGATGACTCATGCTCTTTGAGCACAGATTGCATCTATTCTCTTCGCTATCCATTTTCCGTGGTCTATTACGTTTATATAAGTAAACAATTCGACACTAATCAGAAGACCAAAAAATCAAAGCTATTTGAACTCCTTACAACCGACCACAATACACAACAGGTACGAAATGCTGGGTTTATTCCACTACCAAAAGCGCTTATTAAAATAAATAGGGTGAAGTTAGGGCTAGATGAGCCAGTTGTTTTAAACGGGTATAAATAAACTTCATACGCCTAACTATGTGGGCTTGAGTGAACGTACCGCTCTAGGAAGTTTTGCCTTGCTGCTCATTTATCTTTGGTTAACCTTTGGTCAATTGAGTTGGTTGTAAGTGGTTTTGTTGGTAATTTTTCTATTATTGTGGCAAGTTCACTTAAAATCACTTAAGTGCATTTAAGTTATGACACAAGAAGAAAGACTCGTAGCACTCAGAGCGAAGCTGGAGCAGCAAAACAAAGTAACGTTGTCTGAAGTTTGTGAGTACTTTGGTATCTCGCGAGATTCAGCTCGCCGAGACTTAGTTAAGTTGAGTCAGCAACCTGGGTTACAAAGAATACGAGGTGGTGTCATGCTTGCGCCGATCTCTTCCCATACCGAGGCATACGCGAGTCGACCCGTGAGTGACGTTAAACATCGACTAGCTCAAGCTGCCGCAGCGTTGTTGGATGAGCGCGACCATCTTGTTATTGATACCAGCACCATTTTGTCTCTGCTCCCACTCTATGCAGGAAAAGCGCGTTGTGGAGAAAACAAGCTCAACGTTGTCACTAACAGCATTGATGTGCTGACCGCTGCTGAGACAAACGACACAATGGACGTTCATTTCTTAGGCGGACACTTTGACCCTTATGCCAGAGCAGTTTTAGGGGCGCAAGCAGAGCAGCAAATGCAGCATTATCACGTGAACAAAGCGTTCATTGGCGTGTGTGCATTGTCATCCCGAGGGCTGACAACAAATAGTTTGTTAGAAGCAACATTGAAACAAGCGATGATTGCTCAAGCTCAGCAGGTCATCGTCGTTTGTGAATCCCGAAAAATTGGTAGCGACAATTTCCACCACGTATGTGATTTGTCAAAGATCGACATCATTATTACCGATCATCCCCCTCAATCAGATTTTCAACAACTCCTCGATCACAATGATATTGAATGTATTGTTGTGTCACCGAAATAAGGAATCTTACAATGGCTTACGATCCCGTAAAAACCGCTGTGATTGGTTACGGATATTCAGCAAAAACGTTTCATTTACCCTTCATTAAAGCGCTACCAAATTTAACGCTGAGCGCGATAAGCTCGCGTCAACAGGAGGCGGTTCAAAATGATTGGCCAGATGCTAAGTGGTTTTCTGATGCGAATACTTTACTCGATGATAGTGATGCAGAGCTCGTAATCATTACTGCGCCAAATGACGTACATTACGAACTTGCAAAGCATGCGTTGAACAATGGGAAACACGTCATCGTCGAAAAACCGTTTGTTACTCGGATAGAAGACGGTAATGAACTTATCGCCTTGGCGGAAGAGAAAGGTCTAGTGCTGAGCGTTTTTCACAATAGACGTTGGGATGGAGATTTTCTCACGGTTAAATCTCTTATCGAACAAGGTAAGTTAGGTGATATAAAGCTGTTTGAGTCACACTTTGACCGTTACCGCCCTGAAGTTCGTCAACGATGGCGAGAGCTAGCTCAAGATGGTGGTGGTATTCTATTCGACCTTGCTCCTCATCTTCTCGATCAAGCATTGGTGTTGTTTGGCTTGCCAGATGCGATAGACGCACAATGTCGAATGATGCGTCCGGGCGCGACGACGATTGATTACTACAACTTGGTGCTTCATTACCCAGACCATATTGTGCATTTACATTCAAACTTGTATAGCCCAGAGCCGAACCTCCGTTACAAAGTATTGGGTACGGAAGCTAAATATGAAAAGTTCGGATTAGATCCTCAAGAGGGCTACTTAAAAGAAGGCCGTTTGCCGGAAAACGATGCTTGGTCGGAAGAAGATGAGGCGTTATACGGCGTCCGTTACGACGAAGACGGTGCGCAAACTATCAAAACGGAGAGAGGCGCGTACCAAGCTTACTTTGTTGGTGTGGCAGACGCCATTCGTTTGGGCACTGATAACCCGGTTCCTGCCGCTCAAGCAGTACAGAATATCGCTCTGATTGAGATGGCATTGGAAAGCAGTAAAACGGGTAAAACGATTCAGGTGAAACCATGAGTTTGACGCTTGAACTCGTGGCCCTGCAAGAGCATGAACTTCAGTTGGCGGAATTTAATCACCATATTGCGTGGTCTATCGGCCTCGCTCTAAAAGAAGAGGCTGAAGCTTGCGGCGCGGCTGTTGCTATTGAGGTTTACGGCTTTGGACAAACGCTATTTCAATACGCGATGGCAGGAACCTGCGCTGATCATGTAGATTGGGTCCGTAGGAAGCGAAACTCAGTATTAAGGTATGGCCACAGCTCTTACTATCTTTCTCTGTACAACAAGCAAAAGCAACGTGATTTCGAAAATCAGCCTCATCTCGATGCTCGTGAGTACTGCGCTCATGGTGGCGCGTTCCCAATTCGGCTTTCTGGGTCTGGTTTGGTTGGGGTTGTGACGGTATCGGGTTTACCGCAGTTAGATGATCATCAGCTAGTTGTGGATATATTAAAAACGATGACAGAGACAAAACCCTCTTAAACGCCAAATATGAAAGTATGAAAGTAGCACGGTTTCTTTATCGTGCTACTGAATTCTCTTTTTAGCTCATAAAGTGTTCTTTAATGTGAGCAAATATTAACATTGATCCCAACTTACTACCTGAAAATCAAATCAATTTCATATAACCTATACGCTCATTCATATAGAAAGCCTTCAAAGTTGGCCATTGGCAATGTCTTTTAGAAGAAAAGAAAAACTCAATCTTAGAAATCTTATTGTCACCCTATGTGTGTTCAGTGTGCTTGTCACTTTGATCAACGCATTCTACTCGATTTATCGTGTTCAAAGGGATCTCATCATCAATAACACGTTAGAATCAAACCGTGTTTACGCCCAAAAAATGTCTGAAATGACAGACTCTTTCATAGAAAGCTCAATGTCGCAGCTAAAATACAGTGCGAACGTGCTAAAAGACAAGATGCATGACGCTCAGCTTCTTGATAAAGAGGCTGAGAGATTAAGAACGCAAACCAAATCATTTAACTCTGTGGTTGTCGTTAATGCAAAAGGGGTTATTATTTCTGTATCCCCTGAAACACTTCAGGTGAAAGGTGTAAGGTTAGTGGGTGAAAGAAAACGCCAGTCTTTAAACGCTCAAGCACCGGTTGTTACTGAACCATTTATATCGCCAGCTGGAAATTACTTGTTAACCATCTCATACCCTATATTTTCTCAATCTAATGAATATTTAGGTTATATCGGCGGCACTATTTATCTAGAAAAAGAAAATATTCTTGCAGAGTTACTCAGCCAGCACGCATACAAAGATGGTTCTTTCCTTTACGTTGTCGATGAGAGTAACACTCTGATTTATCACCCAGATCAATCGAGGGTTGGTGAAGTAATCGACGATAATGAAGCAATCAAAGCGGTGACGATGGGGCAGAGCGGCAACAAAGAAATTGTTAACTCTCGCGGCGTCGAAATGCTTGCTGGTTATGCGCCAGTAAAGTCATCAGGATGGGGAATTGTTGCTCAGCGCCCGAAATCGATGACGTTATCTGTGCTAGATGAACAGATGTGGAATGTTTTCCTTAAGTCGATTCCAATTGGTTTATTAACTTTGTTGCTAATTTGGTTCTTGTCCCTTCTTATTTCTAGACCACTTTGGCAGTTAGCGGGTGCTGTGCGAGGTGTCGAAGAACATTCATCCTCTATCGATGATCTCAAACTGGTTAAGTCTTGGTATTTTGAGGTCTCACATTTGAAGCTTAGCTTTCTTAAAGCATTTGGTATCGTGTCAAAAACCATTGATAAGCTGCAACTGGATACATTAACAGATTCGATGACTGGATTATTGAATCGACGTGGATTAGATAAAGTTCTTGGTTTGTTTAAGCAGGAAAATACCGCGTTCTCTGTTTTGGCGCTAGATATTGACCACTTTAAGAGCGTAAACGATAACTATGGCCATGACGTGGGTGACAACTTACTTAGAGAGTTTGCGCAGTTAATGAAAGACCAAGCTCGCTCTAATGATCACCTGTGTCGTTCTGGCGGTGAAGAGTTTATGATGTTTTTGGAAAAAACAGACGTAAACCACGCTATGGATGTTGCAGAGCGTATTAGACACAACGTGGAACAACATGACTTTCAGGTGGTTGGTAAGGTCACGGTTTCGTTGGGCGTTTCTCACTGGAAAGGCAATGACACACCAATTGAAGCGGTAATGAAAGACGCCGATAATGCACTGTATAAAGCGAAACATAATGGAAGAAATAGAACGGAGTTGGGTGACGACGCACAATAGATATTGCGCTTTATGCTGAACATAAAACGAGCCAGTGACTAACCTTTGCTGTTAATCGCTGGCGTAACCGCTACCAATTGCGCGAAACGGCAAGTTTAGCTCTAACTCTGGAATTTGTTTACCCACCCAAGCCGGAAATGTATTGCTATTTGGCCCTGGAAACAGCGTATATTCTTCAGCCCAAGGGTATTGGTTAATAACACTTTGTATTTTAGGGATAAGCTGGCGGGCCTTTTCACCTTGTATGGAGAGGATCTTTTCTGGTTTTGCACCATACCAATATCGATCTGGCGTCCCAGTTTGGTACTGATATAGAGCGGGTTGTCCGCGATTCACTCTCCAGCCGACTACTTCATACACTGTATATTCGTTCGCATTTTCAGGCTTTATTGCAAACCATGTATGAACAGCAAACCAGCCTCGCCAACCAAACGCGTCTGCGGCGTAAAACTCAATCACAGCATGCTTAACATTGGAAGGATCGGGTGCGATACCCGCAGGTTCTCTGCTAGCGGTACGCCAATCTCCTTGAGTGCATCCACCCAGCATAACCGCGATTGACATGAGCCAAATTTTTACATGGTGAGTAAAGTTGAGAGGGTCTTTCATTTATTGCTCCTAGACCAACCGATGCTGGTAACGCTCTATTGATTTTAGCTATAAAAACGTGGCAAGTCTGATTGTTGAAATCCTCTCCTTATTAAAAGAGAGAGGGAAGTTAGTGCCATAATTCCAGTTCATACGTAATAATAAGGTAAGCCGATTTGTAACATGTGGCATAGACGATGCCGTATTTCTCGAACGATTCGTCTAGTTGCGTATGAAAAAGTAAGAGGTTGTATGTATTCCTTACACGACCACATGAATTAAAAGCATTAAAAAACAGAGGTTTACAGTGGATTTTGACTGATTGAGTGAGTTTGGGACCCTCACATTGTCTCACATTTGCTTGTTTTGGGCGGAATTTTCATCGCTCATCTTTTTGCGCGTTTAGAGTCAGCGTTCAGCTATGGCACAATAGGCGCTCACAGAACAAGTGCTGTTTGGTCATGCAAATAGCAGAAAAATAACTAGAAATAGAATAATTAATGTTTAAATCAAAAAGTATACTCGCATTAAGCATGTTCGCATTTGGCTGTTTTGCCAATCAAGATAGCGAACCAACGTCCGTTGTGCTGAACTATGGTGATTCCTCCATCAGTACTGATATTCAAGCCAATCGAAAATTTCATGTTGTCCGAGACAATGAAAGTGAGCACGTAGAATTTTCCGGCGGAATCACAAAGGAGTATTCCGATTATATTGTGAATATTCATATCATAAGAAAAAGCAATATACGCAGATCAAGCCGTGAGCTGAATACTACCGTATTGATGAACAGTGATCAGATTGGGAAGCCTTTAGTGATTGGCATTGAAAATCATGAGTTCACTAGTATCACTTTGCGTTAATGCTTAGTATTTATTGAATAGGAATGAGGAAATTGATGCTCTCAATACGCTGTTATCGCACCGAGGATGCCCCAACTCTGTGGGCACTCTTTTACCATACTGTGCGAATCATTAATCGTCGCGATTATACGGAATCACAAGTTTCCGCTTGGGCACCATCAGATTTTGACCTCGATGTGTGGCAACGAAAAATGGACGATATTCAACCATACGTCGCGGAGATAGAAGGGCAGGTCGTTGGCTATTGTGATTTGCAAGGTGACGGCTTGATTGATCATTTCTTTTGCCATCATGAATACCAAGGACAAGGTGTTGGTCGTGATTTGATGTCTTTTCTTTTTTCACAGGCGAAAGTACAGGGGATAAAACGACTGTATTCTGAAGTGAGTATTACCGCCCGACCTTTTTACGAGAAAATGGGTTTCACAGTTAAGTCTCGACAACGTGTTGAGGTTAGGGGAGAAACCTTAACTAACTTTATGATGGAAAAGTATATTTAACTTAAATAGTGAGCATTTAGTGAGCTTGAACACAGATATAAAATGTTTTCCAATGTGAAAACGAGTTCATTGATCTCGCACCAACGTTTTGTTTGAAAACAGTGTACATAATCTTCTCTGGAACGCCATTACCGCATTTCGTCTCTGAAGGCTTAAAAACAGTCTGAAAGTTTTGGTTTTACGGCGGGTAATAGCGTTCCAAACGCCAAATGTGTCTGGCTAACCATCTCAGGAAGAGAAGTAGTACTATGCGCCCTTATCTCAAATACGTTGTTCCAACATTGATACCATTGCTTGTTTGGTTAATGCCTCTCTCTGCGTTCCCATTTGATGGCATTACTATCGTCCAGCAAAGAGTGATTGCAATCTTCTTGCTTGCCGCACTTTGCTGGGTATTCGAGCCAATTCCAATCTACGCCACTTCGGTTGTGATCATTGTCCTAGAGCTATTGCTTGTATCAAATAAAGGTATTGTGCTCTTTCGTTTGCAAGAAGGGCAGCCACATTTTGGTGAGCTATTACAATACAACGAGATAATGGCGACCTTCGCTAGTCCGATTATCATGCTCTTCCTCGGCGGTTTCTTTTTGGCTATGGCGGCGACAAAGTACAGGTTAGATGTCAACTTAGCCCGAGTGTTACTCAAACCATTTGGACAAAAACCAAAGTTCGTTATGCTGGGGTTGATGCTGATCACCGCTGTTTTTTCCATGTTTATGTCAAACACCGCAACAACAGCGATGATGTTGTCCATTTTAACCCCTGTGATAGCGGTTTTCGGGCCTAAAGACCCAGGTCGAATTGCATTCGCCTTGTGTATTCCTGTTGCAGCCAACATTGGTGGCATTGGTACTCCAATCGGCACGCCACCGAATGCCATCGCCCTAAAATATTTGGTTGGTGACAACTTAATTACGTTTGGTGAATGGATGGTATTTGGTGTGCCATTCGTTATTGTGATGATGGCGTTAGCCTGGTTTCTGATTGGCTTTTTGTATAAAGCCGAACAAACCACCATCGATCTGAACATTAAAAGCAAGTTTTTGAAAACACCCAAAGCAATAATGGTTTACGTCACCTTTGCCGGCACGATTATTCTTTGGTTGATGGGTTCTGCACATGGAATGAATTCTTACACAGTAGCATTAATTCCGGTGGCAGTGTTCTCATTGACGGGCATCATCAACAAAGAAGACTTGAAGAAAATCTCTTGGGATGTGCTTTGGTTGGTGTCAGGCGGTATTGCTCTGGGCCTTGCTCTAGATAAAACCGGGCTTGCGAAGCTGGTGGTACACAGCATTCCGTTTGATCAGTTCTCGCCATATGTTGTCTTGTTTGGTGCGGCTTTCTTGTGCTTGTTAATGGCAAACTTTATGTCGCATACAGCCACCGCAAACTTGCTGATGCCGATTATGGCTGCGTTAGGTACCTCTATGGCTTCGTTAACGCCTCTCGGCGGTGAAGTTACTCTGATCTTGGTCGTGACATTTGCCGCTTCACTCGGTATGTCGTTACCAATCAGTACGCCACCAAACGCGTTAGCTCATGCAACAGGGCATGTCGAGAGCGGCCAAATGGCTCGTATCGGTGCCGTGCTAGGCGTGATTGGCGTATTACTCAGCTTTGTGATGGTGTGGATTTTACATACTGTTGGGCATATTGGATAACCCATGTACGAAACGAAGTTAGACGCGTTAGTACAACGCTACTTTAATCACCTTGAACGCCGATTAACGGTTCTATCCGGGTCGGTGCTTATTGAGCAAGCTGGCTACAACGATCGCTTGTACTATGTGCTGTCGGGAGAACTTGCGGGCTATTACGCGGAAGATGACAAGAAACCGATTCAGGTATTTTCTGCGTCTCAAGGTGCGTTTATTGGCGTACATAGTTTCTTTTCTGGTACGTGGACTGCCTCTTCGACAGTGATTGCTCAAACAGATGTTGAATTGGCTTGGATACAGCGTGATACGCCTGCCGTGGAAGAGGCGACATACGGACCATTGACGACACAATTTATGCCTGTGATGGTTAACGAATTATCTCGTCGTCAACGGCGCGCAATGCAAGAGGCATTGGCTAAAGAAAAAGCACTACAAAAGCTTCATACCGCAGAGCAAATGACAACGTTGGGGCAGCTTGCAGCGGGTATTGCTCATGAGTTGAACAATGCGATAGGCGTTGTAAGCAGTAAATCAGAACGGCTAGAGACAGTTATCATGGAACTGCTTGAAGAAGTTCATCCGGAAGCGAGTCAATTTTTTGATTTTGGTTTAATGCAAGGGCAGAAAGTCTCTTCTAGCGAAGCGAGAAAGCGGGGGCGCCACTTCGAAAAATACTACGGTTTAACCAAGGAGGTTGCTCGTGATCTTGCACGTGCCGTTCCAAATAATTTCCTTTCGGAACATTGGCTAAAAAGACCAGAAGAAGCGATACGTTTCTGGCAAATGGGGCGAGATCTCCATGACTTACGCATCGCTTCTAAACATACCGTTGGCATTGTGCGATCCGTAAAACAATTGGGGCGCACGGATATCGACTTGGATGAAGCGATTAACATCAATGATTCAATCAATCGCGCCTTGGCTCTATTGCAAAGTGACTTAAGACGAGTGAGTGTTCGTTTTAGCCCTGCGGATTTACCTGCTTTTATTGGTTCTCAAACCGAACTCGTCCAAGTTTGGGTAAATATCTTAAAGAATGCGTGCGATGCGCTTGGTGAAACGGAGAAACCCGGTATCGAAATACATACTCGGGAGAGTAAGGGTAAAATTTTGGTCACGATTGCTAACAACGGACCAGAAATTGATGAAGCGACACGTAGAAAAATTTTCCGGCCAAACTTCACCACTAAAAAGGGAGGATTGTCGTTTGGTTTAGGGTTAGGTCTGTCGATTGTGAAGCGCATTATCGCCGGATATAACGGCTCTATTGTGGTAAAGAGCGACAGTGAAAAAACGATTTTTAGAATCAAGTTACCAGTAGAGGGTGAACATGGAGAAGCTTAATGTAATTTGCGTTGATGACCAACGAGAGGTACTAAGCGCGGTTCTACAAGATTTAGAGCCGTTAAATCAATGGTTGAATATCGAAGACTGCGAATCAGCAGGTGAGGCTCTAGAACTGATGGATGAATTTGATGCAGAAGGCGAGATGATCGCATTGATTATTTCCGATCATGTGATGCCAGGTAAAACGGGAGTAGAACTGCTGACCGATGTATCAAAAGACGGTCGTTTTGGCTTTACGAGGAAAGTGCTTCTTACCGGGCAAGCGACGCACACCGATACGATTAATGCGATCAACTCCGCAGGCATTGACCGCTACTTTGAAAAACCATGGCAAGCAAGCCAATTAATAGAGTGCGTTAGAAACTTGGTGACCCAATATATCTTTGATGTGGGCTTAGATTACACTCAGTATCACGAACATTTAGATCAGAGTGTGGTGTTTGAACGTCTACGTTAATCGGGAGACATTAAGCTTGTTTTCGTCACGGCCAGTTAGTGTCTGAAATCTATAGTGAATAGTTCAGCATGTTTAACGTGGCCGTGCGGAATATTGCTCTAGTATGCTTAACTCAACGAATAGCGGCTTGCACTGGCAACAGAAAGTGGCTTAGAGAACCAATAACCTTGCAGATAATCGACGCCCATTTCGGTAAAAAATTCACACATTTTGGCGTCTTCAATTCCCTCAATCACTACTTCAATATTATTTTCCTGGCACATAGTGATAAGAAACTTCAGATATTCTTGTGAAGAGCGGTTGGTTAGTGTTTTCCACGCCATCGACCTATCAATTTTGATTTGTGTCATCGGGAGGTCGAAGAAGCTATTTAATGAACTGTAACCAGATCCAAAGTCATCCAGAGAGAGTGCAAATCCTAGTTCCCTGAGGGTATTCAGAGGGGCAATGGCTGTCTGATTATTATCCAAAATAAACGTTTCTGTTAGTTCCAACACAATAGACTCAGGATCGACACCAACCTCATCCGCCATGGCTTTAATTCGCGCAGGGAATTCACTATTCATTAACTGGAGTACAGAAACATTCACGTTGACACGAACTTGGTTTTGGTAACGCTCACGGTAGTTTTTGATAAATTCACACGCTTTGGCAAAGACTTGATATCCGAGTTCGACAATCAAACCTTTGTTTTCTGCGACGGGGATGAATTCGTCTGGATAAATTTCGCCAAACTCTTTGCTACGCCAGCGAACCAGAGATTCGAAGCTCACTACTTTTGAGCTTTTGGCGTCAATAATTGGCTGAAACTTAACGCTTAATGTCTGTTTTTCAAGTGCACTTTTTAGACCTTGCTCAATAAAGAAATAACGGTCTACGGCATGCTGAGTTTTCTCACTGTAAACCGCAACACGGTCTTTATTCTGCTCGCTTGCGTACTGACAAGTTCGTGCTGCTTTACGTAATATTTCCTCTGCTGAGTGACTTGGATCTATGCAAGGATACAAACCAATACTAATGTTACTTCCTAAGTATTGGCCCTCTTCAATCACTGCCTCGTGGTAGGTTTCCTTTAAACTTTCGGCATAACTTTGCAGCGTTTCTACCGAGCATTCATCGTGAATCAAAATCGCAAAGTCATCATCATGTACGCGATATACAGAACTATTTGGAGAAGGTAGGTGACTGAGAGTTTGTAGCAATTTTTCCACTAACCCATCGACCAACTCGCTGCCATATTGATTTAAGTAAGATTTAATCTCTTCTATCTGAATGTAACAGATAGATGCACAAGAATCAGTGGCTCGCACACTATCTTCAATATCCAGCAAGAGATGGGCGCGATTAGCCATACCTGACGCATTGTCATGAAATGCGACTTGATGAATGTAGCTTTCCATCAGCTTGCGTTCGGAAATATCACGGTGGCTACCAACCATATAATGACCATGTTCTGTTTCTTTGGTCATGGCTACGCCTTCAATCCAGACGTACTGTCCATTGGGTTTACGCACGCGGTAGGTCGTTGTGACTCTCGTGTTGTTGGTAATGATGTGAGCATCGACCCGAGTGGAGAGTCTTTCTCGATCGAGAGGGTGAACAAGGTCTAACCATTGCTCTAAGCTGATTCGACCAGCGTTGATACCAAGCTGCTCATAAAAGCCCTTGTTATAAAATACCATGGTGCCAAACTCATCCATGTAAAAGAGGCCTTCGTTAAATACATCGAAGATATGAATGAATCGTTCTTCGACGATTTTTAGGAACTCTCGGTCACTATCTGAGACTTGTTGGTCAAATATGGTGGTCAAGATATTTCCTCCTCGAGCCTTTTAGCATCAGAGATGAGTGTTGGGGTTGATAACATAGAGTTGATCTGCTGGCGTACATTACAATCACAAAAGTGTCAGTTCAAATTGTTTGGCTATCATTTTATGCGCTACTAGGTTAATAACATACTAAGATTAGGCGGCTAATCATCGACATTTATAAAAAATAGTCAACAGTAAAAATCATTTATAAAATACAGTTATTGATGCCGTCCGCAATCTATAAATATTTATGAATAATTATCCTAAAGTTATTTTCAGTTGTGTCGGTATCAATGTGCTGTTTTCTAACGTCATTTGTATATATGTTATCTTGGATAAAACCATAATAACAAAAAGGACTTAATGAGCGCGACCGATTATTAATTGACAGGATGCTCATTAATTGTAATCAATTCAAATTTATTATCACGCCAAGTAATCAAATCTCTTATAATGCGGACGTTAATATCGAGTAAGCCTTCTTTATATGCAGTACGATCCGAAAAATTCAATCAAAATTGCGCTCGCTGATATCGGCGTTGGTATGTTTGTTACCGCGATAGAGCACAACAAGCGCGTCAATTTAGCCAATGCAGGGCGGATATCTAGCCCTGAAGGCATTAAGAAGCTTGCTACAAGTGGCGTAAAGTATGTTTGGGTAGATCAAACATTATCTTCGCAGCAGTGTGTCTTCAAGCCTGTAGATGAATCAACTGATGCCACTAAAGAGACGCGAGAGCAGAAACACTCCGATTTTAAGAGGGATCAACGAGCTTATCGTTCGAGAGACATCCAACACAAGCGAGCCAAAAAGCTGATCGCCGAAGCAAAAGATTTGGCGCAAAAACTATTGAATCAAACTTTTGAAGGAAAAATCATTGAAGTTGATGAAGTAGAAGCTTGGGCTGACGATGTGATTGAAAGTGTTTTGATTGACTCAGATGCGTTGCAGTGTGTCTCTGCACTCCGAAAAAAAGACTCTTACTTATTGGAACACTCCGTCAATGTCGCTTGTCTTTTAGTGTCATTCGGTAAGTACTTGGGCTTGGATAAGCCAACGCTAAAACAGCTTGCTGTAGGTGGCATTATTCATGATGTAGGTAAAATTAAAGTCGATGATAAGATCTTGCACAAGCCAGCGAAGCTAACGCCTGAAGAATTTGAACATATGAAGCTACATCAAGTGTTCGCAGGTGAGATTATCCTTCACGTAAAAGGGCTTAGTGACGTAAGCCGTGATGTTTGTTTGATGCACCACGAGAAGTTAGATGGCAATGGTTATCCTAGAGGCTTGAAGGGGGATGAGATTCCAATTCACGGCCGTATGAGCTGTATTGTAGATATCTACGATGCGCTAACGGCTGATCGCTGTTACAAAAAAGGCATGAGTTCTGCGGAAGCGTTTAAAATCTTGTTGAGTCTAACGCCATTTCATTTAGACGCCGACTTAGTTTACAAATTCATTAATTGCATTGGGATGTACCCCGTAGGCTCCATTGTTGAGTTGAACGATGGGCGTGTTGGTATTGTTTGGTCTTCAAATGAATCTCAAGCATTAAAGCCAGAAGTGAAATGTTTCTACTCCCGCAAGTATAAACGATACATTGATGTCACGATGGTGGACTTAAAAACGAGTGCGTACAAAATTGAAAGAGCGATAGCGCCTTCATCGTTAGAGATCGATCCTAAGCCTTTTTATGATTAAGAGAAATAGATAAGCTTATACAACAGGCTTTACATCCTTGCATGTAGATCGTATTTTATTTGCATAACTATCTATTAATTTTTTCTAAGTTATTTAGATGCAAGATGGTTATTAAGACCTCGGCTTCATGGATAGAAACCGGGCGATAAAATAGTTCTATACACAATGGGCTATAAACCTCATTTTGCTGGAAGGGATGCCAATGCAAATAGATACATGGATTTTTTACACTCTTGCCATTCTCGTGCTCACAGCTTCACCAGGACCAAGCTCACTGTTGTGTTTAAGTAAAGGAGTGAGTAGTGGGTTTCGTATTGCTTTCATGACTGCACTTGGCAGTTTGTCTGCGATTACGATCATCCTTACGCTCTCATTTACCGGGCTGGGAGTTGTCATTGCTTCATCTGAGTTAGTTTTTAATATTATCAAATGGTGTGGTGCCGCTTATTTAATCTGGTTAGGTATTCAAGCGTTGCGCTCATCTCAGACAGATTTTAATAAAACGGCAACGACTCAAAGTTCCGCGACAGCGTTCAGCGCGTTCACTAGTGGTTTCATTGTTGGCGCTAGTAACCCCAAAGCGATAGTCTTTTTCACCGCTTTGTTTCCTCAATTCATTGAACCTTCCGCACCGCTACTGGCTCAATACGCGATTTTCGCGTCTACATTTGTGGTTTTTGAGCTTAGCTGGCTAACATTTTATGCATTGTTAGGGGTAAAAGCCTCTGATTGGTTGTTTGTCGCTGGAAGAGCGAAGTTGTTCAATCGTTTGACTGGTGGAGTATTTATTGGTGCTGGCGTGATGTTGTCGACGGCAAACCGATAAATAAGACAGACTTCGGTACGCAGTTAGGTTTTCCCATATAGTAAGTTGGAATGCGCTAATTTAGCTTTGTCTTATTTCCAGAATGGAAATAGACGTTTTGTTTATTTTCATTAGTGGCAACAGCCAAGCAGGAGTAAAATCACGTTACTCTTTAGGGGTAGAGCTCGTATTTTGTCTTGTGGGCTTGTGGTTACTTTGTAGGAATATCTTAGATGACAAGCCTTTCTAAACTACAACAACGTTTTCTAGATATCGCGACCGACGTCCGTCTTTCTCCAAAACAGAAGTCGAGTTTTTTAGCTTTAGAGGCGGAAGCGTGCATTCCTTACATGACCGTATCTCCATCACTGAGACAAGCAATGGATGAAGGCATCATCTGCGATATGTTTGAAGGTCATGCACCGTTTAAACCTCGCTATGTGTTGCCTGATTACGCTAAATTTCTATCGCAAGGCTCAGACTATTTAGAGTTGTCTCCGGCTGATGATTTCGATGATGCGTTGAATATGCTTACCATCATTTACCATCATGTTCCTTCGGTAACGAACATTCCGGTTTACTTAGGTCAGTTAGATGATGTCTTGTTGCCTTACATAGGCGACCTAACAGAGAGCCAGATTTACAAAAAGTTAAAACATTTTTGGATCATGCTGGATCGCACATTGCCAGATGCGTTTATGCATGTGAATGTCGGACCGACAGACAACATTATTTGTCGCACTGTTTTAAAAGTAGATGCGGAGCTCAAGCAGATCGCACCGAATCTCACCTTTATGTACGACGAGACAGTTACACCTGATGATTTACTTCGTCAAGCGACACAGAACATTTGTGAATGCAGTAAACCGCATATCGCCAATTACCCAATGCACGCGAAAGCCTACAACGGCTCACGCTTTGGTATTGTAAGTTGCTACAACTCGCTTCCATTAGCAGGTGGCTCGAACACATTGGTGCGAATGAATTTAAAAGAAGTTGCAAAACGAGCATCAGACTGTAACGACTTCTTAAACAGTGCGTTGCCTTCTTACCATCGATTAATGGTCGAGCTCATAAACGCAAGAAGCACGCACTTGCATGAAAAATCGAACTTCTTTCAAGGCTTTTTGACGCAAGAAGGGTTGATAAAAGAGTCCTATTTCGCGCCAATGTATGGCGTTTACGGCATGGCCGAAGCGGTAAACCTTCTATTTGAAAAAGAAGGGCAAATAGGGCGATACGGAAAAAATGATCGAGCAAATACTTTTGCTCATGATGTTTCAGCAACACTGGCTAAACTGGTGGACTCAACCCCGGTGAAATATGGTTTAGATGGCAAAGCGCTCTTACATGCACAAGGCGGCATTAGCTTAGATCATGATGTTACGCCAGGTGTACGTCTGCCTTATGGTGCAGAGCCAGACCCTGTCACTTATGTACAAGCAACGGCGAAGCATCATCAGTATTATCGTGCGGGTATCAGCGATATTTTGACGATTGATGAAACGGTGAAATCTAACCCAGAAGCGATGTTCAATTTATGTAAAGGGGCACTAAATGCTGGTTATCGTGAGTTTACCGCGAATGTCACTTCAAATGACTTAATTCGCGTGACAGGCTACATGATCAAACTTTCAGACGTCGCGAAATATGATGAAGAAGGTTCGAGAACCAACACGACGTTTCTAGGTGCAGAAGCAGCAAAAAATACCAAAATTTTAGAACGCTCACCACGTGTGGTGAGTCATGAAGTAACACCGACTTACACGCAGGCATAAGTTCGGTTTAGGAAAGAACAAGATGTCTAGACGAAGTGGAAGCCTTTTGGCAAAAGTCACTCGTATCCTTCCTTTCTCTTGTGTTGATGGGCCAGGAAATCGTCTAGTCATCTTTCTACAGGGTTGTAACTATCAGTGTTTGAACTGCCACAATCCTCACACGATAAACCATTGTAATCATTGTGGTGAGTGTGTGAGTGAATGTTCAGCAGGCGCATTGAAGTTCGACGAAAACAACAACGTTGTTTGGCTTAAAGAGGAGTGCACCCACTGCGATCATTGTATAGAGATATGTCAGAACCAATCTAATCCAAAAATTACTGACTACTCTGTAGTAACAATGCTCGATTTGATACGCAAGCATCGCTTTTTCATCAGTGGTGTTACAGTATCCGGTGGGGAATCTACCTTACAACTTCCTTTCATTATTGAGCTGTTTAAAGGGATAAAACAAGATCCTGAATTACGGCACCTCTCTTGTTTCATCGACAGTAACGGTTCTTTAGCGGTTGCTGGTTGGCAGCGTATTCTACCTTTTCTGGATGGCGCAATGATCGATTTGAAAGCGTGGCAGACGGAGACGCATCAGTGGCTAACTGGGCGTGATAATCATCGTGTATTTAAAACCCTTCAATACCTAGTTGAACACGAAAAATTGTACGAGGTCCGCTTACTGCATATTCCCCAAAAAAGTGATTTAGATATAGAAATCGTAGCAATTGGACGTTACTTGAGTACTCTTCCTGAATCGGTGCTTATCCGTTTAAATGCCTTTCAGCATCACGGAGTAATGGGGGAGGCATTAACTTGGGATATGTGCTCTCATCATGATATCGAACGCTTAAAATCAGAGCTTCGATGCTACGTGAGTAACCCTATCACCGTGCCGACAGTACTCACGTAGTACTGTTGTTTATCTATGCTTACGCATCACAGGCATCTAACATGGCGCAAGCGTCGAGTAATTGTTGCTGTAACCATTTTAAAGCGGGATCGTTTAAGCTCGCTTTGTTCCAAACGAGGCTGTAGGCTACTTGCCCGTAATCGAATGGAAGAGCTTGTTCAACCAAACCTTTTGCTTGCATTGCCGCTCTTGCCCAAAGCTTGGAGCATGTGAACAAGTAATCCGAGTGCTGACACATCACCGCAGCTGAACCAAAGTCGGCTACACGCATGGCCAAGTTTCGCTTTGAATGCCTTTGGGTGAGATTTTGCTCAAAATAAGGTTGTGACAGATCTTTATCATGAATACCGATGTGTCTTGCACAAAGGTAACTTTCAACAGATAAGGGTTGCTCAGCGAGTGGGTTCGATGCTCTCATTAAGCAAACCATTTCGTCTTTCAAAATGGTTTTCCAGACCAAGTCTTTATTTTGTGTGGGTGGTTGGCTGAGATCGTGAGGAAGCAACAAAAAATCCACTTGACCTCTTGCTAATGCATCGAAGCTCATTTCCTCTTTCGCATGGACATTCAAGTGCGCGTGGTTACTCAGTTGTTGGGACAAGTGCTGTAGAACTGGCGCAAAGAGCTCAAACGAACTTTCACGCATTGCTAATGAAAAACTACCTTGATAGTAAGCCGGGTTAAAAGAGCCTTGATGTAATAACCCATTCATACTGGAGAGTATGCCATGGATTGATGGGCCTATATGCAGCGCAAATGCTGTCGGCACTAAGCGAGTGCCATCACGGTAAAAAAGGTCATCCTTTAGCGTTTCGCGCAACTGTCCGAGCGTTTTACTGACGCTCGATGGTGTTACACACAAGCGTTCTGCCGCAAGTGTGACGCTGTGAGTGGTTAACAACATATGTAAAACAGTTAGATGTTTAAGGCTTATACGCGAAAGAGCAATGTAGTCCATAAATAGCATGGTTTCTTATGATTTTTGGCAGTATATCAGCATGAAACAAATTTTTACTATTGTTTATCTCGGAAATACGCCTGTTTCTCTTTGAGCTCAATGCATTTAATGGGTTGCATAAGGATTGATGGTGCTTATAAGTCTAGAAATTTATCTTAGTTTTGTTGGACTTTAATGCTTTCATTTATTCAATTCTAAAGCTTCTATGTAATTTTAATCAGTTTGGAGGAGTTGATTGATTTGTACACGAATTAAACTTGTTCCTTGTTAATTAAAATAGATATTGTTTTGTTGATTGTTTGGTGATTTACTCATGATCCCTCAGTAACAAAGGTATAAATAATTAATGGACGACCCCTTTAGTCGACAAAACCCTTCACCATATGTCTTCTTATTATTGGAGACATGCTCATGCTAGAACTTTTTATGCAACCAGAAGCTTGGGCTATTTTCGCCACTTTGTTTGCGCTTGAAGTTGTCTTAGGCGTTGATAACGTCGTTTTTATCTCTGTCTTATGTGAAAGACTGCCGCTGCACCAACGTAAGCTGGCAAGAAACCTTGGTATTGGTCTTGCTGTTATTGCTCGTATTGGTTTAGTGTTTTCAATCTCTTGGATCATGCAATTGACTCAACCGCTATTTTCTTTGGCGAACCAAGCGTTTACCGGAAGAGACGTCATCATGATTGCGGGTGGTGCATTCCTCTTGGCTAAAAGCCTGAAAGAGTTGTGGAGTTGGTTAAATCACAACGAGTCTGCTCACTCAACTCACGCCCGTACTGGTTTAGCGGTAGTTCTGTTGCAGATTGTTGCCGTGGATGCTGTATTCTCGATGGACTCGGTGATAACCGCCGTTGGTTTGACAAGTGATGTCCCACTTATGGTCGCAGCGATTGTTTCTTCTGCTATCGTGATGGTCATGACAGCAGAAAAAATCAATAACCTGGTGTCGTGTTACCCTGGTTTTAAGACACTTGCTTTGTTATTCCTCGTTTTGTTAGGTGGTTTATTGATGGCAGAAGGCTTCGAAATTCATATCAACAAAGGTTATGTGTACTTTGCGATGGCATTCGGCTTAATTCTGGAACTTTGTCATATCCAGTTAAAAAACAAACAACGCCCGACTATTAAACGTCTTAGTCCGTTGCGAGTTCATCCAACGAGATTAGAAGCTCGTCAATAATAAAAGATATTGCCGCTCATATGAGCGGCATTTTTATATTCGTCATCACCTATTTTTGCTCTCTTTTTATTTTGTTGTCGTTTCGACAAAAAATCGCATTTGTTGTGAGGTTGAAGATTTTTTATATAGACCGCCCAACTAATATGAGTGAACGACAATAATGGATAAAATGATCGATGCGTTAGCAACCCATGGCTACTATATCTGGGATGATTTTCTTTCTGAACAAGAAGTGGCTCAATTACGAGACTGCATTCCAAGTAACTGGAAAAAAGCGCGTATTGGTCGTAATGACGATGTGACTCGTATTGAGTCAATTCGAAGTGACAAAATTCAATGGTTATCGCCCAATATGGGGCACGCGGTTACTTCTTACTTAGATAAGATGGAAGAAATACGCCAAGAAGTGAACCGTCACTTGTTTCTAGGACTTTTTGAGTATGAAGCTCACTTTGCCAAGTACGAGGAAGGGGATTTCTACCAAAAGCATCTAGATTGTTTTAAGGGCAATGAAAACCGTCGATTGACAACCGTTTTTTACATGAACGAATCTTGGACGGAAAAGGATGCAGGTGAATTGGTGGTTTACGATCTAAATGATAATAAGATAGCAACCATCCCTCCTCAATCGGGACGCTTACTTTTATTCTTATCTGAGCAATTCCCGCATGAGGTTTTACCGACCAATGCTGAGCGTTTCAGTATTGCAGGTTGGTTCAGAATCAATGGTGTGCGAGACAATGTACTTGATATTGCAAAATGATTGGTTTGCAACCTGCACAAAATCAGCAAAGGGCGTAGATACGCCCTTTATCGATTAAACATTAGTTGATAGCTCGTAACACTCGGTCATGTTTCGCTCTAGCACTGCATAGACGTCAGAACAAAGTTCTTGTTTAGCGACTTGCTCGCCCATAATCGCGGCGATTTGTGCTTGAGCCATTCGTCCTCGGTAGGGACGGTCCTGAGACAGAGCTTGAAAAACATCGGCAACCGCGACAATACGTGATGGTACATCGAGTTCGTCTCCTGTTTTATGATAAGGATAGCCAGAACCGTCCAAACGCTCGTGATGATTAGAGGCCCACTCCGCTATTTTAGCGTTGGGAAACACTTTGTGTAATGCGAGCTGAGTATCAATTGTATGGCGTTTAATACGCGTATACTCTTGTTTATTAAGAGAGCCTTCTTTATGAAGAATCTCATCTGGTGTTTTTAACTTTCCGATATCATGCACCAACCCAGCAATAAATAACATCTCTTGGTCGTGCTCACAGAACCCAAGCTTGATGGCTAGATACCGAGATAACTCCGCCACTTTTTGCGAATGTTGATAAGTAAATGGGCTTTTTGCGTCAACAATTCGAGCGATAAAGATGCCCAAACTATTCATATCTTGGATGGTGAGCTGTTTTTGAAGCCAATCAATGCTTTTAAAGTTTAATCCGATGGTTTCTATATTTTCAGACTCCATCGCGAACCAAAATGCGTCGGTCATAACGAGCTTAACCATTGCCTTAGCCATGTCTGGATTAAACAAAGTTCCAGCGTTTGCCATGATGCATTCTGCAATTAGTTCTTCATGAAGTGTGACAATGTCACAGTGGCAGTTCATGACGTATTTGGAACGCATAAAATCGAGACGATCGGCTAAATAGAGTAGGGCAGCGACCTCTTTTTCAAAAGGCGGTAAATCAAGATATTTTAGTTCACTCCAATGTGTATGGTGGTAAAGAACAGGTGTCGCAAACTGACGCAACAAACGACACTGCTTGAGGCTTCGGTATCCTCTTAAGCAATGTGTTTTTACATCTTGTGGCACCAACTCCTCAAGTAACATTTTATGTTCTTGTGTTTCGGAGACCCCACAATCGTGGATCATCCCTGCGAAGTAGCAAAACTCCGCTTTTTCTGGTTCCCAGTTCATGACCCGAGCACATTGGTAAGCGATGTAAGCGACACGGTGGCTATGGTGCGTATCATCAACACCTACATAGTCGAGTGCTCGAGCAACCCAGATAAGTGCTTGTTTCAGATCGACTTCAAAGCCCATGTCCGTATGGGAATGGCAAGAATGATTCATGGTTTATACCGACATTGCTAATTAGCCCACGCTAAACCCAAATCAGAAGGTGATAGGAAAAATTGGGTACGACAGCGAATAGACCCCAAAAAGGTGGGCGTTTAGACATAGTTTTGATTATGGGCGGGATAATAATCCTAGTTGCATAATAATATCACCTGAAGCTCATGGTTAAGAGTCAGATATTTGAACTAAGTATAAGTTTTGAAAGATTATTGTTGCTCTTGTTGACTTATTTGAAAACGACAATAAATCATGATGTAACGCATTCTTATTTTTATTTTTGTAAATCGTGTTCGGGCTCAACCAGAGACACACGGTATTGATGTGTGATTAACAGAATTTATATTGTTGTTCTTGAAGGCAAAAAATAAGAAGACCTCTTCGAGGCTTGCTCTGTAACTAACAGAGTATTAGGTAAAGCAGCTTGTTAACAACATGACAATAGAGCGTCGTTGAAAATATTTTCTCTGTAGCTCATGTTGTTGAGGAAAGATAATAAAATGGTACGGCTTCCCAGCGATGTTAGCCTTTTGGGTGAGATAAGTTTATTGAAAATGTGTGATTGCAAAGTAAGCATAGGTGGTAAAAGTAGCTAGAATGATAGCTCTAAATGAAAAGGATTTCGTATGTTGAAGCATCGTTTATATCGGACTTACACCGCAGGGTTAAAAATAGCAGCCCTTATCCTTCCTATGCCGAGACCAACCTTGTTTTCCGGCCCTGGTTCGATGAATGAGCTATTAGAATCGATGACCGAGCTGGGATTTAAACGCGTTTTGTTAGTTACCGACGAAGGGTTAGTCCAAGTCGGTATTGTAGATAAGGTGCTTGAGGCTGCAGCAAAACTCGATTTACAGTTAGATGTTTTCTCGCAAGTTAAGCCCGATCCTACCTATGATCAGGTAGAGAGCGGTCTAGAGGCTTATCATCGTTTTCATTGTGAGGGCATATTAGCTTTGGGTGGCGGCTCTGCAATGGATTGTGCAAAAGTCATCGCTGCGAAAGTTACCAATAAACGGCCAATAAAAAAATTAGCTGGACTATTGAAGGTATGGCGAATGCCAGCGCCGCTTTTTGCTATTCCAACAACGGCTGGAACCGGAAGTGAAGTTACTATCGCTGCGGTCGTGTCAGATCCCTCCTCACACATTAAAACCCCTTTAATGGATCCAAAGTTGGTGCCACTAATGGCAGCTTTAGATGCGAATTTAATGATTGGTTTACCTCCTAAGATCACGGCTGATACTGGCGTTGATGCATTAACCCATGCTATTGAGGCCTATGTATCGAAAAACGCTACTCAAGAAACGATGGCTTATTCGGTTGCCGCTATTAAACTCATTTTTAAATATCTTCCTAGGGCTGTGATGCAAGGGGATGATGTCGAAGCTCGTCATAAAATGGCTATGGCATCCTATTACGCGGGTTTAGCATTTACCAAAGCGAGTTTGGGTTATGTTCATGCCTTTGCTCACACATTCGGTGCGAGATATGGAATACCTCATGGTATGGCAAACGGATTAGCCTTGTTGCCTGTGCTGCGCTTTTCATTATCAGAGATTGAGCCTCAACTAAGAAAGCTCGATGAGTTGACGGCCGAGGGGCAGTTAGGTAACGCAAGTGCTCAGCATTTTTTGGCGAATCTGGAGTCCTTGTTTTCAACTATTGATATTGAGCAAACCAGTGCGCTCATTCAACGTGAAGATGCTGATGCGCTTGTTGATTTAATTCTGAAAGAGGCGCACTGGAATTACCCTGTTCCCAAGTTCATGAACAGGGAAGAATGCACACAGTTATTGTTAACTATCAGTAGGGTGTAAATTTTAGTTTACATGTGTGGTTTTTTATCCTTACACTTTGCTTGATCTTCTGCTAAAGATCCTACAATATCGACGGCAATACAAATATGGTGTTGGTTTCGGTCCGCCGTTGCCCGATCTAATACTGATAATTTCTAATAAAGTGTAAAGATTAATATACAATGAGTCGTTCTAAAGTATTCGGTAGTACGCTAATTATTGCGGGCACTACAATAGGCGCTGGTATGCTAGCGCTTCCACTTGCCTCTGCCGGCATTGGTTTTTCAACTTCTATTATCATCATGCTAGGCTTATGGGCTCTGATGGCTTTCACTGCCTTGCTTATGCTTGAGCTTCATCAACATGCGGAGAGTAGTGCTACACTTCATACTTTGGCGAAACAGATCCTAGGTCAAAAAGGCAAGTGGGTGGCAAGTTTTGCGATGTTGTTTCTTTTCTACTCATTATGTGCAGCGTATATCGCTGGCGGTGGTGCTCAGTTCGGAGACCGCCTTGCACAATGGTTTGACCTCGATATTTCAGGGCCTACATCAACGATAATCTTTACCTTGATTGTGACTTTAGTTGTGACAGTGGGTACCGGTACGGTCGATAAAGTAAACCGAGTTCTGTTCGCGATGAAGCTCATTGCGATGGTTGCGGTGCTTTCTTTTCTTGCTCCAAACGTTACGGAATCTTACTTGTTAAGTATGCCAATCGAACAAGGCCTTGTTGTAGCGGCGATTCCGGTGATCTTTACTTCGTTTGGTTTCCACGGAAGTATACCTGCAATTGTGAATTACTTAGACGGTGACACTTCTTCTTTACGCAAAGCCGTTATTATTGGTTCGACGATTCCACTCGTTATTTATATCTTTTGGCAAATCGTGACGTTGGGTGTGGTTAGCCAAAGTACGCTTGTTGAGAACGGAGGGTTGAGCGCACTGATTGGTCAACTATCTCAGACAGTACACCAATCAAATTTGGGTAGCATTGTTGGTGTGTTTGCTGACTTGGCATTGTTGACATCGTTCCTTGGCGTGAGTTTGGGTCTATTCGAATTTTTGGGTGATACCATCAAAGGAAGTAACGATAAGCCTAATCGTTTGATTGCGGCACTAGTGACGTTTACTCCACCGCTAGGCTTCGCACTTTTCTATCCTCAAGGCTTTATTATGGCTTTGGGCTATGCAGCGATTGCCTTAGCGATTTTAGCCATCTTTTTGCCTTTGGTTATGGTGATCAAGGTTCGTAAATCGGATGATTTTACTGGGGAGTACCGCGTCGCAGGTGGTCAAGGTGCGTTAGTGATAACGGGCATCGCTGGCACTGGCATCGTATTCGCTCAGGTGTTAATTACGCTGGGTGTGCTTCCTGCTCTAGGCTAGTTGTTTAGAACGTTCTTTGAATAACTTCTAGTTACTGAATCCATCGTAATCAATCAGTATTGTTAGGCCAACGAGTTTCGCTCGTTGGCTTTTTTAATCTGGATCAAATTACCGTAAGATATCCGGTGAAAAAATTGGTAGAAATGTGCTTTTATTTCGTACACTTAAGTTGTGGTATATCGATAATTTAAGTGGAGAAAACCGCTCAAAATACCATTGAATTTGCAACACAATGAGCTTTTCTTGTTTCTCTGCTTTGGTGTGGAGGTGAAGCATGGCGCACCGGAGTTTTTACCCGTTTGCAAAACCGCTTAACGAGCAACTGCAAACGCTAAAAGGCAGGATGCAGGCGCACTTGCCATGTATTGATAGGGTGTCATTTGCAAAATATCACCCAGACCAAGATGTGCTCAAGTCATTTGCAGAAAGTGAGTTCGACACTTGGTGTTTAGCCCATCACGAATCAGCATTCCGTAAACTCCACCACCTCAATATTGCCTCTAAAAACGCGGTTCCTCGTATCGTCGAAGACCTTCATGATATTAAGCACTGTCCTCGGGTTCAAATTTTACTCAAACACGGATATCAGTCGTCGGCTGCTATTCCTTGTTATGACAATAAAGCTTTTACTGGTTTTGTATTTTTGAACTCCACTCAACGTGATGCGTTTAGTTTAGAAGCGCTGAATGGTCTTAAACCTTATTTCGAAATGATTCGATTTGCGGTTGAATCAGAGACTCAAGTAGTCAATGCGATAGAAACGCTAGCGAACCGAATGCAATGTATGATGCCAGGCTATTCACCTGAGTATTACGCGCATACCAAACGCATGAAGTACTACAGTCAAATTATCGCAACGCAGTTAGCGGATCGTTATCACCTGAATGACGAAATGGTCGAAGATATTGGTATTTTTGCTCAGTTCCATGCGCTCGGTGATAGTCAGCTGCCAGTTGAAATTGCTAGCCGCCGAACAAATTACTCTCAAGAACAAGAGGCGATATTGATTCAACATATTGAGCGTTGTATCGATTCAGCGGATGACATAGTTGCCCGTATCGGAAATCCGGTTCACCCGAGTGTGACTTTGTTTTTGCAGATGGTTACTTATCAGTACGAAAACTTAAATGGCACTGGTTATCCTTATGGTTTAACCAATGATGATATACCAATCGCCGCGCAAATTATGGCTGTCGCGAATGCCTTTGATTTTATGACGACGCACCATCCGTACAGACAAGCGTGGTCCATCCCATACGCATTGTTAGAACTTGAAAAATGGGTATATCAGGGATGGTTATCTCGAGAATGTGTTGATGCTCTGCGAGAGCATCAAGGTTATATAAAGCAAATCATCCACAAATATCCCGAGCACTATACAGGCTTGGGGTTAATGTGAAGAGCAGTAACAAAGTTGAAATGTTGACGAGGAGGAACATTTAAACAATACTGTTTTTATATACAGTAATAAGTTTGGAGGTGAAGTATGTTGTGGGAAACCCTTGAAAGAGTAAACCGCTTACGCCAACAAGCACTTGCAAATCCTGAGTTTGTTGAGTCAGCAAAAGAGCACGAACAAGCACTTCAGGAGCAAGAATACCATTATCAAACTAAGAAAAAGCGTTCAGCCAAAGACAAACAAGGTAAAAAGTCGCTGGCCGATATCTATAAAGAAGTAGAGTTTGGCGCTGACGCTCGTCATTAATGTATTCACTGCGGCATTTTTCATTTCTTCATACGCTGCAGTATTCGTTGAAATTTATGCGAGAGCAGTGGGAGACCGCTGCTCTCGTTGACCTGCCTATAATTTACTAATGAAGTTCAGCAGAGCAAATTATCACTAACACTTAGCAATTCTCTCAATGATCTTGTTGATGTAATGATAATGACAACGGTTTGCATTTGTATCTTTGTTGTTATATAAAACCTCCCTTATTAATCGTTCTGTTGAATAAGAACGGCAAACGTGATCAACGAATGAGAGCTCTGAATAACTGTTATTCGTAAATGGCTATTAGGTGAAGTAGGGATGTTGGAAGCTAAAGCACTCCAGTTTGAGATTGAAGGCAAGTCATTGCTAAAAGCGTTTGATGTGACATTTGAACCCGGAAAAACATACGCTCTTGTTGGACACAATGGTTCAGGAAAATCCACATTGTTAAAGTTGTTGGCACAGCAACAGCCATACACCGCTGGTGACGTGGTTCTGCATGGAACGAGCATTAACGATCTCTCAGCGAAAAAATTCGCCCAACATATTGCCTACTTGCCTCAGCATCTTCCAGTGACCGACAGTATTTTAGGTCGAGATTTAGTCGGTTTTGGTCGTTATCCATGGCATGGTTTACTTGGACGTTTGAGTAAGAAAGATCACGACATTGTTGAAGAAGCAATGGCGATGACAGGCACACTAAAATACGCAGATCGCTTAGTGGACACGTTATCTGGAGGAGAGCGTCAACGTGTGTGGCTAGCTATGCTGTTAGCCCAAAAAACCGAGTATTTGCTTCTTGATGAGCCTTTGTCTGCGCTAGATATCAGCCATCAAGTCGATATGTTGAAGCTTATCTCTAAACTCAGTCAAGAACTGGGCTTGGGCGTTATTATCGTATTACACGACATCAACTTGGCTGCACGATTTTGCGACTACATCGTTGCATTACATCAAGGTGATTTGATTGCACAAGGCAATGTTGAACAGGTGTTTACTGAACCTAAGTTGAGGGACATATATGGGATAGAGATGATGATCTCTGACCACCCTGCGGGTTACCCGGTGGCGATGCCAAGCTAAAGGTTGGAATAATGAGCAGTACAAACACTCGACTTAAACATTTCTCTTTCGCTCTCTCACTTAGTGCGCTTTTGGTCAGTTCTTTTCAAGCACTAGCTGACGCATCACATCGGGTGATGTCGGTTGATTGGACACAAACTGAAACGATGTTGGCGTTAGGGGTTGTGCCCGTAGGCGTCGCTCAAGGGCAAGATTACGATGCTTGGGTAAAATCGCCACCGTTACCACCTCAAACTAAGGATGTAGGGTTAAGAACTCAACCCAATATAGAGCGTATTTACGAGCTCAGACCTGACCGTATTTTTATTGCCCCGTACTTCTCCTCAATGAAGCATCGTTTAGTCGATATTGCCCCCGTTACCACCATTGACTTATATGAAAGCGGGATCACAGATTGGTCGGTACTTACTCGTTTCACTCGGAGGTTTGGTGAAGAACTGGGAAGAGAAGCGGAAGCAGAGGCGCTTATCCAACAATATGAAAAACGTTTCTCTTTATTAAAACAGCGCATAAACAAAGACCAGCCGCCGCTTTTAATGATTCAGTTTATGGATACGAAGCACGTTCGTGTTTTTGGTCAAAATAGTCTTTACTCTCAGGCTATCGAAAAGATTGGGCTGAGTAATGCATGGAATGAAAAGACGAATAGCTGGGGCTTTAGCCTAGTTGGCATCGACAAGTTAGCTGGCATAAAAGCTCAAATTGTTATCGTAGAGCCATTACCTTACGGTGGAGCGGAGCAGCTCTCTCAAGACCCATTTTGGCAATATGTTGTTCAACAATCTGGTGAAAAGGTAATGCAAGTCGCGCCCGTTTGGAGTTTTGGTTCTATGCCTTCAGCCTTCCGTTTCGCAGAGTTAGTTACGGCGAGTAAGGTCGAGGAGTTAACACAATGAAAACGATGCCTTTAAGCTTTGTGGTGTTACTTTCGGCATTTACCTTTTCTATTGGTGCTTTCCAATTGTACCAAGTAAGCTCATTTTCGTTGGCTCTAATCAGTTTATGGGAGCCTAACTTTCAATCTATCGATTCTGTTTTACTTCACTTTAGCTGGTGGCCTCGAGTCTTCACCACGATTATATCTGGTGCTGGATTAGCGGTTGCTGGGGTATTGATGCAGCAAGTGCTGCGTAACCCTCTCGCTTCACCCACGACACTTGGTGTGGCGAGCGGTTCAAGTTTTGCTTTGATGTTAGCTACGCTATTCGCACCTTGGATGTTGGATATCGCGCCTAATTTGGTTGCTCTCATCGGCGGTGTGATATCGATGGGGTTGGTGATGCTGTTGTCATGGCGACGAGCGTTATCTCCAACGGTTGTCGTCGTTTCTGGGTTAGTGATAAACCTGTACTTTGCATCATTAAGTACGGTTATTCTGATGATGAATACCGAAAAGCTGAATGGGTTAATGATATGGGGAGCGGGTTCGCTTGTTCAGAGTGGATGGGGAGATTTCTCGTATCTTGCCCCTCGAATCGCACTTGCTACGATCATTGCATTTGTGATTGCAAAGCCGTTAAGTCTGTTGGAACTCTCCGAGCAAGGTGCCAAGAGTTTAGGTGTCTCGTTAGCTAAGTTGCGTTTTGTCTGTCTTGGGCTTGCGGTGTTAATCACTTCTTGGGTGGTTTCTGCGGTAGGAATCATCGGTTTCATCGGGTTAGCGGCGCCAGCGATTACTCGATTGATAGGTATCAATAAAATCCAGTATAAGCTTTGGGTATCAATGCTGATTGGTGCCATGTTATTGACTTTAACCGATTTGGTTATTCAGCAACTGCCAGGGCTAATGGCGAGTTTTATACCAACGGGAGCTGCAACCGCTGCACTGGGCGCTCCGCTACTGTTATGGCTGTTACCTCGCTTATCACAAAAGACGCAGGGCCATACTCAAACAGTGTTAACTCGACATCGTGAACATGTTTACAAGCTAAACCCTAAAGCGATCTCATTGGCGTTGATCGGCACGTTAATTTCTGTTGTTCTTTTTGCCACGGTTGCTGTGCAAAATGAAGGGTGGGCAAACTTATTTGCTAGCCAAAATTGGATTTTTTTGGAGTGGCGCGCACCTAGATTATTTGCAGCAGCAATTGCGGGGGCAATGTTAGCGATTGCTGGAACCATGATTCAACGCCTAAGTGGAAACCCAATGGCAAGTCCTGAAGTGATCGGTATCAGTTCAGGGACAGCAATGGGATTGATCATCGCGATGTTTACTGGGTTTGGTTCGTCAATTTTCACTCTTTCTCTAGGCGGGCTCGTAGGTGCATTAGCGACGGTATTAGTCATTGTGCTGCTAAACCGTAAGTCAGGCTTTCAGCCGGAGCGTATTTTGTTGACTGGTATTGCGATAACCGCACTGATGAATGCAATACAGAGCTTTATTCTAGCCACTGGTGACCCAAGAAGTTATCAAGCATTGGCTTGGTTGTCTGGGTCTACCTACTATGTCTCGGTTGAAACGTTACTCCCATTGTCTTTATCTGCACTTGTCTTTATAGGGTTGAGTTTTCTCTGCGTAAGATGGCTGGATATTCTTCCTGTCGGTGCCGCTTCCTCTAAAGCACTTGGAATTCGAGTTGATCGTTCACGCGCAATACTGCTTCTTTTAGTTGCTTGTCTCACGGTCAGTGCGACATTGGTTGTTGGCCCGATTAGCTTTGTTGGGTTGTTGGCTCCGCATTTAGCTCGCTTATTTGGTTTTAACAAAGCGTCACAACACATGTTATGCGCCGCGATACTGGGGGCAGGGGTGATGTTGTTGGCTGATTGGTTGGGACGACAGGTCCTTTACCCGCAAGAAATACCAACAGGGCTTATGGCGTCTCTCATTGGCGGTTTGTATTTAATGTGGGGTTTACGCCGCTTATAGAAATGAGCTAAGCCTCAACCAAGAAAGTACTTATACAAATAAGCACTCGTAGTGGCATTCGTAACCTATGCGAGTGCTTTATGCAAAACCTCTGGTTTGTCTTTTACGGAAACAACTGGCGATGCCGTAACTCGCTTTTCTTTCAGCGGTCGCTGAAGTCATGAAGGGTTGGTTTGGCTGCCGACAAAAAGGAGAGAATATGACTCGGCAGTTTATGCTGACACCAACGTCGATGGCGGTTGTATTAGCTGTATCAACGCCAAATGTCTTGGCTCAGGAAGATGAAAATATAGTTGTGATTGGACAGCAGCAAGACAGTGCAGTTGGTCCAGATTTTAGTTATCTCGGAGCGAAGAGTCGGGCAGCGACGAAAACTGATATTGCTATCAATGAGACTCCAAGAGCGGTGTCTGTTGTTACGCGAGAGCAAATGGATGATCGTGCCTCTATTAGCATTTCTGACGCACTACAGTACACACCAAGCATTCAAACTAATTATTTCGGCGAAGATAACAAGCAAGATTGGTTTATTATTCGTGGTTTTAAACAGGCGAACAGTGGGTTGTATCAAGATGGTACCCGTTTATATTCTTCTGGCTTCTATAGTTGGCAAATAGATCCGTTTGCGTTAGAGAGGGTTGAAGTTTTACGTGGTGCAGCGTCTGTTCTTTATGGGCAAAACCCTCCAGGTGGGGTTATCAATCTTGTCAGTAAGCGACCTCAATTTGATGGGGGGTCAGGACTTGTATCTTTGGAGTACGGTTCTGAAGACCGTAAACAACTTTCTCTTGACGTAAACTCTGAGGTGAGTGAGCAGCTAGCTTTTCGCTTTCAAGGGTTAGCGAGAAAAAATGGGACGAGAATTAGTGGTGTAGAAGCAGAGCGCATTCTTCTCTCTCCATCGATGACGTACAAATTTAATGAGACGTCTGAAATTACCTTTCTAACGAGCTATCAAAAAGACGACTCAGATCCTTATCTGCAATTTTTGCCAGTTGAAGGAACGTTAACGCCAAACAAAAATGGAAAGATCAGTGATAGTTTAGCGATAGGCAATCCTAACTGGGAGACGTTTGAGCGTGAGCAGGTGTCTTTAGGCTATGAGTTTTCTCATGCATTTAATGATACCACTTCATTTGTTCAAGCAGCTCGTTACAGCGAAATGGATGTTAAGCTAAGACAAATGTATTCGTACGTTTACTCGGCTGACGTGCCTGCGTTGGGGCCGGCTTTGGACCCATCAAATGAACGCAAAACCATACTTCGGGGTGCTTCAACAGAAGATGGGTCATCTGATGCTTTTAATATCGATAATCGTTTGATGCACCAAGTAAATTGGGGAAGTGTTGAGCATAACTTGATGTTGGGCATAGATTTTCAAATGATCAGTATCGATGGTAAAGATTTTGCCAATGACCCTATCGTTGCTAATGGTAGTGCATTATTAAACACACCAATGGGAGCTTTGCCCGATCCTAGGTTTAATGTATTTAATCCTACTTATTCGGATAACATAATGTTACTCGATCCGAATACGCTACAACCATTGAGCGAAACCGATAAGCAAAGAACGAAAATCGATAATCAGCAACTCGGCGTCTACTTTCAAGATCATATGCTGATCAACGATAAATGGGCGATGTTATTGGGGGCACGTTACGACGATACAAGTAATGAAGTACATAATGTTACCACGGGTGCTCGCACGAAAGTCGATAATGGAGAGTGGACGTTTAGCGTGGGAACGGCTTATATTTCTGATTCTGGCTTCACGCCATACTTTAGTTACTCTCAGTACTTTGATCCAATTATTCAAGAAGACAGCAATGGTAAGCCAGCGAAGCCTGAAAGCGGTGATCAATTTGAAATCGGTATGAAATACCAACCGGATTCATTTGATGGTTATTTCAATGTTGCAACGTATCGGGCAACAAAAGAAAACTTGGCTCGTATCTACTTGAGTGAATTAACGCAAATAGGAAAAATAGAAAATAACGGCGTTGAGTTTGAAGCTGTAGCTAATGTGACACCATCCTTAACATTGATCGGGAACATTGCGTACGTTGATGCAGAGATAAAAGAAGACATCAATAAGGCATGGGTTGGCAAAACACCTTCCCAAGTGGCGAATACCGTATCATCAGCTTGGGCACATTATCGTTTCTTTGATGGACCTCTTGATGGCTTTGCTGTTGGCTTAGGCGCGCGCTATACAGGTGAGTCATACGGAGACAATGAAGAGAGACTAAAAGTACCAAGTTATTTCTTAATGGATGCGACGGTCAGTTATCGAATCGGCGATTACAAGCTACAAGTCGCAGCTAAAAACATCGCGGATAAAAAGTACATAGCGACATGTGATGGCTTTTGTTGGTATGGCGACCGACAAAATGTTATTGCAAGTTTAACTTACGACTGGTGAGTTAACGTATAAATAAACACCCCTAACTTTAGGGGTGTTTATTTAGAAATCGGCTTTACGGACAAAGTGCGGGTTTTTGTACTTTTTCTGCGGGCCAAACGATGATACGACAAGTTTGTTCCATAACGTTTTGTCAAACTCACCCTTTGGAATCGAAGGGTAGAGGGTTTCCTCTTCTTCTCTTGCAAAGTTCATATATTGTTTCTTTTTAATTTGATTGTACTTTTTGGCGATCTGGTTATGTTTTCTTACCCACTCCAGCTTGTAATTGTGGAGCACTTTTTCACCTTCTTCGAGACTCATTCGAGATAGGAACAGTCGCTTGTATGAGACCTTTCTGTCCAGCATTGTGCGCATAACGGTTTGGATATATTTACCGTGATGCGTAATGGTAATGTCGTTTTCATCAATAGGAGTGACACACCAGCCTTTAGGTAAAAAGTCTGGCTTCTTAAATTGCTTATTACGCTCCATTAGCGCCTGATGTAAAACTAAATCAGAGGTGCCGCGGAACGTCTTTTGCCATTTACCGATACGAATTTGAATCGAACCAGGCAAGCGATAGATGTTAGTAAACTTATCTTTGTCCATGGACTTGTGTCATGAGATTAATGTGCATAATTAGAAAGCGGAATTCAGCCCAATGCCACAGGCAGTAGACTTAAGTACCGTACGATTTTACAACGACCTTGCGTGATATAGCGAGGGGTTATGTCAATAATAGGTAAGAAATAGAAAATTAGTTCACATTATGAAGAAATTGGAAGCTAACAAGGTTAAATTTTGAAGTTACACCAATTATGCCCATGCCGACTAAATAAAAAGAAGGCACGGGCTTAAAATCACACCGCTTCTTCGAGTTGCTTGGTGTCTTCTTCAATCTGTTGTAGATGTCGGTTTGCTTGCTGTAACTGATACATTTGAGCATAACGACCATTTTGCGTTAAGAGTGCTTTGTGTGTGCCTTTCTCGACTAACTCCCCATGATGAAGAACAATGATTTGGTCTGCATCTAAGATAGTTGAAAGCCGATGAGCAATAACAACGAGCGTCATGTCTTGTCTGAGGACCGCCAAGCTCTTTTGGATTAAAGCCTCTGTTCCTGAGTCAATATTTGCGGTTGCTTCATCTAATATCAATATCTTAGGTTTTACCACAAGCACACGTGCTAACGCCAAAAGCTGTTTCTGACCTGCAGATAAATTAGTTTCGCCTTGACCTAACTGCGTGTCTAGCCCGTTAGGGTAACGATGAATTTGTTCTGCCAAACCTACCTTGTCTAACGCATCCCATATTTGATTGTCATCAACCGCCCGACTGAGAGAGATGTTTTCTCTGACTGAAGCAGGGAGAATATGTGGATCTTGTTGAACCATTGCCACATCTTTGCGAAGTACGTCTTTCCCTAATGTTTTAAGTGGACGACCATCTATGAGCAGTTCACCACATTGAGTTGGATAAAAGCCCATTAACAGTGACGCTAAGGTGCTTTTACCGCTTCCTGTATGCCCGACAAGCGCGATAAAGTCTTGGTGGTTGGCCTTCAACGAAATGTCTTTTAGGACGTCCTGTTTACCATCGTAGCTAAATGTGAGGTCTTTAAGTTCGATAGCACCTGACCTTAATGGTTGATGATCGCCCCCGTAAGTTTGTTCTTTCGCATCAATCAATTCAAAAACACGTTCGCTTGATACTAACGCCTGCTGAAGTAGAGCAAGTTGCTGAGTCATCTCAATTAGTGGTTCAGTAACTCGCGCAAGATAACTGATAAATGCATACAGTACCCCCACACCAATCAACTCAATACCATTAAAACCAAAGATCGCAACCAAGCAAAGCAACGCAAGACCAGCGAGTAAGTCCATTAATGGTCTTAGCAGATAGCCGTTTAGCCGAATCACTCGTTTAGATGCCACCAGATGCTCTGCGGTTAGCTCGTTGAACTGTTTATTAAAACGCTCTTCTTGTTGCATTAATTGAATGACACTCATCCCTTGAATGGATTCACTCAGATTCGCATTTATATCGGTCAATAGGTCACGCATCTTTCGGTAGCTTTCTGTACTTAGCTGCTTAAACAAGTACATAAAGCCGATGACGATCGGCAGCAATACAAGCACAACGAGTGTGAGCTTCCAGCTCATGAAAAACATAACGCCAAGCATTACGACAATCATGACCACGTTTTTCACCACGGTCGCGATCAAAAGCTCATAAAATTGCTGTAAAGATTCCGTATCGTTGGTGATTCGCGACACCAATTTTCCAGCAGGAGTGTAATCAAACGCAGACAACGGCTGCTTAATCACGCCAGAAAATACTTGCTTACGAATCGCTTTGATCGTGTTAGCCGCGACAATGCTAAATTGCAATGACTGAAAATACTGGAATGTTGCCGATACGATCTGAAGAGCGATATAACCTACTGCTAGCGAAATCAGAACATTTTGTGAATAGTCACCTTTAGCGATGTGCTCATCAATGAAATATTGAATCAACCAAGGGCCGCCGGCGCTGGCTAACGCTGCAATAAACAGTAAGGCGAGTCCTTTAATCATTGGCTTTGGTTGAGATAATGGGTAAGACATTAACCGTTTAAACGTGCTGGTGTGGTTCATTCATTATTCCTCCATCGCCTGCTCTAGTTTTTGGTACTCGAACATCTCGGCGTACCAGCCTTTATGCGCTAATAAAGCGCTATGTTGCCCACGTTCAGTAATGTGTCCGTGATTCAATACAATGATCTCGTCTGCTGCTTCCAAAGCGGTGAGGCGGTGCGCAATAACGATTAGGGCTTGATTACGGTAGTATGTTTCTAAATTCTTAAGGATTTGATGTTCGGTCCGTCCATCGACAGCGGAAAGTGCATCGTCCAAAACCAACACTTGGGCATTCAGCAGCATAGCGCGTGCTATCGCAATACGTTGTTTTTGCCCGCCGGAGAGTGTAATGCCTTTTTCGCCGACTTCTGTTTGGTAGCCTTCAGGAAACTTCTCAATATCGTCATGTATACAGGCTAACTTTGCTGCTCTATAGACTTCTTCTTTCTCTGCATTAGGGTTGCCTAAGGCAATATTGTCGAAGATAGATTTGGAGAATAGAAACGGGCTTTGATTAACCACGGCAAAACGGTTGCGCCACTGCGGTAGTAAGGCATCCTTGATCTCGACATCACCGAATTTAATTGAGCCGTTTTCTAAATCATGTTGACGCAAAAGTAGTGTTAACAGGGTCGATTTTCCGCTTCCTACAGGCCCTGCAACTCCCAACATTTTTCCGGGTTCCAGTTCGATGTTTACTTCCGTCAAAGCGGGTGGTAAATCACTAGACCAGTGGAAATCGTCGATATCAATTTTCAACGGAAGTGGTTTATTTTCTATTGGCTTATTGCCACTGATAATTTCTGGCTTTTCATCAAAGATCTCTTGTAGTCGGTTCCATGCGGCAGAGCCTCTTTCTAAAATGTTAAATAGGAATGCGAATGCCAGCATCGGCCATATCATCAACCCTAAATACATCGTAAATGCGGTCAGATCACCAAGCGTGATCTCACCTTTATCAACAAGGTAAGCACCAGCAGCGACACTAAGAAGGAAAGAAAGACCGATGGTTAACTGAATTGCCGGGTCAAATCTAGCATCGACTCTTGCAACAGCGATGTTCTTTTCGCCAGTATCATCCACAACCTCTTCAAAACGTTGCTGCTCTTGGTTTTCTAATCCGAAAGCACGCAGCATTCGCACGCCATTAAGTGACTCTTGTGTCATGTCTGACATGGTAGAAAAGGCTTCCTGAGCGACACGAAAGCGTTGATGTAGGATGCGCACAATAAAGAAGATGATGATGGCAAGAAATGGCATTGGAAGAAGCGCCATTACGGTGAGCTTCCAGCTTACTTGCGTTACCATAATGATTAAAACCGCAATACCAGTGATCAAAGAGTCTGCGGCGGTTAAAACCCCTTCGCCGGCTGTCATAACGATATTACGCACATCATTAGTGCCACGAGCCATCAGATCCCCCGTCTTGTAACGTTCAAAAAAACGAGGTGGCTGTGTCGATAAATGCCTATATAGACGGTTACGTAGAATGGTCCCGAGCTCCCAGCTTGCGCCGAAAAGCCAAATTCGCCATAAGATGCGACACCCATAAATGGTAAAGATCAGTACAGTTAACCCTGAGAGCCATAGAATCAGCGTATTTGTATCTAAAGTGTTGTCTACGACGCCGTCAACTATGATGCCAACTGCTTTGGGCGGAACAAGCTGTAGTGCTGATATCACAGCGAAAAGCAGAATGGATCCGACATAGTGCCTCCACTTTTGTTGGAAATACCAACGTAGCTGCCAGAATATTCTCATTACGCCTCCCGCTTTAAATTATTGAATTTGTTATAGAACTATTATTGAGCGAAATGATGAGTTTACAAGCACAAGTTATAGGCGGGTTTAAAAACGATAGATTGTTTCAATTATAACCATGTGTCGGCGCAAATTACTGGTTTTATCTCTATGAGCTAACTGTGCGACGACATTATGTGAAATAGTTGTTAATGGTGGTTTTGGAGCCATGACCTTGCAATAACGATGAAGACACCAAAAGTAAAAGTGTTACTGCCACTCTCTATGGGAATTAGCAATCGTCAGTTTGTATTTTGTATTTCACTTGGCCACCAGGAGTTTCTGGGTAGTAAACTTCGACATAACACATATGTTCTGGACCAACAGGCTTGTTTGCAAAACCAATAAGGAAGTAGGGCTCGTCTGGGCTATCTACCCCATACCAAGTGTTGATAGTGAGTTGCGGATCAAAGCCTGCTAGCTCTTTTGCTGGAATAACATTTTTGATAAATCCAAAGTAACCAATTAGGTCGTTATGGCCGTCATTATCTAGATCAATGTTATATTGTATGCCGCCATCTACTGTCTCTTGAGATTGAATCACTGCTTTGGTGTAGACAAAGTTGTTGGCGGTCATGAGTGCTTCTCTGGCTCCATATAGAACCGCCACTCTGGCATCTTTTTGTAAGCCAAGAAATTTAGGAAATGCAACGACGCTTACAATACCAAGAATGATGATGCACACAATGAGTTCAATAAGAGTAAATCCTTGAGAGCGACGCACAGCCTTTCTCCATGTTTTAGAAACGAATAGGCGGCTATTCTGATATAGAAACTTTCAGGTCAAGTATTAAAAAAGGATGATAGTAAGAGATCGGGATTGCAAATCTCAAATATAAAACAAGTTGCTTACTTTCGAGGTGAGGAGTGATTTTGATAAAAACCAAGGAATGAACTCGAGAGGATAAAATCCTCCCGAGTAAAGCGACTAAGATTCGTGTGTCAGAGCACTGCTGTTACGTTTAAAAATGAATCGCCAAATAAATAAGACAATTGCGATGTAACCTAATCCTACACCAAGCGCTTGCCAGTGCATGCCGTTATACATCGCGATTGGCATCAAAGAGATGATGAAGATGTCAGTGATTGAGCCAGGGACATAAGCGATGGCGTAATCATCAAGCACCTTGCTACGCATTTTTGGATCAACAATACGAAGCAACGCAATACCCATGGCAACCGTACCGGTTAACCAACCCCAAGAGAAAATGCCTTTCTCGAACCAATCTTCTCCCATGATACGTGGGGCAACCCAGAAGATTAGCCATAGTGTGAAGGCGATACCGCCGATTGCAAGCACTACCATCGGCATTAAATACTGGGCTAAGACGGTAATCTTGATGGCTGAGATACCAAAGATAATCAAATAATCGGTACTGATGCCCGCAGCGTGTTTGAATGCACCGTCACAAAGATAGCGTGAAGCTTTCGTTTGTTTCGCGACGATTCGCACGAGCATGCCGCCAAGGAAGCCAGTTACGAACGTAGGGATTTGTACCTTATCGTGGAAAGAAGATAAGTAGTTAGCCGCTACATACGAGAAAGCTGTTACCACTACAACCAACGCCGCGTGAATCGCAAAAGAATCAACCGACAGGGAAGACATGGTGTCTTTCATTACCGGCTCTTGATCATCAGGCTTAACGAGCCCCTTGCGTTCGTGTTCATCCATGCTATCGAATGTCGTAAAGCTACGAATCCAACCCATCTTCAATGCGAATTGCAGCATGAGCATGCCGACAGAAATTGAAATGAAAATACCCACGGTTGCGAACGTTAAGCCAAGTGTGAAGCCATCTTCCCAGCCAAGCCCCGTGAAGATTTCACCAACAACAGATGCAGAGCCATGTCCGCCCATAAAACCCGCAGACATTGTCACACCAAAGCCGGGATTAATCTCTGGCCAGAAGAAGGTTGTGAGAACTAGACCAAACATTGCCGCAAACAACCACTGAGAAACAGAAGCGATTTGGTTAAATGCCCACAATGAGCCAGCACGCTGTGCGACGGCTTTAGGTGATGGAACATCCGTTGCCAGACCTAACGCAGAAAAAAGTGCAGCAGTTAATAGGCTTGCGTTAGCGGTAAACGTATCGGTCCAAGGCAGTACGTCTAACAGGGCTGGTCCAAAAATTAGACCGAATAATCCTGCGAGAACCGCCGATGGAATGTACATACGCTGTAGTAATGGCGCGTGAACGCGAATGACTTTTGCCAAAATCAATAGTAAGCCAGCGATGGCTAAGTCAGTCAGCATTAGACCTTTAGGCATCTTATCCTCCAGTAAATGCAGTCAAGGGGTAGCGTCCTTGTGACCTACCTTGAATAAAAATCTCTCTCAAGCCAAAAAGTCACATACGTGACTAAAAGCGTTGAGAAATCAATGTCGTTTTCATAAGCAAAGGAATGTGCTTATGCAATTTGAAATGAGTGTAAATGTTGTGATTGCACACGAACAGGAAGAGAAATTAGATTAAATTTCTCGATATTTTTTTGATAGTTCACTCAGGAAAGGCGGCAATCGTAGTCACTTTGTCAGAGCAATGCAATTGGTGTGAATCAATAAATGATGTTCACTAAATGAGCGTTCTTTACTAACAACATGAAAAATAAAGACAATTAATAAGCAATAATATTTGTCATATCGACAATAAAAGTTAATTAAATGGTTAAATTGTCGCCGCTTTATGGTGTGGCGTTACGGATTCACATGCGAAAGAACAAAATCGACTAAGGTGCGATTTTTAAGGGAAAGCTGTTTTGAACGGTAAAGCAGGTGGATCGGTTTTGGCTTGGGAATGTGTGAATGGAGAATTTCTACCAAGGCGCCAGATTGGATTTCTTGCTCAACTAAGATCTTTGGTTGCAGAAGAACACCAGAGCCTTTTAACGCGGCAAACTTAAGTACATCGCCATTATTAGACGTTAATCGGGTGTTGCTGTTTCCAAAGGTATTAGATGGCATGTTCACCACTTGTTGGCTTTCTCCTTGGTGATACTGAAACCCCAAACAATGATGCTGTGCTAAGTCATCAAGTGATTGGATAGGGGCATGTTGCTCAAGGTAAGAGGGTGAGGCGCAGTAAGTCATGTGGTATTCACCCAATTTTCTCGCGACTAACGACGAATCGACCAACTCACCGATTCGAATAATCACGTCAGCTTCGCTTCGATATGGGTCAATCAAATTGTTGTCCAACATCAGCTCAACGTTCAAATCGGGAAATTCAGCTAAGAAGTCAGCCACGATAGGAGCAATGACCTTTTTGCCATACGTGACAGGGCAGTTAACTTTTACAGTTCCGGTTGGACGGTTGATCAGCGTCTGGATCAGGTTCTCTGCGTTGGTGATGTCTTCAATAATGCGGTGGCACTCTTGGTAGTAGAGTCTGCCAGCTTCGGTCAGGGACTGTTTACGCGTGGTGCGATGAATCAGCTGTGTACCTAAGCTTTGCTCAAGAAAGCTCACGTGCTTGCCAACCATAGTCGGTGAAATATCAAAGTGGTGTGCAGCATTACGAAAGCTGCCGTGTTCGACCACGTAAGCGAAAACTTTCATGCTTGTTAATTTATCCATTGCACACCCAGAGTTGATAAAGAAATAACTAAAGCAGAGTTTATCAATCAAACGAGGTTAATTACAGTGGGCGTATGATTAAGAATGGAGAAAGAGATCCATCATGAATGAGACGATTTTTGTTACCGCCGAACTGAAAATGAATGCCGATAAGCCAAGACAACAAGTAGTTGAAGCCATTGAACAATTTTGCCTTGATATGCAAAGCGAAGCGGGGTGCTTGCAAGCGAATGCGACCTACGATTCTAAAGATCCACAACGTGTGATTCTTTGGGAGCGATATGAAAACCGCACCGCGATTGAAGCGCATTTTGCTATGCCGCATACACAAGCGTTCATTGCAGCTGAAATGGCAGAGTTAGTTCAAGCATTCGAAACCCAAGCTCAATAGGAGAGGCGAACATGAAATGGGGTATTTTAGGCACAAGCTTTATCTCAGGTGTCATGGCTGAGGCAATCCAAGGCGATGACAAGAGTGAACTGTACGCGGTTGCTGGGCGTTCGGAGCAGAACTTAAAGACATTCGCTGAGCAATATGGCATCGAGAATACGTTCAACGATTACGATGCGTTGATTGCCGATGAGCAAGTCGACATTATTTACATAGCATTGCCAAATCACCTTCATCATGACTTTATCGTTAAAGCGGCAGAGCAGGGTAAAGCGATTCTTTGTGAGAAGTCACTGTCGGTAGATATGGAAAAAACCGAGCTGGCCTTAAAAGCAGTCGAATCGCACAAGGTATTCTTTGCTGAGGGTTTGATGTACTTGCATCACCCGTTGATCAGCGAGTTGGTTTCGGTGCTTAAATCGGGAGAGATTGGTGACCTTCGCTCGATCCATACGTCTTATATCGCGTCGATTGCACAGTTTGTGAATCCAGACAGTAAAGGTGCTTTGTATAACTTGGGCTGCTACCCAATGTCACTGGTGCACTTGGTGGTGAAAACCATGTTGGGTGAGCAAGCTTTTGAGAACCGTTCTATGACAGCGATTGGCCGAAGAGGCCATGACGGTAATATCTGCGAGTCGAGCTTGATGATGCAATTCGGAGAGCAGCAAACGGCGAGCGTACACACTGCCGAAGATCATGGATTAAAACACCAATTCACCATCCTGGGTAGTACAGGATGCATTACGTTAGACTCGAATCCATGGTTACCAACGCAAGATAACCAGTTTAGTGTGGAAATTTACGAGACGTCGAAGCGTGAAGTGTCTGTTCCGGCAGCAGGGGATGCTTTTTACTATCAAGTGCGCAATATCCGCCAGGCGGTTGAAGCGGGGCGTACATCGTTAGAGAACCCTTGTGCCACATGGGAAGACTCTCACCGTATCATGCAGCTACTGACGGAGTGGGAATCACTGGCTTCAAAGTAAGCTTGTGTTTAGGTGAAATAGACCAATGAAAATAAAAACGGCGCACTAAATACAATATTTAATGCGCCGTTTCTATTTATGTTCAGCTGGCTTAAATGCGGTTGTCGCCAGTGCTGAACGCAATGATTTGGCTGATCTCAGACAGGCTTCTACCACTTTCTTGCTGCCATTGAACAAACGCTTTGTTGGTGGCATCGAGCGATTTCTTCGTATCTTTGCCACCTTCAATGATCTTGCAATTACGCAGGTAAGCTTCAACGTCGCTAGACAAGATAAAGGTATCAACGCCCATTTGACGCAGTGTGTAAGGACCGGTATTCCCACCTAGGCGATTACCGCGTTTCTTCAAATACGCCCATAGGTCGGTGATTTTCTCTTGCGGCCAATCGGCAACCATTTTGCCAAACGAGCCGTATTCGATTTTTGCTTCGTGGATCATACGAGCATTAGCAGGAATCGACATGACTTTAGTGAGGTGGCGAATGATGCGTTTGTCGGTTGCTTTGGTTTCCCATTGCTCGTCTGACAGCATCAACAACGGCTCAATCTTAAATCCGAAGAACACTTCTTCGAAGTTCGGCCACTTGTTGCGAACCACGCTCCACGAAATCCCACTTTGGAATACCTTCATCGAAAAAGCGGCCAGCCAACGGTCATCTGGAATCGCCGCCAATTCTTCTTTGCTTAGTGGATGAGACAAAAGCGCTTCAAGTTGATCTTCACCACCTTTACGCTCGGCAGCGCGCTGATAAATCGCGTCAAATTTTTCGATACTCATAAAAGAAGTTAGTCCTAGTTTATGTCGATATTTGCGAAACATACTACGCTTAAGTGGTTGAATCGTAAATTGATGGAGTGTCACAAATGAAGAAGGTCACATTAACGTTTGTCGGGGAAGGTTCGGATCGTATTGCGGAAAAATTCTATGCGTGGATGACGGACGGTGGGTTAGAAGACAGCATGATTGAGAATTTATCTGACCGTGAAATCTCAGTGGTCGGCATCAGTGATATGGATAATGAAACGCGTGATGTGGTGATCAATACGGAAATGAACTAACGAGTCGTCTTTCGTCAGCTATTAGAATCAGATAAAACAAAGCCCTTCACGAGAAGGGCTTTGTTGCGTTTATAAGCGTGAGAGCCTAGTTATTTACCAGTGTCAGACCGCTTGGTAGTGCATCACCGAAGATACGCTTCGATTCGCTCTCAGATAGCTCTTTGACTTCTTCAACCAGTGATACCCAAGATTCAGGTACCTTGCTTTGCTTCAACTTAGCCAGTACCTGCTCACGGTAGTCGTCTGAGATATCGAATAGGCGGTCGCCCGTCTTACGACAAATCATTACGGCTGCGAAAGCGATCATTGGCTCTTTCTGCCAGTTCTGCTCTAACAGCTTAGGCAACCACTGTTCCGCTTGTTCACGAGGAATGACGTTATGCTGGCTGCCATACAAAGGCGTACGTGATGCCAAGCGACCCATTGCCCACCAGTGTGCTTGTTCGAACTGGTTATGGTTGATGGCTTTGCTCAAGAACCACGTAGCCAATAGAACCTTGTCTTCGACTTCTAGGTGTTCAAGCGATGCAGCTAATCGAACCATGGATTCATAACCCATGTCTTGTGCCGCTTTGGCTGACTGTGGGTTTTTCATCGCGCCAGGGTGTAGGTATTTCGCGATGTCCGCCAAGATGGTCTCTTGTTGCTCTTGGCTTAAACCACCTGCGATACGACGCCAGAACACCCACCAGTCAGTCCAACCTTGATGGTTCTTGAACTGAATGTTTTGTTGGTAGAGACCCCAAACTTGCTCAATGCGCCATGAGTCGGTTGGATCGCCAAAGCCAGGACGCAGTGCAAAACCAGCCAAACGAAGCCAGTTTTTCTCGTGTTGTTCAGAACGGCGACGACGCTTACGACCCTGTGCAAAGGTATCGAACAGTTGACGTAGGGTCGTGAAATCCCATTCATCACGTTTGCCCAGTTTCTTCTCAAGATCTTTGGCTAAGGTTTTGATCTCTTTACTTTCCGCGCTTTTCTTATTACCGCTGTAAAGGCGAGCGATCAGCTCCTTACATTCGTTCAGCTTAGGGTGAAGCTTAACTTGCTCGTTGTCGTCGGTTTGCTTGTTACGAACTTCGAACTCCAACTCCCAACGTTTGCTATCGTCTTCTGCGCTGACACATTCCATCTTAAGCGTGCCGACTTCGGTCAACTGACACGCCAGTTGTACTTCTACACGCTCTTTCTGGTTGGCTTGCAGTTCAGCGCCTTCACCTTCAAGGGTGGTGATATAAGGCGGAAGAGGAGCAAATAAGCCGGGGTCAACGTCAACCATCACGCCATTTTGAATAGCGGTGTTATTGGTTAAGGTGTCGTGGGTAGAAGTCAGGAGGTTAAAGCGAACAGGTTCACCTAGGGTAAGCGAGAAACGACGACCACTTAAGCGGATCTCGTGTCCTTCTTCTGTACCTTTTGCAAGCAAACAGAGCGCTTTGCCCATCTTGTTCTTCTCTTGAAGGTGCAAGAAGTAAGAACGCGCTGCACCGCCACCAATTTTAAGCTGCGCACCACGACGTGCTTTACCAAATGCAACAGCACCCAGGGCAACAGACCAATCTGGATGTGGGTTATCTAATACCGTAACCGGAGCGCCGCGCCAATCGGAAAGGAGGGTAGTGACACGCTCAGTCACAAGCTCACTGTTGAACACACCACCGTTGAGTAGCAAACCTACCGGAATGGCATTTTGTTTGTCGTCTTCAATGCGAAGAGCGGCACGAGCAACTTGTTGGTGCTGAGTTAAGAACTCGGCTACGTGTTTGCTAACAGCTGGGTCAGCAACGTATGGAAGACCAAACTCGACAACGGCGCTGCGGCGTTTGTCTGGTACTTCACTGAAATCAGAAAGCGGGAAGAAGCCATCCAAAGCGATTTGGTGCACTTCTTGTTTGCTCAGCCCAATACTCTTTGTTCCGCCAAGAAGTTTCGAGCCGCTGCCCAGCATGGTGATCTTCACTTCTTCAGGTGCACTCGCTGAAAGTAGGTTTTCTTTCGCCTTGCGAGTTTGCTGAATCAACTTAGTCAGGCTTGCAGCAGTGAGCTTCTTACTCTGGTTGAAGCGGCTTTCCGCAAGGTGCGCTAATGCTAAGTCGAGGTTGTCACCGCCCAGCATTAAGTGTTCGCCAACACCAATACGATCAAGGGCTAGTTCATCTTGAGAAGAGAAACTGGCTTCAATCAAGCTCAAGTCGGTAGTACCACCGCCCACATCACACACCAGAATCAGCGGTAACTCTTTGAGTTCATCAGCTGCGGTTTGCTGGTGGCGTGCGTACCAGTCGTAACATACGGCTTGTGGTTCTTCGAGCAGGACGATTTTCTTTAAACCAGCCAGCTGTGCAGCTTCAAGCGTGAGTTTACGAGCGGTTTCATCGAACGAAGCTGGAACGGTCACAACCACATCTTGGTCTTCTAGCTTATTGCTAGGGTGACGGTAGTTCCATGCTTGACGAATGTGGTTGAGGTAGCTTGCGCTGGCAATAACGGGTGAGACTTTATCTACGTCTTGCGCGCCCGCCCAAGGAAGAATGTCTGAACTACGATCCACTGCTTGGTGCGATAGCCAGCTTTTAGCACTGGATACCTGACGTCCTTCCACCTTCGCGCCTAATTCACGAGCCCATTCACCCACGATCACATTACTAATGTCGCCAGAGACAGGCTCGTTTTCCCAAGGGAGTGTTAGGTCAGAAGGGGAGATTTGACCAACCGCAGGGTGATAGCGGAAAGAGGGCAGCAATGGCTTACGAACCACTTCACCCGGGCCAATCAATTGGTCGATGTCGAATAGGGATACTTCGGATTGTTCAAGGTTGTCGGTGATTTCACAGTACGCCACAACAGTGTTTGTGGTGCCAAGGTCAATACCAACAAGAAAACGAGGAGATGCCATACAAACCTTCGTGTATTTAAAAACGGCACCCGATTGGATGCCGTTTGATTTCTATTTATTCTTCTTCGTCTGAGTTGCTTTTCGCGTCTTCGCGCACATCGAACTCAACATGCCATTTTTGACCGTTATCAGCGGCAATGGCTTCTAAGTAAAGCGTACCAAGCTCTGTGACGCGAGAGGCTAGGGTTACTGGAACCACTTCACCTTCACGACGACCTTCAGATACAGGCAGCGTTACTTGGATTTCTGGAAGCTCTTCAAGCTCTTCTGGTGCCCAGTAGTCTAGGTGAGTACCTGCTAGGTCATCACGACGAACCGTTGAGCCGAAGAATTGGAAGTTAACTGGCTGGCCGATGATCAAACCAAACTCTTGGCTTGGTACGTCAACGCTTGAGCCTTCTTCCATACCAAATGGTGCAACACAAAGTGCTTCCATTGGCGGCGCCATGCCCGGAATAGCTGGCATCGCACTTTCGATACCCACGTAGTACGCCGAAGCAATACCACCACGGATACGAACGCCCTGCCCACGACGCACAGAGCCGTAGTAAGCCGCACCGCTAGCAACTGCAAGGTCTAGATCCACACCTGTTAGGCGTTTTGCCATTTCTGCATCTGCTTCAATTAGCCATTCGTTGATCGTGTCTTCTAGACGAGTTGCTAGAAGTTTCGATTTCAGAACACCACCGTTGAATAGGATTGCGGTTGGCTTGATGAAGTCAGCTGACTGCGCTGCATCCGAACCTGGCATACCAGGCATGTTAGCGAATGGGTTGAAATCTTGAGCTGCTGCTTCTGCGCCATTTCCTGAAGTAGAAAGAGCATTGGCTTGCTTAGACAAGAACGCTGCAATGTGACGAGTAATGCCTGCATCTTGTGCGTAAGGCAGACCCATTTGCGTTAGTGCTCCACGGTTACGTTGAACAGGGTGGTCAGTAATTGCAACTTGAGGGAAGAAGCCATCAACCAGTGTTTGTTGTACTTCTTCTTGAGTCAGTTCTGTTTTCAGCGTTGCGCCAAGCAGTTTAGAACCACGGCTTGGTACTACGATTGGCACTGACTGAAGTTCGCTGTCGTTCAATAACGCTTCTTTCGCGTCACGACATGCGTGTGTCATTGCCTGAACTTGCCATGGCTGTAGCTCTTTGCCTTCTTGCGCTAGCTTCATTTTCAAGCGGTACGCAAGTGCAAGATCCATGTTGTCACCGCCAAGTAGGATGTGTTCACCTACCGCGATGCGTTTCAGAGTTAGGTTGCCATCGTCTTCAGTTACTTCAACCAAAGAAAGGTCGGTTGTACCACCACCGATATCGACCACAAGCACGATGTCGCCAACTTCAACTTCATCGCGCCATTTGTCATTGCTGTTATCGATCCAGTTGTAAAGCGCAGCTTGTGGCTCTTCTAGAAGCGTTAGGTGCACAAACCCAACGTTGCGTGCTGCTTCGGCTGTTAGATCACGAGCAGCAGGATCGAAAGAAGCAGGAACCGTAATAGTCACGTCTTGATCGGCAAGGTTGTGATTTGGATTGGTGTGATTCCAAGCGTCTTTTAGGTGCTCTAGGTAAAGCTCTGTCGCGCGAAGAGGGGATACTTTTTCCACTTCTTCTGGGCTACCTGCTGGCAGGAAAGCATCACGACGGTTTACACCAGCGTGGCAAAGCCAAGATTTCGCACTTGCAACAAGACGAATTGGCGTTTTCGAACCTAGGTTACGTGCAATCGCACCAACCAGAGTTTTTGGCTCGCTCGACCACGGAAGAACGCGTGATTGCGGGTTCATTTCGTGTTCGTGTGGTTGGTAAAGGAAAGAGCCTAATTGGCTACGAGTCTCTACCGTACCCGGCGCAGTTAACTGCGGGATTGGCATCACTTCAACGCGAGCGTCTTCGTTGTGTGTATCAACAAAAGACATGACACAGTGTGTTGTACCTAAGTCGATACCAACACTGAATTTAGGTGTCTGTTGAGTTTCAACAGACGCTTCTTGAGAATGGTTTTCTTGGTTCATGTGTTCCATTACAGCTCAACCTCAGCTGGAGCGATCACAGAAGCATCGTAGTTCTCAGCCAGTTTAGGCAACGTCATTGATGTTGCTTTCCAGCCTTTGTGAACTAGCGTGCCGTTGAATGGCGCGCTGCCTGTTACGTTGCCAGTTAGGCGGATTTCTTGTGGGTTGAAGCCTTCTTCAACCGTAATGCGAGTTTCTTCGTCTTCGTTACGAACGTGCGCTAGCGTCACGTAGTCGTTCAGTACTTTCTGACCGCCAGTGTGGATTACGCGAGCGGCTGCGCCTACTTCTTCATCAGAGAATGACGTTAGGTCTTCTTTTAGGAAGTCAATCAGGCGAGCTTCTTGTTGCATGATAGAAAGCAGCTGCATTGCAGAGTCTGTTGATGCGGTTGCAAGTTTTGATTCAACTTCTACAACACGCTCTACGACTTTCTCTACTTCCACTACTTTTTCTACTTCAACGATCTTCTCAACTGGTTTCTCAACCTCGACGATTTTCTCGACTGGTTTTTCTACCACTTTCTCGACCACTTTTGATTTGCGCGACACTGCAACTAGAAGAAGCAAAACGCTCGATGCGGTTAGGCCTGCGTGAAGCATATCGAACGTTTGAGGAATTAGGTTCAAATCAATGTTCATGACGTTTTTTCTCTTTCTATTGATTTATTGGTGCTCAGTATTGGCTCATATTTGTTCACTAAAACGATCGTCTTTGCGATCTTGCACCAAGTTTAGACATTAAAATGATGACGGATGGTAGCATATTCAAGGCTTAAGGCTGTAATAATTCGTGACTATACCGTACGAACAGCGTGAAAAATCGACGATCAGACTCCCCAATATAGGTTGTTGCTTGATGTTTGTGCATTGCTAACGCAGTATTTCAATAGATCCCGAAGTTTAACTTACGGAAGTATCAAAAATTACGATATGACACAAAGCACCGCTCATAAGAGCTTTATAAAACGACATTCAGACTCTATTTTAGCTTTTTTGGCGACTTTATGTGTCACTGCTGGTGTAGTTGGTGCTGCTTATACAATGCAGCAACGGTATACACAGACGACGTTTGATACTTTAGCCGACCGACAAGCAGAATCACTTAAAGCAAACGTCGAGAATGATCTAAAGTTCATTGGTGCGGGCGCAAACTTTTTCCATTCGATTGAGCGAAGCTATTGGCCATCGTTTCCGATGTATGCGGAACAAGTGATTAACAGCTCGCGAAGTCTCATTGGACTTCAATGGATGCAAAAGGTCGAATTTGAAGATCTTGATGAACATATTTTAAAGACCCGTCAAAAATTTCCAAACTTCCAACCGTTTACCGTCCCTAAAGATGGTCCCAAAACCTACGGGTACATTTTTGAACACAATGAGCCAATTTTCATCGCGTCGGATATCTACCCAAGAACACCGGAAAACCTTTCTCTATTGGGTTTCTATTTTTCGCGCAAACGCTTCGATTTAATCTTGGATGATATTTCCGAAAATGGGCGAGCGAATGTCTCGGATAAAGTTCGCTTACTGCAAGATGGTTATGACAAGTCCATACCTAAGACTGGGTTGCTGGTGTTCCATCCAGTGTTCGACTTCGAGAACAAATATTTATTAGGAGTAGTGACCGGTGTTATCCGAAGTACGGTTTACTTTGAGGATTTGATTACGAAAACCGCGACGGAGCTCGATATGTCGGTGCGCGTAGAAGATTTGGGATTCGACGCAGCAGATGACCCTGTTCTCTTTCAAAGTGCGAGCTGGGACAACATTCGAGGAACGGTTATAAGCCGGACCATTCAACTGCCTAACCGTGAATGGCGTATTGACTTTAAGCTTTCTGACGCAGTCTCAGCTTGGGAACGTTCTATTTTAGCGGGCACGACACTAGCCGGATTGGTAATCGCCTTTTTGATCAGTTGGATTGTGAATTTACAGTCTCGAGAAAAAGAGCGCTTAGCGGTCATGTTGGAGCTCAAAACCGTTGAATTAAAAAGAATGGCAGAGCGAGACCCTCTAACTCAACTACTGAATCGCCGAGCATTCAACGATCATTTGCTTAATCAGATAAACAAAGGTGTTAACTTCGCCTTGGTTGGTTTTGATATCGACCACTTCAAAGTGATTAATGACAAACACGGCCATTTAGGTGGAGATGAAGCGTTACAACATGTCACTAAGCTGGTCAGTGCTAATTTAAAACCGGGAGATAAGTTTTACCGAGCTGGTGGTGACGAGTTTTGTATTATTTCTAAAGTCATTGATAGAGCAGTGCTAGAAGCTTACCTAGAAAAATTACGGAGTGTTGTGGCAAGTACGGCTTTTGATTATGGTGATGCGTCAATCATCTGTACGTTGAGTATCGGTGCGGTTATCCATAAAGAAGAAGATCCTGAGAGCTTGTATCACAAAATGGATAGTCAACTCTATTTGAGTAAAAAAAACGGCCGTAATAATGTGTCGATCGGCGATTAAATGGGCGCACAAATTCGAGTTTTACGCCGTGTTACGATAGAATCGCACGCTTTAAATTTTTATGTTAGGAACCAAGGCAAACTATGAACCATAACCGTATTGTATGCTTCGATTTAGAAATGTGTTGCTGGAACGAAAATGGCGTCGGCAGCACGGGTGAAATTATCGAAGTGGGGTTAGCTGAAATAGATTTGTCTAAAGGTGAGATAGTCAAGCGTGCTCAATACTACGTGAAACCAGAACACGATGAAGTGTCTCTGTTTTGCGCTGAGTTAACGGGCATCACACCACGTAAGATTGAAAAACAAGGACGCCCACTAGAAGAAGTGCTTAAATCCATGGTTAAGAACTTCGGTGGTCGCAACAAAATCTTTGCATCTTGGGGGCGAGATGACCTCATTCTGCTAGAAGAGTGTAAGCAAAAAGGTATTGAAGCACCGTTCACAGAGTTCATCAACTTAGCAACGCTCTACCGTATTCAAAATCGTCTAAAAGATAAACGTATAGGCCATCGAGCCGCTCAAGAAGCAAAAGGAATAGACTGGGAAGGGCGTCAACACTCTGGCTATGTAGATGCATACAACTTAGCTAAGCTTGCTTTGACCATGTTTTAGTTATTCGAACCTAGCTTGTAATTAAATAATCATCCAACCATTGTTGTTTTGTCATGCAGTCTGTTTAGTGTGGAAAGAGCTAAACACATACCTTGACCAGTATTTTAATAACAATGTCGTTGGCTTATTGAAAAACGCGCAGAGTGCGCGTTTTTTTATGGCTACAGAAGCGATATCTGTTGTCATTCTAGGGGTAGCTTAGAGTTAGCCAGCGACTTATATACTCATCTCGTCACTTTACTGAGACTGTAACTTCGCTCGAATGAACTCGCTGTGATCAACATAGAGTAGCTCTGCTGTTTTACGGATCACCGCGTCTTCTAGCGGGTCAATTTCGCCGTCTGCGTAAGCGACTTCCCACATGCTTTTGATTAAGTTGTAACGAGTTTCTTGAGTCAGTTCTCTTAGTTGAGAGGTAAAGTCGTACAGCGAAGCGGAATCTTTTATTTTCTGTTGCGCTTGCTCTAACAAAGTATTTGATTCTTCTTCATTTAACGAAAGCAGTTTCATCAATAAAGAGCGCTTTGTTTCTTGTTCTCTATCATCGACACTATGGTCTGCGCCAGAAACTTCACAAAGCAAACACGCGATAGCCATGTTAGGGGAAAGTGTGTTGGTTTGGCTTAAATCAGAGCCATCAATGAGTTGTTTAAATAATGATGTGAGAGAATTAAACATAATGAACACCGAGCTATTGTTTATTTGGTTAACATGGTAATAAATACGGAAGATCTCAAGGTGCGATACCAAATTTAGCACGCCGTTGACATTTAAGAACGGCCACTTTCTCCCCAAAAAAACTAAACTCCTGAGTTAGTTCAAGGTGACTTGCCTCTTACAAAGGGCAAGTCATTTTGGGATTGATACTCAGCTTTCAGCACGTGTCGGTGGAAAATGAACTTCGTCACCATCACTCGTCAGAATACTAATTTGACTTGGTTTGCCTTCATCATCAAGGCGTAGCTCACCAATGGCACTATGGTTAACCAAGCGATAAAAGTTGTGCGTACTTGGTGCGCGTTTGTAAATCTTGAGTCGTTTACGTTTTGTGAACCAGTTTAAAGGTGAGCGAGGGCTGTATAGCAGTCTATCTAGGCCATCACAAATATTGAGCAGTTGTGTAGGGAACTGATTTTTAATTCCACTACAGGTGATTTGATAGATATTCGGACTGTTTTTTCGATAGCGGAGCTTAATATCGTATGCAAAAGAGTAGTGTACGTCGCCAGAGAGAATAACAAAGTTAGTTGGTGTCTTTGTGTGTGTGAAAATACTAATAAGAGTATTCGCACTTCCGGGGTGAGCCATCCAGTTTTCAGCATCAACCATCAATGGTTTACCAAGCATGGTCACCACACGTTGTAGTGCTTCGATAAATTTCACACCAAACATTGGCGCGGCAGAAACAATAACAACTTTGTCTTGGTGCACGAGTTCTTGGTGGAACTCAATCATCGCTTCCCAGTCCATTAAGCCAGAAGGTTTGTTCATTTTAGACTCAGAACGCCAGCGTCTGGTTCGTGTATCTAGCACGACAACTTTTGGTGTCGTAGGAATGGTGTAGTGCCAATTCTCAAAGCGATACAAATATTGAATAAATGCATCTTGGGTTTGCGAGGTTCGCTCATCGATAAAGCGTTGAGCGAGGCTCATAAATTCATCATTGAATTTTTCTGGCGCATTTCCCCAACCTTGGCAAACCCAGTAAGCAATCAAGCTATTACCGATAATGCGTTTTGCAAACGTGTTGCTGTATGCGGCTTGTTCCCAGCCTATGGTGAGATTCCAATCGTCGGTGACATCGTGATCATCAAAAATCATATAGGTTGGAATGTGAGCGAGTAAGCGTTGAACCTTGTCCAGACCTGCGACGAATTTATCAATTTGTTTTTTTTCTTCGCGCCATTGCTGCTGCCATTTGGGTTCAAGAACTTCTCCGCCGACAGTAAATTCGTTTTCTAATAAACGATCCGTTCGAACAAGCTTCCACAAGGTCGGAGACCAAACCAATAAGTACATTGCAAAGCACTCAGCAAAGCTTATTAGGTGATTCTCACACTCTTTGGCGCTGAATATTGGTGTCCCTCGGTGTGGAAAAAACTTACTTAGTAAACTGTCATCACTCACATAATGAGGCAACAATTTATCTCGACCATAATAGCAAGCAGGGTGTTGGTAGAGCTCATTGGTATTTTTTATCGGAGCTTGATCGAATTCTTCGCCTGGCAAACCCAATAAAGCTATGACTTGCTCAATGGCATCGAGAGTGGGGCCTGCAACATGGTCTGCATAGATTTGATCACCACTCATGATGAGCATATCCGGTCTTTCTTCAATGGATTGAGACGCGATTTTATGATCCGCAGCGACCAATGTATCATCACTGAAGTGATGGGGATTACGGCAAGAGCCATGTAGGAGATAATCCGCTTTTTCACTAACGAGGAACTCAATACCCAAGTTTGGCGTATTATCTCGCTCATAAGTCAGGTGAGGGAGCAGTTCCGTCACTAATCCATATTGCGTTTTTATTTGATAGCGTAACGCTTGATGGGTTGGAAACTCGCCTTCTAATTTAAGTAAGCAACACCACGCATTGAGGCCGATTTGAAGCTGTTCTTTTTGTTCACTTAAAGGGGCTTGATAAAGGATGGAGGCATTTTCATCCGTAATTTGCACCATACCCTCCAAGCGTTGGGTGGTGACTAGCCAAATATTGATTTCAGTTGCGGTCACTTTACGTAGGATCGGACCTGCAACGACAAGAGGAAGTGAAGAAATTTCAGTCGTGTTCATCAATGCTGGCAAAACGGCTCCTTATGTGTCAGCTTCTTCTTCTAATATTTCGATAACTTGCGAGCTACTAAGTTCATGTCCCATAAGGAACAAACCAAGCATCGCATCGGCTTTTGACGCGTTATCACTGTCTTCATCCAAAATTTGCTGAAGCCGAGTTCTAATTAGGTCGATTTCGTGTTCGACGAAGCCACGCCCTTCTTCGTCACCTTGACCATCTTCTGGTGCATTATCAAAGTGCAAAAACAACATGTCACCATCGAGTTGAGTCCCTATCAACCTCTCTGGCAGCCATGCTTCTCCCATCACAATGTCTGGGTCTGTGTCTGCGGGTAAATGATTCAAGGTAGAGATGAGTTCTGATGCTTTCACTTTTTACTTCATTATGTTTGATTTAGAACTAAGCTAGAGTTTAAGCGCTTGTTGTAATGGTAAAATATTCGCAAACAAGCTCACCTAGTCGTGCAATATTAATATGATCTTGGGACTCAAACTGTCACGAGGATGACAACATTTGCCATTGTAACGGCTATCATCAGCAGAACATAAGCTTTTAATGGCAAATCATTGATGTTTGCCTGCTTCTCAACCAACATTTTTCGAACTCATGAAGAGATTAATTCTAACAACACTCGCTTTACCTTTAGCTGCGGTAGTTTCTTCTGCGCATGGTGCAGAAGAACAAACGTGGGGGATTGCTGCGATGTATCGCACAGCATCGATTCCGTTTTATACCGCCGATAATGACTCTACGGTGAGTACATTTGTACCAATGATGTTCTTTGAAAACGAACATGTGTATATCAATGGCATTGAAGGTGGCGCTTTTTTGTATAATGAGAGTGATTCCGACTGGCGTGCGAGCGCACTCATGCGATTGAGATTTGTCGATATTCCCATGTCGCTACAAAATGCTAATGAAGGCGATAGAGTCGATTTTGGTGGGCAAGTGCGTTATAGCATTAACGACAATTGGCGCGCAGAAGTAGAGTTGATGACGGACGACGAACTCCAGTTTCACTCTAATTACCGCCTTGCTGCCAATTATGTATTTGGGGATTGGGAATTAGAGCCATCGATTACGATTCGATACAAAGACGCTGATTTCAATAGTGAATATTATTCCTTTAAGGATATTACTGGCGAGAGAATTGGAGCTGGACTTGACACCAATCTTGGTATTAAAGCGCGTTACCATGTAACTTCAAATTTGTATTTACTGGGTGAGACGAGTGTTACTCGCTTAGATGATAACGCCTACAACAGTCAGCTTGTAGAAGATCGATATCAGGGAGAAGTGTTTGTCGGTTTTGGCTTTTTCAACGATAAAAACAAAGTTCCGAAACCGACACTGAGCAATAAAGCATATCTACGTATTGCGCATGGTTGGGCGACGCCTTCGAACATCGGTGAAATATTTAGCTTTGAGAGAGAAAAAGACCCATACGACAATCAACTTACTTCATTGTTTTATGGGCATCCATTAACGGATGAGCTGTTTGGTTTTCCTCTTGATATTTATTTAACGCCAGGGTTGGTTCATCACTGGTCGTCCAGTGTTCAGTCTGCGAGCACAGAATACGTCATGGCGATTAAGGCTTATTATACGGTTAATTGGCCTACGACTTGGCGATTTGGTGTAGCGGAAGGTGTGTCATACATTGATAGCATTACCTATATTGAAGGCACAGAAATGGAAGACAAGGGTTATACACCAAGCAAGTTGCTCAACTACCTAGATTTCTCGTTTGATGTCAATGTAGGCGATCTCTTCAACCAAAAGAGCTGGAACAATATGTGGGTGGGCTATTCATTGCATCACCGCTCGGCGATTTTTGAAAGCGCTTCCCAGTTTGGGCGAATTAAAGGTGGGAGCAACTACAATACTATTTATTTCCAGTTCGAGTTTTAGCGCATCACGAGATGCATATAGGTCGGATTTGCAACTGACTTATTTATCGCCCATTATGAGTAATGATGAATAATACTATGCTGCTTTCAACGAGAAATTTCGTATATCGTGCCAGAGTTAAGGCTGTTTGTGATGCATCTGATGAATCGGATGGCATAAGCACCATGAGTATCGACTCCTCATTCAATCTTCAAATTGAAGCGATAAATTGTACCAACGCTGAATTTGCCAAACGCTTTTTTGCCATTCACGGAGAAGGGCACTTGGAGGGCGATGAATGGTTGGTGTTGTACGTCAACTCTCTTGACGTTAAGGCGGGAGACAATATAGAAATCCGTAGTGATGTCGCGTTTAATGCGATGATCGAGAATATGATAAGCGAAGCTGAGCGGTCTTTAGAAAAAGTCTACCTCGATGCAATACGCAACTTGGAGAAAGTGAATCGTTTTTGACGATGTTAGAGACCCTATAAATACGATCAAGGCATCAGGATCCAAAAAGGGATTGGCGCGAACCAATCCCTTTTGTATTCTGGTTTATTCTAACTTACGCCATTGTTGCAAGTTGGCTTTGCGCTTCTGAAATGCCTTTTTCAGCCGCATCTTCACCCATGTTTAGCGCTTCTGCGTAAACAAATTCCACATCAGTGATTCCTACAAAACCCAGCACAGTGCGTAGGTATGGCGTAACGTTGTCAGTTGGTGAATCTTTATGAATACCACCACGAGTCGTTATTACAATCGCCTTTTTACCTTCAATCAAACCTTGAACGCCGTTTTCTGTGTATTTGAATGTCACGCCTGCACGAGCAATCAAATCAATCCAGTTTTTAAGCTGAGTCGGGATGGTGAAGTTGTACATTGGAGCGGCAATAACCAAAGTGTCTGCGGCCTTTACTTCTTCAATAAGGGTGTCAGACAAGTCGACCACCGCTTGCTGTTCTTGTGAAAGATCTTCCGTAGCGCGCAGTGCAGTCGCAACGGCGAAGTCCAAAACAGGTAGAGGGTTTGCAGCCAAATCACGAACAGTAAGCTTGTCTTGGTCTACATTTTTGATGAAGTTTTCAACCAATTTGTTTGATTGAGAGTAATCGCCAAGGATGCTTGATTTTAGAGCTAGTACACGAGACATAATGGTTATTCCTTAAATAAGTGCTTTCGACTATGGGAGCCATTATAAGCAACGTAAGTGAGTTCAAAAGCCTAGCGATTCGCTGAACATGTTCGAAAAAATTGAATGAGCTTTCGGTTATCTTGTTACAGATCTTGTGTGATACAATCCGCGCAGTTTTTGTAATGAAAAGAATAGGAAACGCTTTGACTTCGTCACAGCCCCCAAAAAAGAATCTAGCTGAAGAGCAAGTGACACCGTCAAATGGTGCGCAAAAAGCGACAGCGAAACAAGCTCAAACACCTCAGGCTCAAGTGAATAGTGCTGCATCTCTGCGTAAAGCGCTGAATCAGTGCATGATGCGCGACCGTTTCCGCTTGAGTAAACGTATTTCTGGTGCAAGCAAAATTAAGAAGGACGCAGCGCGTAATGCTGTGTTCGATGAAATCGCATTAGACATCGCAAAATCCATGATGGTTGCAGAGCAGCGCAGCAACTACAAACCAACGATTGAATACCCAGAAATCCTGCCTGTAAGCCAAAAACGCGACGATATTGCGAAAGCGATCGAAGAAAACCAAGTGGTTATCGTCGCGGGTGAAACCGGTTCTGGTAAAACCACTCAGCTACCAAAAATCTGTGCTGAGCTTGGTCGCGGTAAATTTGGCCTGATTGGTCATACTCAGCCTCGTCGTCTTGCAGCGCGTTCGGTTGCTAACCGTATTGCCGAAGAGATGGAAACCAAGCTTGGTGAGTTTGTTGGTTACAAGGTTCGATTCAACGATCAGATCTCTGAAAATACCCAAATCAAATTGATGACGGACGGTATCTTGTTGGCTGAAATTCAGCATGACCGTTTCTTGAATCAATACGACACCATCATTATCGATGAAGCGCACGAGCGCAGCCTTAACATCGATTTCATCTTGGGTTACTTGAAAGAGTTGCTGCCACGTCGTCCTGATTTGAAAGTGATCATCACGTCGGCAACCATCGACCCAGAACGCTTCTCAAAACACTTCAACAATGCACCAATCATTGAAGTATCGGGTCGTACTTACCCAGTAGAAACACGTTACCGCCCACTAAGCGGTGATGACGACAATGATCGTGACCAGCTTGAAGGCATCTTCGAAGCGGTAGACGAACTGTGCGATGAAGGTTTAGGTGACATCCTGATTTTCATGAACGGTGAACGTGAAATCCGTGATACCGCAGATGCATTGTCCAAACGTAATCTGAAGAGCACGGAAATTGTGCCGCTTTACGCGCGTTTGTCGGCAGGTGAGCAGAATAAGATTTTCCAACCTCACACTGGTCGCCGAATTGTACTGGCAACCAACGTGGCAGAAACCTCGCTAACTGTTCCGGGCATTAAGTACGTTATCGACCCGGGTACGGCGCGTATCAGTCGATACAGTTACCGTACTAAGGTTCAGCGTCTTCCAATCGAGCCAGTTTCTCAGGCGAGTGCGAACCAGCGTAAAGGTCGTTGTGGTCGTGTGGAAGAGGGTATCTGTATTCGTCTGTACTCAGAGGAAGATTTTGAGTCACGCCCAGAGTTTACTGATCCTGAAATCCTACGTACCAATCTAGCGTCGGTTATCTTGCAAATGACGGCACTTGGTTTGGGTGATATTCAAGCGTTTCCGTTTGTGGAAGCACCGGATAAACGTAACATCCAAGACGGCGTGCGTTTGCTGGAAGAGCTTGGTGCGATTAACTCTGAGGTAAAAGATCCGAAAAAACGCCTGACTTCCGTTGGTCGCCAATTAGCGCGTTTGCCAATCGATCCGCGCTTGGCGCGTATGGTATTGGAAGCGCCAAAATATGGTGCGCTTAAAGAAGTGATGATCATTGCAGCGGCCTTGTCGATTCAAGATCCACGCGAACGTCCTTCAGATAAACAACAATCGTCAGACGATAAACATCGTCGCTTCTTCCATGAAGAGTCGGACTTCCTGACATTTGTGAATTTGTGGGAATACATCCAAAAGCAGCAAAAAGCCTTGTCTAGCAATCAGTTCCGCAAACAGTGTAAGCAAGACTATTTGAACTACTTGCGCGTTCGCGAGTGGCAAGACGTGTACTTCCAAATTCATCAGTCGATGCGTGAGATGGAGTTCAAGCTTAACGATGAGCCCGCTTCTTACCATGGCGTACACAGTGCCATTTTGGTTGGTTTGCTGTCGCACATCGGCATGAAAGACCAAGAAAAGAATGAATATCAAGGCGCGCGTAATGCTCGTTTCCATATCTTCCCTGCATCAGGTCTATTCAAGAAACAGCCTAAGTGGATCATGTCTGCTGAGTTGGTGGAAACCTCAAAACTTTGGGGTCGTATCATCGCAAAGATTCAGCCAGAATGGATTGAACCGTTAGCTAAACACCTTATTAAACGTAGTTACAGCGAACCACATTGGTCGAAGAAACGCGCTGCGGTGATGGCGCACGAAAAAGTGATGCTTTACGGCGTACCAATCGTACCGAAACGCTTGGTCAACTACGGCAGTATCGATTCGACCGTAAGTCGCGAAATCTTCATTCGTAGTGCATTGGTTGAGGGGGAATGGGAAACCAAACACGCGTTCTTTAAGCAAAACCGTAAGCTTCTGCAAGAAGTGGAAGAGCTTGAGCATAAATCTCGTCGTCGTGACATCTTGGTGGATGATGATGAGCTGTTTGATTTCTATGACCAACGTGTTGGTACTGAAGTCGTTTCTGGCAAACACTTCGATACGTGGTGGAAAAAGGCATCTAAAGAAAATCCGGAACTGCTGAACTTTGAAAAAGAGATGCTGTTCAAGGGTGATGCTAGCCATGTGACCGATTTGGATTACCCGAACTTCTGGCATCAAAATGGTTTGAAGCTCAAATTGAGTTACCAATTTGAACCAGGCGATGATAGTGACGGTGTCACAGTGCATTTGCCGTTGCCGATTTTAAACCAAGTTGAACCAGCGGGTTTTGATTGGCAGATCCCAGGTTTACGCCATGAGCTTGTGGTTAGCTTGATTAAATCGTTGCCAAAGACAATTCGTAAGAACTTTGTGCCTGCGCCAAACTATGCCGATGCATTCTTAGCACGTGTCACGCCAATGGAAGCGCCGCTGCTAGATTCATTAGAGAAAGAGTTGCGACGCATGACGGGCGTAGAGGTACTGCGTGAAGACTGGAACTTGGAACAAGTACCTGAGCACTTGAAAGTCACGTTCCGCGCGGTTGATCATCGAAATCGTAAACTGAAGGAACATAAAGACCTTCATGAACTGAAAGAAAGTTTGAAAGACAAAGTTCAAGAAACGCTTTCCAAAGTTGCGGATGACGATATCGAACAGCAAGGTCTGCATACGTGGAGTTTTGGCGAATTGCCGAAAGTGTATCAACAAAAACGTGGCGGCTACGATGTAAAAGCGTATCCGGCGCTTGTTGATAGCAAAGACAGCGTTGAAATCAAACTCTACGAAACCGAATTTGAGCAGATCACCGCAATGCGCGCTGGCCAGCGTCGTTTGATTTTGTTGAATGTACCGTCTCCAATTAAATATTTGCACGCTAACTTACCGAACAAATCGAAGTTGGGGTTGTATTTTAACCCTTACGGCAAGGTGCTTGATCTGATAGATGACTGCATTGCCTGCGGTGTCGATAAGCTTATTGAAGAGCAGGGTGGTTTAGTTTGGGAGCCAGAGAAGTTCGAAGCGTTGAAAGAACACGTTCGTGCTGAATTGGGTGACACCGTTGTAGAGATCGCTCAACAGGTTGAGACTATTCTGACCACGGCGTTTAGCATCAATAAGAAGCTAAAAGGCAAGATCGACTTCACAATGGCGTTTGCTCTGTCCGATATCAAAGCACAAATTGAAGGCTTGATCTTCAAAGGCTTTGCAACGGAATGTGGCTGGAAGCGCTTGCCGGATATTCTTCGCTACATGCGCGCGATAGAGCGCCGTATGGAGAAGTTGCCAATCGATCCAAACAAAGATCGTTTACATATGCTGAAGATTGAATCTGTGACTCAAGACTATAAAGAGTTGCTGAACAAGATCCCGAAAGGTGTGGCCATTCCTGAAAATGTAAAAGAAGTGCGTTGGATGATTGAAGAACTTCGCGTGAGTTACTTTGCTCAACAATTAGGCACTCCTTATCCTGTTTCTGATAAACGAGTCAAAAACGCGATTGATGCTTGCTAATCAACCAGTAAAATAGTGTCAGATTTGTAATTATCGCTTAAGAAGTTGCTGGTACACTAATTGCTAGTAACTCAATAAGCATTATTTTTTAGTTCCGGGAGGCAATAGTTCGCCTCCCTTTATTTGTAGTACCAACGACTGAGTTATGCAGACGTGGGAATAATAAAGAGTAAAGGTAGATGATGAAAAAAACTCTATTAGCAGTGGCGCTACTTGGCGCATCTTCTGCGGCAATGGCGGATTCTTGGATTTACGGTGGTGCAACAGTAGGTCAGTCTGACTACAAAGGTGAAACGGACACATCATACTCTGTTCACGTTGGTACAGGCATTCTACCTATCATTGGTGTTGAAGCTGGTGTAACACAACACGGTGAGTTCAACGTAAATGGTCAAGACACTAAGCTAACTTCTTACTACGCAGCACTTAAGCCAAGCATCGACTTCGGTCCGCTACACGTGTACGCAAAAGGTGGTTTCCATCAGTGGGACAAAAAAGTGAAAGGCGGCAAAGACGATGACGATTTGGACCTAATGTACGGTGTGGGTGCTGAGTACTTCATTTTTGGCCCAATGTCTGTTGGTGCTAGCTACATGAACTACACTGCTGGTAAAGACGATATCAGCACGTTCTCTGTTAACGCAACACTACATTTCCTATAAGCGTCAAGCTTTCTAACACCATATGAAACACACCGGCTTTATGTCGGTGTTTTTTTGTCTGGAAGTCACAAAACAAAAGTTGAACATAAATTATTCACTTTTAGAGTCTTAAAATGCCTATGCTTTCCAATATATAGTGGCGATTAAATGCGCATATTTGCGTAATGTTTCGCTTAGGAATCGATCAGGAAGGGATAGTATGAAAAAAACACTCTCGTTATTCGCTCTAACGTTGTGCTCAACGTCAGCAATGGCTGACTCTTGGATTTACGCTGGTGGTCAAATTGGTCAGTCCGATATCGACAGCGAAAATGATACAACTTATGGTATTCATGTCGGTACTGGTATTTTGCCATTCATTGGCATTGAAGCAGGCTACTTTAACCACGGCAAAGTGGATTTATCTTTGAGTGGCAGCAGGGGTAGTGCTGATTTTGATTCATTCTATTTAGCGGCGAAACCTAGTATCGACTTCGGCCCGTTACACGTTTACGCAAAAGGCGGCATCAATGCATTCAACGTTGATTATGACGGCGGACTGAGAAACTTAGACAAAGATGATGGCGTCTCTTACATGTATGGTGTTGGTGCCGAATACTTCTTGCTTGACAATGTGTCTGTGGGCGCGAGTTATCAAGCGTTTGGCGTGGATATTGAAGGCGATAGCGATACCGTTAGCAGCGTAACAGGGAACATCACCTTCCATTTCTTATAACGCTCGCTGGATGAAAGGTTTGCTGATTTGGTTTCGTCGTTAATTGTGAAACCAAATCAGCGCAGGTCTTCTCTATTTGCGCTGTGACTGGCTATGAACTTAAGTCTTTCTTGTGTCTTTTCTAGTCTACAACCTACGACAAAATCAATCGTTAGACCTCATAATTTTTGTGTTGATATTATTTCCCCTTCATCTGTCTCGAATTGAGCTTAAAATGCAATAAATCACGACTTTTTGCAAAAATATGTGATTGCTGCTAAAATTTGTCCCGCTTTAAAACTTTAGAGTTCAAATTAATGGAGGGCGGTATTGGAGTTCTTCTCACCTGAGGGGCGTTTCAAATTCACGTTAAATTTGTATTTATGGATAATGCATTTAAAAAATATAGTATTGATACAACCGATTATCAGGTTGGACAGGATAACGTTCAAAAGTGGGGATTCGATATACATAACCCGGTTTTTGGCATTAGTGCGGGGCTCGTTGTTTTCTGTCTGATTTCACTTCTTCTTGTTGAGCCAACCACTGCTCGTGACGTATTAAACGGTCTAAAAAACGGAATTATCGAACAGTTTGATGCGTTTTTTATGTGGTCGACAAACTTCTTCTTATTGTTCGCCGTTGCTCTTCTTTTTTCTCCGCTAGGTAAAATCCGCTTAGGTGGCAAAGAAGCAACGCCGGATCACTCAACCGTTTCTTGGTTGTCGATGCTTTTCGCCGCGGGTATGGGTATTGGTCTTCTGTTCTGGAGTGTGGCTGAGCCGACCGCGTATTTCACTGATTGGTGGGGAATGCCACTTAACGCAGTACCATACACCGAAGAAGCAAAATCCCTTGCGATGGGTGCCACTATGTTCCACTGGGGTGTGCATGGTTGGAGTATTTACGCACTCGTTGCACTAGCATTAGCGTTTTTTGCCTTTAACAAAGGTTTACCACTTTCATTGCGCGCGGCGTTCTATCCAATTTTTGGTGACCGTGCATGGGGTTGGTTAGGTCACGTTATTGATATCCTTGCCGTTTTGTCGACGCTATTTGGTCTTGCAACGTCGCTAGGTCTAGGTGCTCAGCAGGCGACCAGTGGTATTAACCATGTCTTTGGTCTAGAAGGCGGCATTGGTACACAAATGATTGTGATCACCTTCGTTACCTTTATCGCGGTGTTATCAGTGATTCGTGGCATTGATGGTGGTGTTAAGCTACTGAGTAACGTCAATATGGTGGTTGCGTTTGCGCTGCTTATTTTCATTACCTTCATCACGTTTGATACGGCGTGGAGCTCGCTACGCGACACAACAATGGCTTACATTGAAAATATTATTCCATTGAGTAACCCTCACGGTCGTGAAGATGAAACTTGGATGCACGGCTGGACGGTATTCTACTGGGCTTGGTGGGTATCTTGGTCACCGTTTGTTGGTATGTTTATCGCGCGTGTGTCTAAAGGTCGTACGGTTCGAGAATTCTTATTCGCAGTCATCGTTATTCCTACAGTTGTTACTTTGATTTGGATGTCTGTGTTTGGTGGTATCGCGCTTGACCAAGTGGTGAATAAAGTTGGTGAGCTAGGTGCAAATGGCCTAACTGATATTTCATTGACTCTGTTCCATGTTTACGATGCGCTTCCGTACAGCTCAGTGATTTCAATGCTTTCTATCGTGCTGATTCTGGTATTCTTTATTACATCGTCAGACTCTGGCTCGCTGGTTATCGATAGTATTACCGCCGGTGGTAAGATTGATGCACCAGTACCGCAACGCATTTTCTGGGCGTGTATTGAAGGTGCAATTGCAGCCGTAATGCTTTGGGTTGGTGGTAAAGAAGCCCTGCAAGCATTGCAATCAGGCGTTGTTGCAACAGGATTACCGTTTACTTTTGTTCTGCTGTTGATGTGTGTCAGTTTGGTGAAAGGGTTAAGAACTGAACTGCCAGCTTACAAATAAATACAACGCGATCCATGATTGAGTTTAAATGCCGAGCCTAATGTGCTCGGCATTTTTTATTTCTACTTTTCTTTTCCAATAATTTCGTTACAGTTTAGGCTTATTTCCACCTCATTAAACTGCATTATGTCACTGGCTAAACTCATTCTTATTCGTGGACTTCCGGGTTCAGGTAAAACAACCTTAGCAAAACAACTGGCAATAGAGCTTGGTGCTAAGCATTTTGAAGCTGACATGTATTTTGAAAATGATGAAGGTGATTATCACTTTGAACCGGTTCAATTACCTCAAGCGCATGAGTGGTGTTTTCAGCAAACTAGAAAGTGGTTGAACAAAGGGAGAGTCGTGATTGTGAGCAATACGTTTGTTCGACATTGGGAGATGAAGCGTTACATGGACTACTGCATGAAGAAGCGCATCGAGGTGGAAATTAAAGTGTGTCACGGAGCGTATCAAAGCATTCATGACGTGCCACCAGCGACGATAGAAAAGATGCGCCGCCAGTGGCAAGAGTGACCGTTACCAGAACCGGAAGTTATTGACCTCGCCCGTCAATCATCACAACGAATGTTTTGCTCATGATTGAAAGGTCCATTGAAATCCAAGAGTAAAACGAACCTAAGCTTAGTGCGTAACTGTGGTCAAACCCAACTTTGCGTCTTACATCTTCAATGCATGCATCATAGCCTTGGTTAACCTGAGCTAAGCCTGTGATACCCGGTAACACGCCATATGTGCGCTCTACAAAATAGGGGATTTCATCTTCTAATTTCTGGTAGAAAGCTGGGCGTTCTGGGCGCGGCCCAATCATCGACATTTCACCTCTCAACACATTAAACAGTTGAGGTAGTTCATCTAAACGCGTTTTGCGTAAAAAGCGTCCTACTGGCGTGATGCGGGGATCATTTTCAGTTGCCCATACTGCGCCAGAGCGTTGCTCTGCATCAATATACATGGTGCGAAACTTCATGATTTGAAAAAGATCCATTTTTTCTGGTGTGCAGCGTCCTACTCGCAATTGGCGATAAATCACAGGGCCTTTCGATGTGGTTTTGATCGCTAGCACGATAAATGGGAATAGTGGTGCAGTGACGACCAAAATAAGCATTGCAACCAGTACATCAAACGTTCTTTTTGCGTGGCATACATTTGAATCGTAGCGTGAGTTTTTCATGATGCTTTCCTTATTGGTTGACGCGTTTCCAACGTCCATTTTCCATTCCGAGTAAATACTTCATACCGCCGATAAAGTTGGCGAGATGACCAATGACGATGTAGCTAATCAGCTTAAAAGGTTTAATTGTGTTAAGTGCTGGCATCAAGTAAGTGATAAGCGCGATGCTATAAATGCCAACTTGAGCGAACAGCATTACTTGAAACAGCGGATTGTGTGCCAGTAGTAGTGAGCAAATAAAGCAAACAATCATCAAATAGGGTGTTGCTAAGCGCAGAACCTTTCCCGATAGAAATGCAAAGGCAGTGCCACGATAACGAGGTAGCAGTAATTGCTTTAATTGCATGAGCTGCTGCATGTTACCCGCTGAAATTCTTAGGCGCCGCTTGAAATCTGCGTTGTCTGAGCTCTGTTCTAGTTCAAGAGCCAGCATGTTTGGCTCGTAAATAGCGCTATAGCCTCGCAAAACGATTCTCATAGGGAGAATAAAGTCGTCATTAATGGTGCTGACTTCCAGTGGTTCAAATAAGTGAGTTCTGAAAGTGTAAAATGCACCGTGGGAACCAATCGTTGAACCTAACAAGGATTCTTGATGCTTTACTCGAGACTGGTATCGCCAATACGCCGCTTCACCTTGGTTATCAGTACTCATTATTTGATATGTTGCGTTAACCACTCCAACGTTCTCATTTTGATAATGCTGACTAGCTAGCAACAGAGAATCGCAAGAAATCAATGCCGACGTGTCACTCAGTGCGGTAATGTCCGAGCTAACATGACGCATTTCTTCGTTGAGTAGGGCAACTTTACCGCGATTGATTTGGTGATCATTAATAATGAACAGAGTATCAGAGCAGATTGCTTCTTGAATTGTCGCTTGAGCAATCTCGGCTGTGTTATCTGTGCAGCCATCACATGCGATCACTACTCTTAACTTATCCCTTGGGTAATCTAGGCTCGCAAGGTTACGGATCTTCTCTGCTATCCATTGTTCTTCATTGTAGGCGGGCACGATGACAGTAATAGAGGGTAGCTGGCTGTCTGTTTTGGAGGCTTTGTAAGCTCGCTCTACAAATGGTGCTTTGGTTTCGTCTTGCTGTTTTAAAGGAAGCCACTTAAGGAGCAGTGGATACCCAACGTGATGATAGACAATCAAAAACGCGGATAAACCAAACCCTATAATCCAAAGTAAATCATTCATAGCTAGCCTCCTTGGCCAAACGTGAGTAGCGACTCACCATGTCTCTGATATCAAAGTGTTTGAGAATAAAAGTTCGAGGAGAATGGTGTGATGATTCCAGTTGCTGTGATAACGCTTCGGCCAACGAAAACACGCGATTTGCTTCAACCAGTGTACTGTTGTTCGGACAGAGCGTCTCTTTCACGCCGCCAACATCCGTCGCGACGCAAGGAATGTCACATGCTTGAGCCTCGAGGGTTGAGAGAGGAAATCCCTCTTGAAGTGATGGTAAGCAAAACAAGTCTAGGCTTTGGTAAAAGCTGGGCATATCGTCGACCAAGCCTAAAAAGGTTACTCGATCTTCAAGTTTTAACGTTCTAACTTGTGCTTCCAATTGAGCTCGCTGAGAACCATCTCCAGCAATGGCTAGGTGTGTGTTTGGCGTAAGATGAGAGAATGCTTCGATAAGCACTTTATGGCCTTTAACTGCTTCTAGACGCCCGGCAACGCCAATCACGATTTTGTCGGTTGGAAGTTCAAACAAGTGTCTTGTTGCCGTTTGGTCACCGCTTTTAAACTTCTGACAGTCAATCCCGTTATGGATAGTACAAACTTTGCGATACTTTAACTTAGTCTGTATTTGATGGGCGACAAAGTTAGCATCGGCAACTACTTGCGGGCGAATAATCGTTAGCAAAAGGGACTGTAGTCGAGCTGATTTTTTGTTATTAAGGTGCCATGCGTCGTGCTCGGTATGAATCACTACAGGTACGTGCGCTAAACGTGCAGCAATACCACCATACAGAAGTGGGCCGATATGATGGGTGTGGACCACGTCTGGTCGCATTCTTTTTATCATTGAAGTCAGTGTAGCGATGGTCTTCCCGCTGAATCCAGGTCTTTTATTAAGAAAGTGCAGTTGGCCTTGGTAGGGCAATAGTTTTTGCCAGCATTGCAGTGCTTGCGCTTTGCTTCCCTCTAAACTTACGACAAAAACGGAATGGTTTGGCTGCGCAAAACGAAGCATCTCTAGTACGAGCGTTTCTAAGCCGCCAGGAGCTAAGTGCTGCACGACGTGTAATATCACTTTTTTGCTGTGCTTAGTGTTATTGTGCTTTTGTCTGACTTCCATTTTCAAACCCTCGTTGAGTTCTTTGTTTATTTAGGAATTGCAGACAACGTGCCAAGAAGTTAAACATTTAAAAACAATAAGTTAGCTTCGGCTCGTGTGAGGTTCTATGTTTATTCTCAATTTGAGATTCATATTAGTGGACATGCTATGAGGCTGTATAAGGCAGTAGTAAAAGAAAAGCACTCGCCGACCGAGTGCTTGTAAATGAGTTCTTATGGCGGTTAGTTTCCGTACACTACGTTAGGTAAAGTGGTGATGACAGGAACACCAAGGTGTTTTTCTAATGCTCTTTTTGAGCGGATAGAGTTATCGGCTAACTCAAGTATCGTCGCTAATCCAATGCCTAAACCAGCGCCACCAATAAATCCTAAAATGACAAATACAAAACTAGGTAAGTTAGTTGGAATCGTTGGCGTGAACGGTTCATCAATGATTTTTACGCGCTTATTCTCTTCAAACTCTCCCAAAGAACCCGTTAGTTGGGCCATCTCATAGCGTTCGACGAGTTCATCATACATTTCTCTCTTCACTGCGACGTCACGAGCTAAGCGGTTGATTTCTGTTGCTGTGCTCCCAAATTGGTGCGCATTTCGCTCTAATTCTTGGATCATGTCTCGCAAGCTGTTGGTTTCTTCCGTAAGTGCTTCAAAACGTCCACGCATCATTTGTAATTGATGTAGTTGGGAGACAAGTAGAGGCTGTGCTTCGCCAAGACTGTTTACTGTGGTATTGCTCGCGATATCCCATAGTTGAGCACTGTTTAGTTCTGGTTGTTTAGAGTTCAAGAGTACCGAGCGTTCCTGCTCCAACCGGTTTAATTCTCGCAACTTACCTTGAACTAAACTATGCGCCTCTGTGTATTTAGCGCGAAGCAGGGTAAGTTCACTACGAATGTCGATGATTTGCTCTTCCAGTTTACCGATAACCGGGTTCGTTTTGGATAGTTGTTGATCCAAACTGCCTAGACTTCGTGAAACACCAGCAAGCTCCGCCTCCTTTTCGGCTAGCGTTTGTTTGAGGCTAGCAAGGCGAGTAAGGCTTTGAGCTTGCATTTCGGGTGTCGCGTCTGAGTAAGTATTTTTATACTCTGCAAAAGCTTGTTCAGCCTTGTCTAGTTCTTCCCTGCGTTTGTTGATATGGATAGTCAAAAAATGACTCGAATCTTTAATCGAAGAACGCTCAGGAGCCAAAAGCTGTTCGACAAAATGCTCTCTGACAGAGAGCAGCATCGACTCCATTCCTTCTGATTTACCACTTTGCAATTGAATTTGAATGAAGTCTTTACCGAGTGGCTGAACAGACAGGCGCGACGCAAGATCTTTTATGATGAACTCTTGCTCTTTTGCACTCATCTCGTCATTGAACAGCGATTGTTCTTTTGCGACAGAATACAAAACGTGTCGGCTTTTTAGCAGAGTACTGAGTGCGCTCAATCGGTCTTTAAGCATTGTTGAGACGGCAAGGTCTTGAAGGAACGGGTTCATTTTCGCTGTCTCTTGAATAAGCATGCTGGTATGAGCAACATAAGTCGTCGGAACCAGCTTACTTACGATGAAGCCCAGCACCGGCAAGACAAGCATAGGGATAACGATCATGTAACGACGTCGCCAAGCGCCATGTAGTAATACACTAAGGTTCTCTCTCAAATCGTTCATAGCGCCCTCACTAATTTATCAACTTGGTTGGCTCTTGCTTCCCAGCTTTGCTGTTGAACAAATGACTTTGAATCTGTCGGTGGCGGTAGGAGGTGATCGAGACTGGCACGCACGTCTTCGACATTTTGAACCACATGAAGCATATGTTTGTAGGGCATTAATGCAGGAAACGGTGTGCTGATAACAGGGGTTCCTGTTGCCAAGTACTCAAGAAGTTTAAGCGGATTACATGCCTTGATTTGAGCGTTATCAACAAAGGGCAACCAACTGGCATCCCAGTGTTGGGAGTAACGTGGCAGAGTGTGATGCGCTCTCGGGCCCAGGTAGTATACGTTGCATCTTTGTGGAAGTGGATTATCACTGAACTCGTTAGGGCCGATGAACACGAGATCCCAGTCAGGCGCTTGGTCTGCGACTTGGGCAATTAAGTCGTAGTCTAACCATTCCGACAAACTGCCATAAAAGCCCAGCACTTTGCGACCATTATTAGGAAAATCTTCAGCCTTAGGTGCTGGCTCAGAAAACAGACTAAAGTCGACACCGTGAGGCAAAGTGACGGTTTTACCAGATGGAAATTTGGTGGAGAGTGTTTCGCTTGCCGTAAAGATAACGCTAGCCGCATTAACAAGAGTACGTTCGTGCTTGGCTACCGTGTCGTGGTCAACACCAGCTAAAGCGCTAAAGTCATCGCCACAATAGTAAATCAGTCCACGTGGGTTCATTTCTGCACAAAGATCGGCAGCAGTCGGGAGCGACGTCCAAAATACAGGCTTATCAAAACCAAGAGCTTGTAATTGTTTGTTGAGTTGGTGTTTCATCATCTTAGCGGCCACTTTTCTTGCTAATGCAGAACTAGGGGCAGGAATGGTGAGCAAGTTGATGATGTGAATGTTTGGGTTTGTTTCAGAGTCCAATGTTGGCTTGTGTGAGCCTACGTTATGAAATACACGAGTGAGTTTGTTTAACGCACGTTGTATGTCTTTAGAATCCAGCTTAGGTTGACGAAGGCCAATGGAGTTCACCCAAAGGATTCGATGGTTCGCTGCTAGTCGCTTGACAATATGCTGAGTGGAAGAGGGTAACCCTCCAAAATCTTCTCCAAATACTACGATGTCCGTCATGTGGCTCTCCTTGAGTCTTGGTTATTTGATTACTAATTAAGTGAGTAATCACAATGCGTGCCAAGGAATTAGCCATTTTAAAACAGTGAGTTATGGGTTTTGTTTATGTTTGAAACTAGGATTTCTCATTTTGACAGTCACTTTGAACAATACGGCTAACGACAACTGTTAATGCCGCTAGAATGTAAATTGGCCAAGTGAAACCTTGAGTCAGAAACGTACCTGATACGATGGTACCGATAAGCCCACTTAACACGGCGTTTGCTCCTACAGAGAGGGTGTAATCTGATTTTGGTGTCAGCAATGAGATGGAATGCAAAGAGGTGCGGATCAATGACACAATTAAAGTAATGAACACCGCGAGTCCGACAAAACCCGTTTCTGCCAACACGCCAAACCAAGTACTATGGACCGCGTGGTTGATACCATCCCAGTGTGGGCTGTAGAAATAGTAATTAAAGTAAAAGTTATCTAGACCTACGCCAGTCAACGGGTGATGCAGCGCCATTTTAAATGCCGCTTCCCACGCATAAAGTCGCCCCATCGCAGAGGCATCTATACCATCCTCAGCGGCTCCCCCCGATTCTCGTCCTGAAATACCAGCGAATGCGTAGAGTACGATGGCTGCTACGGCGCCTAGTACCAAGACTAATGTTTTGCTTTTGATGTGTTTAAAAGCAAAGTAGGCAAATACAGACAGTGAACCGAGTAACCCACCGCGGCTCTGAGTCTCAATGATCGCAAAGAACAAAACCAAACAGGTGATAAGGGCAAAGAGCCTGAGATGCTTGGGGGAATGCTTCTCCATCAATTGACTAACGGTAAAGGCAAGGGGAAACATCAGCACTAGTGCCAAATCGTTAGGATCGCCAAGTACTGAACCTATGGATCGTCCTATTGACACGCGCGTTCCTTCGACTAAATCAATGCCATTCGCAGCGTTTTGTAATGCCACTAAGCCAATCAATAATCCGGCGAAAATAATTGCTTTTGACATCTGAGCGAGCTGTGAAGGTTTAGTAATAAGCCAGGTGATGGCCAACGTCATAATGATGATTTTCCAATAGGTATTTTTGAACACCGTTATTGCGATATCACGACTGGAAGCGAATATTATTCCGATGATCACCAGACCCCAAAATATACACAGCCACTTTAATGAAGGGTGCCAAAAAGCTGTAATCTGGCGGCTTATAAGAAGGTGAAAAGCGAGTGCGGCGAGTGCCCCCAGTGATAACAGTAATGGGATCTTGAAGTTATAGATAACAGGAAAGGCTTCGTGAATACGAAAGAATGAAAAAATAACGAACAGTGTGACAAGCCAAAACGTTTGATTGAGAACAAACAGTAACGCGAGTGGTGCGAAACACAACGCAACAATCAAAATGGGATGAGGCATAACAACCCAAAGCAGGCCGATACCGACAGTGATCGTCAGTGCTGCGATGGACTGTTTTGTTCTCACCTTGGTTTCATTCATAACGAGTATCTCTTCACCTGTCCACGCCTTTTCACTATGTATCGAGTGAGAGCATTGAGCGTCTCTTTACTCATGTAGCGAGTGGCTATCCCTGCCAGCAAACTGCATGTCAAAATGCAAATTGCGATGGCGATTCCTATTGATTGTGAAGAGTGAAGCAGGAACAGTGCCACACCGGATATAATCTGTAATAAAACCATCAGACTTAGGTGAAAAGGCAACGTCATACATTGTTGGCCTACTACATAAGTCAGGCCCAGCTTACACAGTTGTGCGTAATAAAGCGCAATGAACACACCATAAATACCCAGAGAAGATAAGCCAAACAGCAAAGCAATCGCAACGCACGCAGAGACGACATTTATACCCAGTAGCCAGCGAGTACGACGCTTGTACAAAATGGAGATGTTAATCAACTCACTCCATTCTTTTAACATGGCGATAGGTAGCAAGAATAAGCTGAATAGTACCGCCTCATGATAGGTTTCTGGCAGTAAGTAGGTGATCATCACCATTGCTAATGTGCCGACCACTACACTCAAACCTGTAATGTAAATCATACCTAAGTGTGTGATGCGCACTGCTTCAGTGTTCTTGCGCCCTTCTAAGTAGTTAAATCGACGTGGCATCCACCACATGCCAAATGGCTGCACTAAAATACACATGCCCACTGCAAATTTTACCGCTATCGCGTAAATCCCTAACGTCGCAAGAGAAGTGTTGGCACCAATGAACCAGCGTTCAGCGCCATTGAGACAAAATGCTACTAAACCGGCCATCATCATTGGTAGGCAGTAGTTTAGGTATTGTTTTGCCAATGTCAGTTTAGGAAGGGTGACATTGTAACTGTTAACGATGTGCAGCCAAACAAATTGAGTAATAGCAGCCAACAAGCCCCCCCACAAAACAGAAATAACATGGGGATGAACAGACAGCGCCGCGACGATAAAAATGACCTGAAAAATGGTGGTAGTGACCATGACGTTAAGCAGTGTTCTTGCTTTGTCGTCTTGTGTTCTTAACCAGGCAGTGCCGATTGCAATACTGCCTTCTAGAACGATAGCAAACATAACAATAGCGAATTCGGCTCGCGTAAAAGGCGCGGGAATGGGGGCGATTAAAATGATAGTGAGCAAGCTAAGAGCGACGACGCCAGCGATGAGTAAAGCAAGTGAGTACAGCTGGTTTAGTAGGCTTGTGCGCGTATTTTGATCCTTTTCAACGCCGACGAATCGATACAGCGCTTCATGCAAAGAGAAACTGACAAACAAGGTCGTAACAACACCAAAGGTTGTTAGAAGCTCAAGCTTGCCCATTTGCTCTGGTGAGAGAAAGTGGGGCAATACAGGCAGCATGATTAGGCTGATGCTTTTATTGATCACTAAGGCGATAGCAAATAGCGTCATGTTGGTCATTGCTTTAGACATGATCATATCCTTTGATGTCTCGCGGTGTCTTGAGTGTGCAATCATTGTTGGTAGCAATTTCGGCAGCAAGGTGCTGGGCGATTGGCAAATAACAACGTTCGGCTGTGTATAGTTGAGAAACATTGAGTGCTTCGATACCCATCGTTACTTTCATCCACGGCGATTCATTCAAAAGGCGAATTGCGTTGTGTAACGAAGCCACATTGTTAGGCGTGTATTTAATACAATTTCGGCCGTGAGTTAACACGCGGTCCCAATAACTATCATCATGTGGAATGACGACACACATACCTGCAGCGAGCGCCTCCAAAATAGATAACCCAAAAGGTTCGTTGAGACTGGTGGAAACAAACACACCACACTGTGAACGCAATTCATCTAAGTTGTTTGGGCACTCATGCCATTCAACACCTTGTGTGTTGAAGTCCGGTGTTGAATATTCCACACCTGCCACGTTAGGTTTGATGTAACACACGGTGGATTTGATCTTTTTCGACTCATCAAGTGTTAAAGCATCAAGCAAAAGATCGATGTTCTTCCATTTTAGTAAGCTAGCTGCCCAGAAAACGCGGCTTGAAATCGGATTCGCTTGTTTTGGCCAGCGATCTTTCGATAATCCATTAACAAACGTAGATGTATTCAAACCACACCAATAGCGTTCGGTGGCTGGCTTCTCTGTTTTGAGGTAGGCCTGTAATGCTTCTACCATTGATTCGCGGGTGTTTGCCAAGTAGTAAATTGCCGATGCTTTTACTAAGCAGTAGCCAGCAGATCTCGATCGTCCAATAGGGCCATGAACCATCTGTACCACAGGCTTTTTGCTAATTAATCGTAGTAAGTACAAAGGCATATCATTACTTGGGCAAGATAGGCCCAAAAAGCTATCTATTTTTGGCAGCTTCATGCACGCGTAGAGAAGTTGGAGAAAGTAGTAAGCGTTCATCAACCAGTAGGTCAGTCCATGAGTCGAGTTAAATGGTGATGGTTTTATTTTTATAACTTGCACACGCGGTGTATCACTAAGCAGTGACGCCCAATGCTCTGGATTTGTAGTGAGTAGATAACCAATCACGTTCAGCTTATCGCACTGCTTAAGGAGCTCTGCATTCGCGATTTTGGATCCACCTTGCATTGGGATGGCGTCGAACATCAATACACGTTTCATGACCGGGCTCCTCAATTGATGCTCAACCAGCGTGAAAGAGGCTTCATGCAGTGAGTCATTGGCATTGGTGTAATGGCGTTGTTATTAAGTTCACCTTCGTAAATACGTTCAATAGCGTTGATAGATGCAGTCGTCGTTAAGTGCTGGCTAGCATGTAGGTAAGCGTTTTCCGCCAGCTTGTTTCTTAATGCCGCGTCTTGCATGACTTGTTGAATCGCGTTTAACAGGCTCGCCATTCCACTGTTCTGGTACAGCAATGCAGAGTGATTATGCTCGAACAACTCAGGAATGCCTCCCGTTTTAGGAGCCACGATAGGCAGTTGAGCTAAAGCCGCTTCCCCGAGCACGAGACCAAAGGCCTCTTCATAGGCGCCGCTAATAAAAGCGTCTGCATTACCACACATCCACTCTCCGGCATTGTGTTGCTCCCCGACAAAGTGCACTCGCTCTTGGATACCAAGATCCGCGGCAAGCTGTTGCAATGCTTCTCTTTCTTCGCCGTCACCAACAATAACAAGGTGAGGGTTGTGGTGGTGGTAGTTGTGCATGCGCATTGCGCGAATAAGGCGGTCGAACCCTTTGCGCTTAATCAGCGAACCCACCGACAGAAAGGTAAAGGCCTGTGATGGGATTCCGAGGCGATCTTTAATGTCGATGGGTGTATCCACGCCTTGAAGTGACACGCCGTTGTGTACGACATGAAGTTGGTTTTGTGGGTAGCCGTCCTGAATAATTTCGCGTCCAACATCTTTGCTAACGCAAATCAATTTTGGAGAGAGGTGAAGTCCGAGAGAGAAGCGATCGCGCAATGTATAATGGCAATGAAGTTGCGTGACAAGTGGTATATGATTCATGCGAGCAGCCAAACACATCCATTGACAAGGGCCGCCGCTATTGACGTGTACCAAGTCGATGTTGTGCTTTTCGATTAATGCTGAGCCTTGTTTGATAAGGCTATTCCACCCGCTAATATCCCAGCGCGGAGCGCTCCAACCACCCACCAAATTGAAGGCTGAATGTTCCGCTTCAATTCCGAGCGATTGGCACTTATCGATTAATGGTTGGCAGTTGGACCATACGAATGGCTCAAACTTATCGCGGTCGATTCCTGAAATGAGAGCCAGAAGCACCACTTCACTGCCGCGAATCCAATTATCACCATAATGAACATATAGAATGCGTTTTGGCGTAGTCATAAGTCACCTCTGTCTCATCATTAATCTGCGTTAACTGCTGAGCTGCAATAGAGATGCCAAAATATGCCATTAGTTTATGTGATTGAATCTTATATGATATTTATGTTTGGAACTCATCATTCTCATATTGAGAACCAATATGGATTAGTGATCCGTTTCAATTTGATATTTTTGTAGCAATACGGGAATCACACTTTGTGTTGAGAAATCATCAATGATGGTTTGTCGAGCATTCTCGCGAATGAGTGATTGTTGCGCTTCACCAATCGACATCCAGTCATGAAGACATTTAGCAAGAGAGGGAATGTCTTCGACGATAAAACCATTTTTACCCGTTTGGATAATATCTGGAAGACGACCTACACGTAAGCTCATCACGGCAATGCCTCTCGACATGGCTTCAAGCGCCGCCATTGGAAGACCCTCATAACGAGAAGAAATGATAAGTACACTGATATTTTCCCAAACACCTTCCATATCGGTTTGATGGCCGAAGAAAGTCACATTTGGAGGGGCAGTTTGATTAAGCGATTCTTTTTCTGGGCCATCACCGTACACACTAAACTGTAATGTTGGACAGAGCCTCGCTACCTCAATAAATTGATCGGCGCCTTTTTCCTGACTCAATCGGCCGACAAAAGCGATTTCCTGATAGTTGAGTTGACTGTTGGGAATCGAAACAAAGTTATTCAGCAGTCCTGAAGAACAAAAAACTTTGCGCTGAATACTCGGACTGACAGCAAAGCAATGGTCAGATAGGCTGCCTGAGCTTCTATCAAGCCAATCGTATAGCCATAGTTTCCCTGAGGACGATTCACCAGCATGATAAGTTGAAATCAAACGAGGAAACGTACGGGTGAGCAGTTTGGCGCAGCGCGACAAAATCGACGCTTTATAACCATGGGAGTGAACCACTGAGGGTTGGTGATTGGCGACAGCGCTTGTTAGGTGTTTAATTTTTAAAGCTTTATTGGGCTCGCCAGACAAATAGTTTAAGTAACTCACAGGGATCGCGGCTTCTTTTGCCTTCTGTACAATCTGAGCGGCTGGCGAATACTCGGTGGTTAGCACAACTCGAGCTTTGTTTCCAAAGGCGATTAATCCCCGAGCTAGCTCGATAACGTGACTTTCAATGCCGCCGAATAGACGGCTATCAAGCAAGATCCAAATTTCACCAATGGCAGGTTTATCAAGATTGTTCGAGATTAATTTCATCCGCTTCCCACGCTTGTTTTTTTCGGTAAACCGTAGATGGGCTTAACTCCAGCATGACAGCGGCGTTGAGGACGTTGCCATCACAGTACGCAATTGCGTTCTGAATTGCTTCACGCTCTACTTGCCACATAGGGCGAATGGTTCCATCAGAGTTAAAGTACGGTGAGGTAGCAGCAGAGGACGGTGTACCAGGCAGCTCCGCTGCGGTAATCGACGGTTCGACCGCAGAAGGTGAAGGTTCCTCAGTATAAACAGGTGGTGGTGTGATTGGTGCAATGTTTGCTGACTCTTGAGCAACATGCGCAGGCGTCGTTGTTTTCGTAACTTTTGACTTTTTAGTGAGTTGAGCGGGTAGGTGGCTCACCGTGACTTTTTCGTCGTTATTAAGCACCACAATGTTACGTATGATGTTTTGTAGTTGCCTTACATTACCCGGCCATTCGTAATGCTTGATGATATGTTGAGCTTCACTGTCGATTGTTGAGAATTTCTTTTTGTCCTGTTTGGCGTAAGTGGTCAAGAAGTGCTTGGCAAGCGTGACGATGTCACTTCCTCGTTCACGTAATGGGGGCATATCGATAGGTATAACGTGCACACGGTAGTATAAGTCTTCACGAAAACGACCTTCTTCTACTTCTGTTAATGGATCTCGGTTAGTGGCACAAATGATTCTCACATCCACTTTCATTTCTCGAGTGCCACCAAGAGGGGTGTAAGTGCCCGTTTGTAGAAAGCGGAGCAACTTCTTTTGCATCTCAAGTTCCATTTCACACAGCTCATCAAGAAAAAGCGTGCCACCATGTGCCAGCGTCGCCGCACCTTTTCGATCTGTTGTTGCTCCAGTAAAGGCCCCTTTAACGTGACCAAAAATCTCACTTTCCATCAAATCTCGTGGAATAGCCCCACAGTTAATTGCAATAAAAGGCTTGTCTTTACGGTCGCTCTGGCGGTGGACGGCTTCAGCACAAACTTCTTTACCTGTGCCGCTTTCTCCCACAATAAACACACTGGCAGAAGTTGGCGCAACAGCATCAATGGTCTTGTATACCGCCTGCATCGGGAGACTTGAACCGATGAATCCGTGATAGTTGTGGCGATCAAACTTGGACTGAATATTTTCCACCAAATCTTCCAATTTGGCGCGTTTAAGGTGCAATGCAACTGACGTTTTTAGGCGATCAGCGTTTATGGGCTTTTCTAAGAAATCTTCCGCACCTTTTTGAATTAGATTAACGGCTAAGTCGACGCTGCCGTGTGCCGTAGCAATAATAACGGACGTAGGAATGTCATTCTGGTTGATCCAATCCAGCACGTCTTCGCCAGACATGTCGGGCAGTTTCAAATCGAGAATGATGAGCTGAGGTTTGCTTCTTTCAATAAATTGAATCGCTTCGCGACCTGTCTCGACATGAAAAATGTCATAAGGTTCGTCTTTCACATACTGCTTATAAAGTATGGCTAGTGAAGTAGAGTCCTCTACCAGTAACACCCTTGGTCTCATAGTCCCATCCCAACGTAGTTTGTTTCATTTTTTATGATTTTTGTCAGCACTACTATTTGGCATTATGAGTGGTTTATAGCTCTCTAGTGCTGAAAATTCTCAATTTGAGAAAAGCGTTATTTAAGTATTAGCACAAGGTAGGAAATTTGCGAAAAATCCATACTTTTTAATTGATTAAGTTATACCCAAATAATTTCAAGGTATGTGGCTTGGAGAGGGTGACTGAATTTGGAGCCTAAATTTATGAGATGATGTCGGCATCGCGCTTTATCAAACGCGATGCTTCGCTAGGGAGTAAGACACTAATACTACTCAAACCCTTGAGCTTTTCGCTTTTCTAACGCATCAAACGATTCATTGGCGAGTTGCGGAAGTGTTTCACAAAGCTCCAATGCTTTTGGTATTTTTCCTTCGACACAGTACTTCTCAATCATTCTTGCTTGTCTTGAAAGCGTTCGATTGCCTAAAGCGAGAGCAGAACTGCCCAGTGTGTGAACCTCGAACTCTAATGTTTGAAGGTCTTTTGTGCTTAATGCTTGCTCTATTTTCTCCATGCGATCGCGTGACTCTTCGACATAGTGATCAATCAAGGTAGGGATGATTTCGGCGCACGTATCTTTGATCATTTGCTGAAGAATATGCTCATCCACTAATTCTTGCTCGATAGTCAATGTATTATTTATCGTCATAATAGCGCTCCCTATAACATAAACAGTTCGCTTTTTTTAATTTGCTGAGACAGTTTTTCTTTCCACTTTTTTGGTAAGAAACGCAGCTTGGAAACTTGGCGGATTAACTCATCTTTCAGGCTTGGAGTGTGCTTCATGTTCAGTACAGAACCAATCAAGTTCGCATCGCTAGCATCGAGTAGCTTTTTGGCTTGCTCGAGCTGGGTTGCAGTCGTAGAGCCATAATGCGCTACTAACAAAGTAGCATCACATACGCCAGCAATCACTTGAGGCGCAATATTGCTTCGGTTGACACTAAGAAGTGGTGATGTATCTATCACGACGCGCTCGTACTGCGTTAACCATTGTGCAATGTTTTGTTTCAGCGTTGTTGGGTCTCGGTACGCTAACTGAGTACTGGCGAGAGACGGAGCAGGGAGGCCGACTAAAGTTTGGTGTGTATTCTCTCGTGTGATCAAATGGCCAACCTTCTCGTCATCATCAAATTCGTGAACAGTGTGATAAGCGGGTTTGAATAAGTTAAGGTCTACATACAAAGTATTGTGGCCTGCTAAAACCAAGCGCTCTGCAAGAGATGAAGCCACGGAAGTGACACCATCTTCAGATTTACAACCCACAACACAAATCGTTTTGTGGCCTTTCTGTTCACTCTGAAGATAAATTTGCTCAATCTCAGCGTGAGTTGCAGGAATAGTCATTACAACGCTCCTATTAACACGATGGTTGTGGTGATTTGTAAAATATCTCTTAATCCGGCCCTCGCTTTTTCAACAAAGCTTTCGTCTTTATGGGGAATGTAAATCGTGTCGCCTGCGCGAATGACTGGCAGCTCATAAATGTTGGCTGTTTTACTAAAGTTCACCAAATCAAATGTTCGGGCTTGGCCTTGGCAGCAAGACATATTGACCACACTGATCTTTTCAAGGTAGGCATTGTCAGTTGGTCCTCCTGCTTCCGCTAACAGATCAAGCACAGTCATGTTGTCATTGAATACGTATCGCCCTGGGTCTCTTACTTCACCTAATACGCGTACCGTGGACTCTTTTGAACGATCTAACCAGTTTTTGTTTTTTTCTGGAATGTAAATGGTATCACCAGGACGAACGTGGGGCAGAATTGACTCATCGCCTGTTTCAAAGTACATCGATAAATTCAATTTACTTACTTTGGCATAACCTAGGCCTCGGTGTGTGACACGGATGTTGTGAATATCTGCATCCATTGTCGGTCCATCGGCGGCAGATAAAATATCCAGAAAATGCATATCTTCGGTGAAACGATAGCGCCCAGGTGCATTGATTTGCCCGAAAACGTATATCGATGCGTCAGAGCTTTGGCTTACCCATTGCGACTTATTATCGGATGGGTCGTCAGGCAATGCATGTACCCTTACGACTGTACCAGCGGAAACTCGAGGTAGGCTTGATGTTGGTGAGCCATCCAGAATGTATTGGTCTAAGTCAAATTGTGTCATTTGACCGTTATTGGCGACTTCAATTTTGGTGGTATCAGCTCGTCGAGTTGGGCCACCAACGTGTGCAAGCAGATCAATCAAATCCATTTCGTCTGACCACTCGATGCGTCCAGGGCGAACAACTTCTCCCATCACTGCGACCGCTCGACTAGGTGCTACTTTTAACCAAGACTTCTCATTGAAATCGGTTTTCTCCGGCACGAAAATCGCATCTCCTGGTCCAACATTTGGTGGTCTGGCTGAAGATAGTCCTTCTGTATGCGCGGTAAGATCGAATTTGATGACTTTGCCATCGGCTTTTATAACGCGAATTTGGCGAGATTCTGCGTAGCGAGTGGGCCCGCCAGCGTTGGCGAGGATATCCATGAAGCTAGCGCCTTGCTTGCCTTCGTATGCCCCAGGATGAGCGACTTCACCCATCACGTAAACCACATTTGCACCTGCTTTGATTTCTTCTTCCTGTTTTGGGACAAAGATGGTGGCACCTGGCAGGATCTCCGGCAGTAGGCTTTGGTCTCCACTATCAAGGTACTTTTTCAGGTTAAACATGGTTGGGTTATTGTTTGTTATCACGCGAATTTGCTCAACACTGGCATATCGTGTCACGCCGCCAGCTCGCATTACGACATCAACTAGCGTGGTGTTTGGCTTGTATGAGAACGAGCCAGGTGCGTTGACTTCACCAAAGACTTTGATTGCACGAGCGGAATCTGCGCTGTCACCTGAATTCGCGAGTTTTGCTGCATCAAACTCTTGCTCAATATTCCCTACGAGTGGGGAAGCGGGGACAAATAAGACATCCAGTGATTCTAGTTTTGGCAGTTGGCTATTGTCACCCGTATCAAGGAAGCGTTTGTAGTCAAATTCAATGTTTTTATTTCCACGTTTCACGATCATTTTATCAAGCTGAGCCCCAGCGCGCAGGCCGCCAGCTTCGTACACAAACATTTGAATGTTGGACCCAGAAGGTAAGGTATATTCACCGGGTTTGACCACGTAGCCTTGAACGGACACTAACAACTGTTGCTGTTTAATAAAAACTCGAGCGTTGTTAACGTCACGATACACGGTCTTTAGCCTGTCGATAATCACGTCTTGGAGTTGTTGTTCATTGTAGCCGGCCACTAACACAGGGCCGACTTCTGGTAAATTAATTCGTCCACGACGATCAACCTGAAACCCTTGGTTTAACGACGCCTCTCCAGGTAAGTTAATCTGTATTAAATCACCGACCTTAACAGTATTGCTCTCATCCGCTATGGAAGAAGGTACCCACGCGACCAGACACAACAACATTAAGAGGATAAATGGTTTCATCGTGTTCATAGCGCGCCTCCTGCCGTTGGGTTGCGGTTTATTGAGGTATCGCTATCTGAATTAGGGCTAATAACCTCGATGCTTACTCGACGATTAGTTAAACGCACGGCGGATGTTTCACCTTCATAGAGTGGCAGGTTGTCTCCGACAGATTTGGTAGTGACTCTCTCTGAAGTGATACCAAATACGGTTAGGTAACGCTTTACTTGTTCCGCACGCGCTTGAGCAAGTTTCTGGTTGTAATCGGGTGTTCCAGTTGCATCCGCATGCCCCGTTACTACAAGAGATAGGTTGGGGTGGTCACGTAAAATGTAGGCTGCTTCTGCCAAATGTCCCATGTACTTCGGGTTGATTTCTGCTGAATCGACAGCAAACTGGTTGTCGATATTAAGTAGTGCATAGATATCCGAGACTATGTTTAGGTCGCTACGTAGTGCTTCAATATCATCGGGCGGTGTGCAAGTTGTTTGGCTCAGTACGTAGTCGAGTTGTTGTTCGAGCTGGTTTAAGCGTCGACGCTGAATCACAAGGTCGTTGGCAGCGTCGAGTAAAAGCCCACCTTCTAACTCGCGCGCAATTCTATTTTGTTTTTCAAGGGCCTGAACAACTGCCGCAGGAAAACACCAGCGCGCGCCCTCTTGGATTAGTGCGTCTAGATGTAACTTGGTCAATTGCCAATCAAACCTTAACCCATGTTCTGGACCTAAAGGCTCGTCAGGCATTACTGGGGAAAACTGATAATTCTCGATCGAGATATCTTGATAGCTTTCCGCCAAGCCACCTTTCCCGTGTTCTGGGTAGTCAAACGACGAACAACCAAACATGCCGACAACAAGACCGCTTACTGCGTATCGTCGTAAAAGATTTACCATGCCAACCTCCGTTTAAACCGGTATTTTTAGTGTCCTTTTGAGTTAACGGGAATGGCATGGTTGATACGAAGCAAGCTCATGATTTCTAAAGGTTGGCCTGATACGTTTTCAATACTCATGCTTCTTTCACGTTCAACTAGACGCTTATATAAGTAAACAATGGCACCAATCCCTGAAGAATCAAGAAATTGGACGTGCTGTAGGTTAATTTCGACTTCTTTGTGATGATTGTTGTGAATTACCTCATCAATGTGATGTTGTGCTTGTCGACAGCCGCTTGCATCTAAGTCACCAAAAAACTCAATGGCTAACTTGTCTTGATTGATTTCTAGTTTGCGTAATTCCATGACTCTGTCTCCGTTTGTTTTTCTAATTGGATATAGAGCAGGTAACGTGCCAATTTGAAATTAATTAAAAATCAAATAGTTAAATATTGTTAATGATATTGTTCAATTTGAGAAAGGACTGATTCTCAAATTGAGAATCAAAAACGCACAGAGAAATGGTTTGCTTATAAGAGGTGTTGAGCCGAAAGAAGTCGTTAGAGCGGGGAGGTTCGTCATGATTAGATTCCAACTCGATTGACGAACCATCCGCCTTACGTGAATAGCGTGTAACGACTAAATGCAAAACCTGTCTAAAGTTTATGATTATCTTTGCAAATTATTACTAATGTTGATTGTTATGAGTCGAAGAATAACTAGTAATAAATAGGTCATCGAGAGGACTTACGTTTCAATAAAGGCGATTTTTTGTACAAGGTCTTCTTATGCCATTAAAAATGACATTAATTGCGCTGGCTGTTATGGCAGCGTCTTCACAGCTTCAAGCGGATACGTCTCTCGCACCACCAGTTTCTCTTGCACAAAGCTATCAGGATGGCATTGATGTGTCTGAATATTGGTATAGCGAAAAACTTGATGGTGTTCGCGCTTATTGGACTGGGCAACATCTCGTGACGAGAAATGGTAATCGAATCTACGCCCCAGATTGGTTTACAGGACCTTTACCTGATTATCCGTTGGACGGTGAACTTTGGGCTGGGAGAGGTAACTTCCATCTTGTTCAGCAAACGGTGTTAGATAAAACTCCTGTAGAGTCTGCTTGGCGACATATCGACTTTATGATCTTTGATATGCCATATTCCGCTGGTGATTATCGGAAGCGTTATTACAACATCAAAGACTTAGTGCTTGAAGTCGACCAGCCTCATATCAAATATGTCGAGCACCGAGCGATTCAAAATGAAGCTCATCTGTTTACACAGTTGGATAAAATTTCAATATCCGACGGTGAAGGGGTGATGTTGCGGAAGGTATCAAGCCGCTATCAGGCTGGACGCGGTAGTGATTTGCTTAAACTAAAACGATACTCAGATGATGAAGCGTTAGTTGTGGGTTATAAGCCAGGAACAGGGCGCTTATTAGGTATGATGGGAGCAATGTTAGTTCGCTTACCAAATGGCATTGAGTTTTACATCGGTAGCGGATTTACCGATGAAGTGCGTCGCCAGCCTCCGAAAATTGGTTCAACCATTACATTTAGATATAACGGTTTTACACATACTGGTAAACCGCGTTTTGCTCGATTCTTGCGTGAAAGGTTGAAGGAATAGAACGCTCTGCACTTACTAGTTGCCAACGGTTACGCCACATCGTTTGAAGAGACCCTGCCAAAACTGAACGTGGTTTAGGGTTTCTTGCCTAAATGTCCTATGTGCCTCAATTATGCCATACTGGTGACCATGGAGTTGCATACGGTTCTCCACCAAAGTGGCACCATCATTAAGTTGTTGATAGGTACTGTCTAAATAAGCCAAATAAGGTTGCACTTCTTCAACGTAAATGGATTGAAAGACATTTCTTAAGTAGCGGAACTGAGTGGTGTCTCTGTTCGGCCCGCACAATACATTGCTCTGGTTCTGCTCAAGTAGCTGAGTTGTCGCTTTTAACCAAAGGGATGTGTTTACTATTGAATAGTAAAGTCGTCCGAGTAAACGAGATTTCTCTAACTCTTCTTGATATTGCGTAACTTCCACGTCGGGTAGACGTGAGACCGCGCGGTGGGGTAAATCATACATTTCGCTGAAAATACGATAGACATCGTTAATGCGTGCAATATCATTCGTCGTATTTTGAGATAGCCAATCAGAGGCAGTTAGTTGCTTTTGCATGGCGTCACTTACGAGTAGTAAGTTGTCGAGATGAATGTCTAAATGTTGCCACTTGGTTGAGTAAAGCTCTGTCAATGTCGCGCGTTCTTCATCGCTAAGTGGAAATTCGGATAAACATCGATGCATGACTCTTAAAAGGGCAGTTTGATAATCAAAATCATGAAAGGCATCCTGCACCTTTCCAAGTTGTGAGTTTTTCTCGGCAAGTAAATTAAAGAGTCCGCATTGTCGTAATTGATAGCTCTCTAGCAGGCCAATAGATAGCCTTGGCAATGGCTCGAACAAAACGCGTTTCGCAGGAATCGTTACCGTAGACTGTAATTCTATTGGAATAGCAGGAACGTCCAATACATTGGCTACACGTTGATGATACTTATCAAACATGGCGTTCTCTGGATTGAACCAGTTATCACAACCATTAAGAATCAAGATTAAGAACAATAAAATAGACCGCACAAATATCCTTTTTTATAACTTCGTATCCGTTGTCTAGAGAGCAAAATCAACCGCTTCGTAATCTTGTTATAAGTATACTCAACCGTGTGATTATTCGATCAAAAAAGCCAGCGGATGCTGGCTTTTTTTACTTTTTATTGAACTGAAAAGTTCAATTGCACTTCTGGCTCTTGGCGATGCATCCAACGCATTCTGACGCCTAACATAAAGGCCGCAGAAGATAGGCCGATGATAAAACCAAGCCAGAAGCCTTGTGCTCCCATTGGCTCGACAATCCAGTCTGTACGGCCAAGGACGTAACCAATTGGCAGCCCAAGAATCCAATAAGCAATAAAAGTACGGTTGAAGATGGCTCGCATGTCTTTATAGCCGCGTAATGCACCAGCTGCGATCACTTGAACCGCATCCGTACATTGATAAACAGCGGCAAATACGAGCAGGTGCATCGCTAGAGTGATTACCTCTGGGTTGCTAGTGTAAAGCTCGGCGATCCACTCACGAGACAAGACGGTTAAAATCGCTGTGAGAACGGACAATGCTAGACCAACCATAATGCCGACTCGTGACGCTACGCGCGCGCCATCTACGTTTTCTTCACCAAGTCGATGGCCGACACGAATGCTTACTGCTGCACCAATACTCATTGGTAGCATAAATACCAACGAGGAGAAGTTAATCGCGACTTGATGCGCTGCCACAATGATAGGACCCAGTGGTGAAACGAGCAGTGCAACAACAGCAAACAATGTCACTTCAAAAAACAGCGCTGCTGCAACAGGAAAGCCGAGCTTGAATAGACGAACTTGCGCTTTCCATTGTGGGCGATGCCATTCTCCAAATAGGTTGATGCTTTTCAATCGCTCTGATGTCATCACATACAGCAATAGCATGGCAAACATGACCCAGTAAACAATCGTGGTTGCTACACCACAGCCAACACCGCCTAATTCAGGTGCACCAAACTTGCCGTACACGAAAATCCAGTTTAGAGGAATGTTGAGCAGCAAACCGATAAAGCCAATCACCATTGCCGGTTTCGTCAATGACATACCATCCGTAAAGCTTCTAAGCGTTTGGAAAAGTAAAAAAGCGGGTACTGCTAATATAACGGCATGAATGTATCCCACCGTTTTTTCAGCCATCAGTGCTTCAACATCCATCAGCCCGAGAATAAACTGGGTTTGAAGCAGGACTGCAATTATCGGCACACTGATCAGCAATGCCAAAACGACGCCTTGCTGAATTTCAAACGGTATTTTCACTCGACGACCAGAGCCATTTAACTGTGCGACAACAGGGACCAATGCCATTAATAAACCCACCCCAAACAAAATGGATGGTAGCCAAATACTTGAAGCGACAGAAACCGCAGCCATGTCGGTGGCGCTAACGCCTCCAGCCATTACGGTATCAACAAACCCCATACCAGTTTGAGCGACAGATGCGATCAATACCGGGGTCGCCAATTTGATAAGACTTGATGCTTCTTCTTTATAGCGATGCACGAAAAATACTCCAGAGCGGAACAATAAGTTGAAAGAATGAGAGTACTCGAGGGCAAAAGATGTGGTGAACGGATCTGATGGTTGATTTTAGTCACGATAAGGTGAAAAAATGCCTCGGAGAAACTCCGCGCAAATGATAAACAATTGTATGTTTATATTCCATAGCTAGGTAGCTAATAGTCGATAACACTGACTGGACGCTCTCCACGCTAAGGATACGCTTTTACTGAGAACAGCAGCGAATCATGGTAATGTTGAAGCATGCATGAGAACAAACCAGTGTTCATTAAGCCGTTGCTTTATCGTCTGCGGTCTTTATTTCCGACCTGTAGCGCAGTGTTTAGGGCTTAGTCTTCGACTACAGTTGGTATTAAATCAATAGGTAAAAAGAAATGTTTACAGGAATAGTTCAGGGTACGGCGAAGGTCGTTAAAATTGATAAAAAAGAACGCTTTCAAACGCACGTTGTCGAGTTAAGCGATGAACTTTGTAAAGGGTTAGAAATTGGTGCATCCGTTGCACACAACGGATGTTGTCTAACTGTGACTAAGATCGAAGGCAACCTTATCAGTTTTGATTTAATGCAAGCGACATTGGCTCTTACTAATTTAGGTCGGCTGGTGGAAGGGGATAGCGTAAACATTGAGCGCGCGGCTAAGTTTGGTGACGAAATAGGCGGGCATAGCATGTCTGGTCATATTAGTTTAACGGCAGATATTGTCGATATCATCGATACGCCCAATAACCGCACGATTTGGTTCCAACTGCCGCAAGAATCAATGAAATATGTATTAGCGAAAGGTTACATTGGTTTAGATGGCTGCTCGCTAACTATTGGTGAAGTTGAAGCGTGTCGTTTTTCGGTACACCTAATTCCAGAAACCTTGCAGCGAACGCTTTTCGGAGTGAGACAAGTAGGGGAGCGTGTTAATATTGAGTTTGATCCTCAGACTCAAGCAATTGTTGATACTGTTGAGCGCGTTCTTGCAGCAAAACAGCTTTAGAATGAGAAAAAGGAGCCGAGTGCTCCTTTTTCATTTAAGCGTTTTTACATTTCTGATGTTCACATGCTCGAGCTGCTATTCGTAATTGTCATCGATAAATAGTTCGACCTTATCTTGTAACTCATCCACTCGCATATTTAGGTGGATAGCGTGGCAACAAGCTGGGCAATCATCATAAAATTCTTGGTCACCATTGCTTGCATCCAATGTAATGCCGATAGAATGTCCGCAATGCGGGCACTTTACATACCTTTCGGTATAATTTTTCATACAACAACTCCTAATCTCGCAGGGCTTTTAAACACACTATTCATCAAGGAAGTACAGCCCTTTACTTACTTTGCCTACAAGGAAAATAGGCACAATCCAAAGTTAAGTCTCCTTTGATATTAGGCAGAGTTGTTGCTAATTGAGTCGAAATAAGTACAAAACTTGACCCCAAACTCAACCTTGAGCTTAGGGTTATTTTCTGTAGTGATGTGCCTCGAGATTTTACATCTTGAAATATGCAGTGGCTTCCAAATTAATAAGAAATGATTTTATTAATAACCAGTTGAGCCTGTTCCAAGTAATGGCCGCCAAACAAATTACAATGGTTGAGAACATGGTAAAGGTTATAGATATCTTTACGTTCCTCATAGCTTGAAGAAAGTGGCATAACCGATTCGTAGCCTTGATAAAATTCTGGTTGAAATCCACCAAAAAGCTCTGTCATCGCAATATCACACTCCCTGTCCCCCCAATAGCACGCAGGATCGTAACAGATAGGACCGAATGCAGTGAGTGCCGCATTTCCATTCCATAAATCGCCATGCAACAAAGAAGGTTCCGGAGCATGGTTTGCTAGCCGCTGTTTTACGACATCGATAAAGTCATCGATATCAACCAAGGTGACGCCTTTTTCTTTAAGGAGCTGTAATTGCCATCCTATACGTTGCTCAGCAAAGAATACACACCATTTCTTGTGCCATTTGTTGGGCTGTAGAGTCGAACCGAGATAGTTGTCGGTATCAAAACCAAACTCTTTTTGCTCGCCCCACTGGTGTAGGTGAGCTAATCGCTGCCCAAATTTAAAGCTGTTGGGACCATCTTCTAATGGTTTCGTTGGAAGGTAGTTAAGAATTAGGAATGAGGCATTTTTGGTTTTACCAACCAATACCACCTCAGGTACAAATAGGGTGGATGTTTCACGCAAAAGATGCAGGCTTTCAGCTTCTACCTCAAATTTCGACAAAAACTCGCGATCGTTAATTTTCACAAAATAACGTTGCTCGCCATCATTGATCATGTAGCTTTCACTGATATCCCCACCAGACAGCCTTACTTTTTCCGTGATCTGGTAATCGAACAATAAAGTATCAGAAAGCTGTTGCGATATTGCTTGCCACATACAAAACCTCGCGAATCTATTTGACCACCAATAGTTTAGGATAAATAGCAGGGAGTTGGCGCTATGTTGAGCATACTTAGTAAAGAAACCTTCCTCTTAGTGTAGTCAATTTGTATAAATGTGAATCAAATCGCTTATAAGCCTCTGATTTGTTGGCTTAGCATATGGAGATGAACGTTTACAACAGGTATTATGATTTTTTTGACGTTAGTTCCATTGGTGGCATGAAAATACTGATATGTGATGACTCAGCTGTTGCAAGAAAGCTTATTGCGCGTTCTATCGTACAAGATACATCATTGCATCTTATTGAAGCGCAAGATGGTTATGAGGCGCTTAATATTCTTGCTGAGCAAAATATCGATATTTTGTTTCTCGATTTAACGATGCCCATAATGGATGGTTTTGAGGTCCTCGAATCATTACCTGCTAGTCAGTACCCGACCAAAATCGTCATTATTTCTGGAGATGTTCAACAAGAGGCAAAACAGCGCTGTCTCGATCTTGGTGCTCAAGCTTTTATCGCTAAGCCTCTGACAGAAGAGCAGGTGCTCCCACTATACGAACAATTAGGGCTGCATTATGCGTTCAAACCTAGTCATTCGGTTGATTCTAAAAACCAGGGTTGCGAAGAGCTTTCCTTACTAGCCAAATTCCGTGAAATTGCGAACATTGCCCTCGGTAAAGGGGCTGCGATTATGGCCGACCATTTACATGAGTTCATCCAACTTCCTGTTCCTCATGTTGGACCTTTGTCCTACGGCGAGCTTCATATGACACTGGTTGACGTGGTTGGGCGTGACAGTTCCGTTGCGGTAGCGCAGAGGTTTGTCGGTGGTGGTATTCACGGAGAGGCACTGGTGTGCTTACGTGGTAGGGATATCAATCAGATTGGGGAAAAATTAGGTTACCTCCTTGAGTTTACGCCTCATAATGAAATCATCTTGAATATCTCTAACCTACTGGTTTCGTCATTTCTCACGTCGTTAGGCGATCAACTCGACAAGCAATTCTCACTTCGTCAGCCAGGCATTGTGGATACCTTAACACCTTATTGTGAAGAGCAAGGCGAGTTGGGCGAGCTCTTTACTATCGAATACACCTACATGGCAGAAGCGCTCGATTTCGAGTGCGAGGTACTGTTTTTAATTGATAAGCCATCCGTAGAAATAATCTATGAAATCATGGAGCTAATCTAATGTCCGATATCACGCTGGACATAGCAGACTTTCATTGGGTCACACAAATTCTCGATACGATGGATTCAGGGCTTATTGTTTTGGATCAAGAGTATAAAGTGTGTGTGTGGAACAGTTTTATGCAGTCATACAGTGGCGTTCTATCACAAGAAATTCTTGGTGAATGTTTATTTGAGCATTTTGAAGAGCTGCCAAGAACTTGGCTAGAAACCAAGATAAAAGCTGCCGCCGATCTGGAAACTCGTTCTTTTTCTAGCTGGGAAAACCGACCGTACCTTTTTAAGTTCAACAATTTTTCTCCGGTTTCAAACAGCAGTGATTTTATGTATCAAGATATCGTGATCACGCCGTTAATTGGGCTTTCAGGAGAGGTCAGCCACATAGCGATTCAAGTCAATGATGTTTCTGAAACTGCGAGAAATCGCATTCATTTGAAAGAAACAAATCAACATTTGTCGGAAATCAGTCGCAAAGATGGTTTAACAGGTTTATTTAATCGCGCTTATTGGGAGCAATCATTGAAAGATGAGTTTGCTCACTTAAAAGTTATCGACGGACCATGCTCATTAGTAATATTCGATATCGACCACTTTAAGAAGGTGAATGATACTTATGGTCACCCGACAGGGGACGAAGTCATTCGTCGAACCTCTGCCTTGTTGAGAAAAACAGCAAGAAGCAGTGACATCTGCGGTCGTTTTGGTGGTGAAGAGTTTACCGTACTACTTCCTCACACAAACCAGGAGCAAGCTTGCTATTTCGCAGAGCGTTTGCGCAAAAGAATTGAGCAAGAGATCGTGAAAGTGGAAGATTTTTTGATTAATTACACGATAAGTATTGGTGTTTGCGAGTATAAGCCTTATTTTGAAACTCACACTCAATGGTTAAAGAGTGCCGATGCTGCGCTGTATCGTGCAAAAGAAAATGGTCGTAACCAAACCTGTTTGCATGAAAATGGCTGAAATATAAAAAGGTTTGAAGAAACCCTGTATCCGAATTCAGTGAAGCAAAGCTCAATTGTTTGAAAATCATCCAGTTGGTTCGTGAATGTTTGTTAATATGAAATAAGTTAATGAAATTTTCTCGGCATGTCTTACTATTGAAACTATTCTGCTTTCAGCTTCGAAGGCTTGCAATAAACGGAGAAAAACAGTGGTTTTAGAAACCGATGGATATCTCGCTCTTATCGAGCACTTGTCTCTAAATCTAGATATTTTTACGACCGAAATTGGCGACACTGGATCCGAAAGCATCGAAGATGTTGTCACCGATATGGTGGCTTCAAACATCATGGCGATTTTTGAGCAAAATCCAGAACTTCACTCGAGCGTACGTTTCAAATTGTTGAAAGAGGCTGATGCAGTTGTTGAAGATCTTGGTGAGATATTGGCTGGGGTATGGCATAAAAAAGCGACCAATGAACAGATCACGTTCCTTGATGAATACATCGCTCTGGTCAAAAATCTGTTCGATAATGCTGTTGCGACTTACGACTGATATTGTTTTAACTTACAGCAATGTCCGGTTAAGAGTAAGAAGAGTTACATTGTAACTCTTCTTATTTGCCAAAACTTAGATGCCCAGTATGGGTTGTCGATTCTTGAAATAATCACACCTCTAGACGTCGATGCATGCATGAACTGCTTGTTACCCAAGTAAATTCCGACATGATAAGTTGTACGTCTTGTTTTAAAAAACACTAGATCCCCTTGCTTGGCATCCGTCCAACTTAACTCCACACCTTGCTTTGATTGCTGCTTCGTTGTCCTTGGTAACGAGAGCTGATAAGCCTCAATAAACGCTTTTTGTACAAATGCTGAGCAATCAATTCCAGATTTCTGTGTCCCGCCTAAGCGATAAGGCGTGCCGTGCCACTCTGTGTAAAAGTCGAACAAGTCAGGGTTGTCAGACAATAGCTGATTTGTAGGTGTTGTCACCTGTGATTGCTCACTAGGCTCAGGCCCAGAAGAGCAGGCGCTTAGTAGCACACTGATTATCAAAGGAAAATATACTCGACGCAAATCACCACCTGTCATCTCTATGACTCACAACTGAAATATTAGTGTCATAACCAATCCATAGTATGGGCTGCAAATCACGGTTTTGTCTCACAAATGTGACGGAATCACTGCAGAACCGATTCAACCTTAAGAAAGAATAAAAATTGATTATGGCAAAGCGAAAACGCTCACGCACATCACTTTCACTGATTCAGGCTGTCAGTGCAACATTTTTAACTATCATTGCTCTTGTTATAGCCCTTTCTGTCTCAAGTTTCAAAGGAATGGAACAGGTAGGGGAACAATTTGAAGACTTGTCGCAAAAAGCATTACCAATCGCGATGGCAAACGCAAAGTTAACCAGGAATGTATTGGAGATGGTTAAGCTACTCAACCATGGTATGCAGATTACTGAGCCGAAAGAGTTGCCTCTCATAAAAGAGCAAATCGACTCTCTTGCAACTCAAAGCACAACTTTGGTTGTGAAAGCGTCTGGTGTAGCTCAGCAACTCTCGGAGGAGTTAGACACCAAACTAGCGCGTTTACATAACATCACGCAGTCCATTTTGTTGAAGCAATCTTCGGTGATACAAATTCAAATGGATATTGATGCCGCTGTTGGTGGGTTTCGCTATGGGCTTAGCTCTATCGGTCCGGAAATGAATCGAATCAGTTCGTTTCTTAGTGCTGATAATCCTGAGTCGAGCGATGCCGCTAACCGTTTCATTGCTTCTGCAAGCTCAATGGAAAGTACGTTCTTAGTCATGATGATGCACTCAGAATTAAACAAAGCCGAAAAAGAATACCGAGAAATGCGAAATCGCATAGCAGGTATTAAACTCGCCTATGAAGACTTCCAATCTTTCCATCCTGAAGTAAGTGAATATGCAAGCTTAACCGCACCATATGAGATGGTGAAACAAGGCTTTAGTGAAAAGGGCGTGCTGCGTTTGATCCTCGCCAAACTAGAACAAGGGGAATTGCAACGTTCAGAGTTTAAACAGGCTTCGATGCTTGCGGATGAAACCATGCGGTTACTTGATCAAATCTCCCAAACCGCTGGTCAGTTGATCGATGAAAAAGAGCGGGTGGTCAACGAGACCATTGAATCGGTCAGCGTTGTGCTCGTGTTTGCGGCGTGTGTGATTTCTTTTATTATTCTGGTTACTTGGTTTAGTCTCAAGTCATGGACAAACCGAGGGTTAAGGAATGTACTAACGCGTCTTTCAGCACTTACCGAACATGATTTTCGTGACAAGGCAGAAGAAGTCGGCCCTTATGAGCTGAAAGAAGTAGCACGAAAGTTGAATCAAGTAATCGATTCCACACATGACTCCATTCAAACGGTGACGCGCAATTGTGAAACGCTTTATCAGACGGCAGAAGTAAGTCACAGTGCAGCCGAACAAACAAGTGATGGGTTGGCAACACAAAATGAAGCGTTGTCGAGTATGATCACGACCATAACGCAGCTTGAAGCCTCTATTCGTGAAATAGCAATGGTGACAAATGCATCTTCACAGGACTCGCTCCTTGCAACCCAACACACTGAAAAAGGGGTTCAAGTCGTGGAACAAAACCGCGAACGTTTGGAGTCATTAGAAAGCTCTTTGGATGTAAATGAACAGTCAATGTTAGAGCTAGACCAGCGTGTTAAACAGATTCGTGAAATGGTGGATATGATCAGTGGGATCGCGGACAACACCAACTTACTTGCTCTCAATGCGGCAATAGAGGCTGCCCGTGCTGGTGAGCAAGGGCGTGGATTTGCGGTTGTCGCTGATGAAGTTCGCAAACTTGCAAGTGATACCTCTCAACAAACTACGAACATCCGAGAAATGATGAGCGAGCTTATTACTGCCGCAGAGCGCTCGCGCCAAGCAGTTAATGATTCAAGAGAAGAAATGACCCACGCGCTACAGTCCAGCAATGAAGTGAAATCGACATTCTCTGATATCAACCTCGCGGTTAAGCACATTCAAGAACGTGTTGAGCAAATCTCAGTTGCTACAGAAGAACAAGAACGAGCGACGGCAGATGTATCTCAATCCATCACACATATTTCTGATCTTGGCGAACGCACAAAGCTGCAGCTTGAGTCTATGGTTGAGAGTTCTGAGCAAGTGGCGGAAATTGCTGGGCACCAGCAAGCAATGCTGCACAAGTATGAGCTTCATCAGACCAAGTAAATGAGATGTTTCCACCGACTAAAAGCAGAACCTCGGTTCTGCTTTTTTGTTACGGCTACTCATTTAATGGCTCCTATTTGCATCGCAAAAGTGAGTTACATCTCATCTCGTTCATTTCTAAAGGGTTTAGTTATCACAACGTGATGTTAATGCTTTGTTCGAGGGACTCGTTGACTAGAATGTCGCCAGAATTCAAAGGAATGAATCATGCAGCTTCATGCGATTTTTTTATATCCAGAGAAAGCTAAAGCCATAAGAAGGAGTGGTTTTGTGATCGATAAAGTTTGCCCCGTCGTTCTACGTAATCAAAATCAAGAGATCCTACTTTTTAAACATCCGTTGGCGGGTGTTCAGCTCGTCAAGGGCACTGTTGAAGTGTTTGATGAAAGTTACATCATAGCGGCCAAGCGGGAGCTCGCTGAGGAGTCTGGTATCACACATGTTCGTTCCGCACGATATTTATGCTCATGGGACAGTGGCTTTCAAAATCAAGCATGGCATTTTGTTTTGTGTGAGTGTGCTGATCTCGCTAATTCATGGCTGTTTCATACGCAAGACGATGGTGGACATGATTTCGCGTTCTTCTGGCACGATGTCGAGAGCGGCCTTCCCGCGAATGCACATACTGTGTTTCAGCGCGGGCTGGAAAAGGTACGAGAGTTGCTAAACCAAGGCGTGATTTAAAGGAGGATTCTGTCGTTGCATTGGCGGATTTGGGACAATGACAAAGCAAACACTATGCTTCTACTAGAAGCAAATAAAGAAGGTAGAGTAGCCGTTACTGTTCTCATCGTGTTGATAATGGCACTGTCGATCTCAAAAATGGCGATGAGATTACAAATGTTTAAGTGACTTCTATATGCTTTGCTCATTCATTCAGATAAGGAAACGGTAATGGATAAATTCGTCTTGTTTCTCTTATGCCTTTTTATGACAGTTGGCGGAGTGGTTCATCTTTATGACAACATTGTTGGTGGCTTTTTACCTTACGATTTTGCGCCACGCTGGTTGAATATGTATTGGAGCGCTTTGGGACTATTGGACTTATTAGCAGCGTATCTATTGGTCAAGCATCGCCGCTCTGGCATAGTCGTTATGTTATTGATTCTTATAACCAATGTTATCTTTAGTTCCCACGCTCACTATACATTAGAAATATTAGATAACAACGTCGCCCTACAAATGAAGACACTGTTTTTAGGGTTCTCATTTGGGGTATCTATCTGGTTATGGAATGCGCGAAAACATAGTCAATCGCGCCAAATATTTCGTTAATTATTATTTTCACAACACTCGATTAAGGATTGTAAACAGGGACTCGTTATGAACGATTTTAAAGACTTGGCCAGTTTTGCTGGTTTCAGCGTACTGACAGGTTTGAGCTTTGCCACCACTTTCTTCAGCCTTGCTTTTCTATACAGCTCAATAGAGGCACAGCAAGTAATGAACACCAATGCTTTGGCATGTGCAGTGCTTGGTGTTGTTGGTTTATTTGTTGGTATTACTCAGTTAAACAAAAAGCGTCAGCTAGCAGAAAACTAATCTGTTCTTACACATCATGAGGATGAAGTAGTGTTTAACAGGGGTTTAGGCTTGGTCTATTCGTTTTGTTGACATACTTCATCCAACAATATTTTTTCAACCATTACTTCTTCTCTTTATTGTAGCGAAAGGGCTGCGTTAACAGCTTATCTAATCTTTGCTCTTCTTCGTCTCTAATTTCCGGCACACCAATAACAACATCTTCATGACCCAACTTAGGCTGAGCTCGGTATGTCCCAAAAAAGCGGTCCCAAACTGAAAGGAAAAAACCAAAGTTTGAGTGGGTCTCTTTTACTATCACTGAATGGTGCACGCGATGCATGTCTGGTGTAACGATGACGTTTCGCAGTTTTTGGTCCATAGATAAAGCCAGTTTTGCATTACTGTGATTAAACATCGCGCTCGCATTAAGCACAATTTCAAATACCACAATTCCGATAGGTGAAACACCTAAGATAAACACGGCTGCAATTTTTACTCCCATTGAAATGATTATTTCGAAGGGATGAAAGCGTGCGCCTGTGGTGACGTCTATGTCGAGATCGGCGTGATGCATTCGGTGAATCTTCCACAGCGGTTTTACATGATGAAAGACAACATGCTGAGCGTAAATGACGAAATCAAGCAAAATGACGGTTAGAAAAATATTTAACCAAGCGGGGAGGGACAGAATATTCAGCAGCCCCCATTGTTGCTCCTGAGCTATGACCGCAGCTTGAAAGGCGGCGATAGGCATGATTAAAGCAATAACTAGGCTGTTAAAAGCAACCAATGACAAGTTATTGACCCAACGAAACCTGCGCGAAGCGGTCAGTGTTTTTCTAGGCAATTTGTTCTCCCAAATGGCACAAAGCAATAATACGCCAAGGAAAAAGCCTAATCTGAGCCATGAGGGTTCTTGAAATGTCGTTTCTGTCACTGTCATTCCCTTATTTATTTCTTTATCTATGACCGAGATAAGAGTGAAATTATTTCAACACACTGCTGATGGGCTTATCTTGAGGCGAAACCATAATATCAGTAGAATCGCGCTCTACTTTTTACTTGGCATTACTTACCATGAGAATTCACGCTTTCCACCGTTTATATCAGTACCGACAATCTATCTCAACCAAGCCTTTCAACGCGCGTGGATGTAAAGTGGTTCGTTGCCAATATTGCCAGGTTTCTGAGCAACACTGTTTGTGCGACCTTCAGCCAAACATCAAGGCCAATATTGCATGTATGTTGATTGTTTCTGAAAACGAAGTGTTTAAGCCAAGTAATACCGGTCGTCTAATCGCTGATACGATTCAAGAGACTTACGTGTATCAATGGAACCGAACAGAACCGTCTGAAGAGATGCTAGCGCTACTACAGGATGACAGTTACCAACCGGTGATTGTATTTCCTGCAGACTATGTGGATGATCCCTCTCGTTTAATTGAAGATCTAGAGCCAGGGCGATTGGTAAAAGAAGATGTCGAGAACAAAAAATGGTTGCTGATCTTTATTGATGGTAGCTGGCGTGAGGCGCGAAAGATATTCCGTCGTTCCGATTTTCTTAAATCTTTGCCTGTGCTTTCCATTGAGCCGGAATCTCTGTCTGAATACATCATGCGCCGCTCCGAGAATGATCAGCATCTTTCAACCGCCGAAGTCGCGACATTAGTTTTAAAACAAGCTGGTGAGCCTAAAGCTGCGGAATGCCTTCAATTGTGGTTTGAAGCCTTCAGAGAAACTTACATGCTGAGCAAGACTCGAGTCAAAAACGACCCTAACCAGCCACACTTGAAACGTTTCAAAGAGTGGATGAAAACCGAGAGCTGACTCTAAGGAATGAGCTTTTGTTGATGGTATGTTGTTCAACTGGCTTCGGTGAGGGGATAAATCTGCATTCGGTCACGGTTTGCAGGCGTACAGATATGGATAATGCCATCAGTTTATACTTTTGACTCTAGCCATTTTTGAGAGTCGTTTGAAGCATTTTTTAGGAGAGAAATACATGTATTACGGCTTTGATGTCGGTGGCACTAAAATTGAATTTGGTGCATTTAACGAGAAGCTTGAGCGTGTAGCGACGGAACGTGTACCTACACCAACAGACAACTACGAGCTGCTGGTTGATACCATTGCGGAATTGGTGAATAAATACGATACAGAGTTTGGCTGCGAAGGTACGATTGGTCTTGGCTTGCCAGGTATGGAAGACGCCGATGATGCAACGGTACTAACAGTTAACGTTCCTGCGGCAAAAGGCAAACCACTTCGTGCTGATCTGGAAGCTAAAATCGGTCGCAGCGTAAAAATTGAAAACGATGCAAACTGTTTCGCGCTTTCTGAAGCGTGGGACGAAGATCTTCAAGATGAACCATCTGTACTAGGTTTGATCCTTGGTACTGGTTTTGGCGGTGGCTTTATCTACGAAGGTAAAGTATTCTCTGGCCGCAACCACGTAGCGGGTGAGGTGGGTCACACACGTCTTCCTATCGACGCATGGTTCCACCTGGGTGAAAACGCACCATTACTTGGCTGTGGCTGTGGCAACAAAGGCTGTTTAGATAGTTACCTATCTGGTCGTGGTTTCGAGCTTCTTTACGCGCATTACTACGGCGAAGAGAAGAAAGCGATCGACATTATTAAAGCGCACGCAGAGGGTGAAGAGAAAGCAGTAGAGCACGTCGAGCGCTTTATGGAGCTGCTAGCAATCTGCTTTGCAAACCTGTTTACTGCAACAGACCCACACACCGTTGTACTTGGTGGAGGCTTATCTAACTTCGAATTGATTTACGAAGAGATGCCAAAACGCATCCCTAAACACTTATTGTCTGTGGCTAAGTGTCCTAAGATCATCAAAGCAAAACACGGTGATTCAGGTGGTGTACGCGGCGCTGCGTTCTTAAACATCAAGTAATGACTTAAACCTTACTCGATATAAAGTAAGAAGAAATTTAAAGCCCCGTTTAGACTTTCAAGGTTAAACGGGGCTTTTACTTATATACCTAAGTAATTTCGGTATGCTCGGGTATAGATCATGAACAAAAGTAGCATGCATAAAAAACTCACGACGAATCGTGAGTTTTCTGTTTGCAGCTAAGCTTATTTGTTCTTTTTGCCTACGCCTAGGTTTTCTTTTTGAGCTAGGGTGATTTTACTAAAGCCTAATTTTCTGAAGTAGTTGTCGCGGTAGTTGCGCACTGCTTTAGTGTCAGACACTGCTTCGATTTGTTGCTCCATCTTTAGGAACTCAGTGATATCGATACCTTCTGCCTCGGCAACTGCTTCTTGAATGTTGCGGTGTTGCTGGTATGAGAATGTCAGTTCTTTGTCTTGGTCTTTGTAAGTGTAAAGAATGGTGCGAGCCATAGCTGTCTCTCTGAAAAGGTTTCTGTATTAAACAAAAAGGCCAGACTCGCTGACCTTTGAATTTCTAGTTTGAGCTAGATTCTGCCTTGAAGTGGGATAATTGTCACGCTTTCTCCCGCTTTTACTGTATCAATAGCTGGGGAGATTTCGATCAAACAGTTTGCCTCACTCATTGAGCGCAAAATACCAGAGCCTTGCTTGCCTGTTGTACGAACGGTTAAACGGCCAGTTGCATCCAGTTCATAGACGCCACGGCTAAACTCGGTACGACCTTGTCGAGAGCGAAGGTTTTCAGTCGCGATGGCATTCACTTTCAGAGGCTTCCAGCCTTGTTCGCCTTGCATCTTACGCAGTGCAGGCTCGACAAAGTTAATGAAAGAGACCATCACGGCAACAGGGTTGCCCGGCAGACCAAAGAACGGCTTGTTGTTGATTTGACCAAACGCGAGTGGACGTCCCGGACGCATGTTGATTCGCCAAAAATCGATTTGACCAAGTTTATCCAAGGCAAGTTTGATGTAATCCGCATCACCAACAGATACGCCACCAGAAGTCATAACCACGTCCGCTTGCGCCGATGCGTTTTCCAACGCTTCAATCATTAACTGTTCGTTGTCTTCCAGAATACCGAAATCCAAGATCTCGCAGCCGAGCTTTTCAAGCATGCCCATGATGGTAAAACGGTTGGAATCGTAGATAGAATTCGCTTTTTGCTCTGTTCCCGGTGCTTGTACTTCGTCACCGGTGGAGAACACGGCAACTTTCAATTTGCGGAATACATTCGCTTCACCAAAGCCAAGCGAAGCGATCATGCCCATCTCTGGAGAGGCGAGGCGAGTACCTGCGGTAAAGACGTCACTGCCGATAGCGAGATCTTCACCTGCTTGACGAACGTTTTGGCCTGCTTTGATATTCGCACCGTTAAAAGTGACCTTGTCACCTTCTTGAATGGCTTGCTCACGCATGACCACTGTATCGCCGTTACGTGGTGTTGGTGCGCCAGTCATGATCTTAACTGCTTGACCAACTTCCAGAGGCTGCTCGTAAGCATGGCCCGCCATCACTTCAGCAACCACTTGGTAGCTATCACGGTCAACATCATCACTGCGGATGGCATAACCGTCCATCGCGGAGTTGGTGTATTGCGGCACATTTACTGGTGAAACGATATGTTCCGCAAGAACGCGGCCATAGGCGTTTTCAATCTTGCATGCTTCTATTTCCGAAACCGTGTTCACCAAAGAAAGGATTTTCTCTTGGCCTTGAACCACAGAAAGGAAAGCAGGAGAAAGGGTATCGCAACATGCGGCTTCTTTCTCTTTGTTTTTTGGTGCGTTCGCTTCTTGAACATACTGAATAACGAACTGAGCAATCGCTTCAAGATCATTGATGTTCATTTGTGGCAGTTCAGAGTCCAACTCGCCGCCGTCTGAAGCGATAGCGATGATGTTTTCATCGTTTGGATAAAGCCAAGGCTTGCCGACTTCTTCACGGTGCAATTCGATTTTAGGAAACGCGATGTTTTTGCAGCCTTCGACCAAAACCACATCAAGCATGTCTTCATCAAAACGTGTTAATAGGTATTCAAACTCCGCTTCGGCTTCTGGCGTTTCTGTCATTAACGCAAAACGGTTGCGAGAAGCAATCAGCATTTGAGATGCGCCAGCTTTGCGTAAACGGTAGCTGTCTTTACCCGGCTTATCGACATCGAAGTTGTGATGAGCATGTTTTAGCATGCCAATGCGCAGGCCCGCTTCAGTTAGCTTTGGCAATAGGGCTTCAAGCAGTGTGGTTTTGCCTGTGCCTGAATAAGCCGCAAAACCAAGAATAGGAATGTTTAGCGTGTGTTTCATGATTCTAATTGTCCAAATTGCGCCAGTTCTTCCGGAGTGTTCAAGTTGACGAAACAGTTTGGTGAGTCGCTAAAGTCAACGTAACTGGTGTTGCACTCTTTGTAGAGCAGAATGATTTTGCGGTCGCCACGTTCTAAAAACGCGGTGAGTTTTGGCAGTACGCGCTTGTGGTAGAGCGTAAAAACAGGTTGCTGATGGTCACCATCATGCGCGACCAAAATATCGCTGTCTTCTTTGACAAACTGGCAGAAACGCTCGACAAGGTCGGTGTTAATTTGTGGACTATCGCAAGGTACAAATCCGACCCAGTCAGTTTCAGCATGCATCAAACCCGCGTGAATACCGCCCATAGGCCCAGGGAAATCTTTGAATTGATCACTAAATACGAAACCAAATTTGCTGTACGCATCTTGGTTTCGGTTGGCATTAATTAAAATGCGTGGAGTTTGTGGAGATAAACGTTCAATAACGTGTTCGATGAGTGGCTTCTGATTTAACTCAATCAGACCTTTATCTTTTCCACCCATACGGCTGGCTTGGCCACCAGCCAAAATGACCCAACTAGTTTGTGTTGGTTGAAGCATATGCATTCTCTTGGGATGTTTCTTTTGGTATGACATACAACAGAGGAGACTCTATCAAAGTCTTGTCTTTAATCCACCACTGTTTTTTACATAAGTCGGTCAGTGCGTTGGCCTGATGGCTTGTCACCACGATACTGGAACCACGATCCAAAAGATCTTTCGCCATCACCACCAATCGTTCAATGGATTCTTGGTCTAAAGACGCACTTGGCTCATCCATCAACAAAATCGACGGTTTTAAGATCCAAGCCCTTGCCATGGCAACGCGCTGTTTTTCACCGCCGGACAACACGGAAATATGTTCGTCCGCTAAGGTTTCTAAACCTACCATGCGCAGCGCGTGAATAACTTGAGCTCGCTTATCTTTTTGCGTGTCTTGTTGATATTTCACTCCATAGACTACGTTTTCATATACAGTGCCGTCAAAAAGGTAAGGGGATTGGTGGAGATAAATCACATCGACACGACCATTGCGACGCGTCAGTCTTTTTAGCCACGTATCTTTTGGCGCAACAACATCACCAGTAGAGGGTTTGAGCAAGCCAGCAAGGATTTTGAGTAGGGTAGTTTTGCCCACACCATTGTCACCCTTGAGATAAATGGCATCATTTGGGCCGATGGCTAACTCAGGGATGTGGAAAAGCACACGCTCTTTAAAGCGCATGGATAACTGTTCGGCGGTGATTTTTATAGTCATAATTCGCCTCGACATGGGGTTAATGGTGAGTCGTTTGTTTGCTTCATGTTCTATGTTCTGAGGTAGCCTTTGCCTCTCATGCTTGATAAGAAGAAGTTTAGAGCCAACGCTAAAGATAGTAATACAATTCCTAATGCAACTCCTTGCGCAAAAGCACCTTTACTGCTTTCCATTGCGATAGCCGTGGGAATATTTCGCGTCACGCCCATAATGTTCCCACCAACCATCATTGAGCAGCCCACCTCGGTCACGATACGTGAAAACCCTGCAATGATAGCCGCAAGTAGAGGAAAGCGGGTTTCCCAAATCATCGTAGCTGCCAAGCGCGGAATGGAGACGCCCAGCGTGATGGCAGTTTCCACTGCACGACGGTCGCTAGATTGTAATGCACCATGCATCATCGATACCAAAACAGGGAAGCAGATCACCATTTGGCCGAAGATCATTGCCTTCTGAGTGAACAGCATTTGCCAGTCTCCCCAAGGGCCAGCACGCGACAGCAACATGTACAGCAACAGGCCAATCACCACGGTAGGGACCGCTTGCAGCGTATTTACGATCGACAACAAAAACCATTTACCGCGAAAGTCGGTATACGCCAGTACAAAGGACATCAAAATAGCCGGCAATACCACTAGGGATATTGCCGTGATAGAAACACTAAAGGAGACCGCAACGATCTCCCATAGGTCTGCATCAAAATTCACCAGTAAGCGAAGCGCTTCCAGTGTTGTATCAGCAAGATTCATATTGCGTTATTTGCTCTCAGCATTCGCAACAAACAGTTGTTTACCGTTTAGGCGGAAACCATTGATAAGTTCCTGTCCGCGAGGGTTTACCAACCAATCACTGAATGCCTTCGCACCTTGGTAGTTAATCGTTGGGTAACGCTCAGGGTTAACAAGAATAACTTGGTACGGGTTAAACAGTTTTTCATCGCCTTGGAACAGAATTTCTAGATCCAATTTGTTTTGGTAAGCCAGCCATGTGCCGCGATCCGTCATGGTGTAGCCTTGCATTTCAGACGCCATGTTTAGAGTTGGGCCCATACCTTGACCTACGCTACGGTAGCCACCAAAGTTCGGTTCGATTTTAGTTTGAGCCCAGAAGCCCATTTCTTTTTTGTGTGTACCAGAATCATCGCCGCGAGAGATGAACGTTGCGTTTTTGTTGGCGATCTCTTTGAATACATCTAACACGCCTTCGTCATTTTTGATTGTTGCTGGGTCAGCTTTCGGGCCTACAATCACAAAGTCGTTGTACATTAGCTTGCGAGGTAAAACGCCGTAGCCTTTCTCAACAAATGCGCCTTCAGCTTTTGGTGCATGTGTCATCACCAAATCTACGTCACCGTTTTCGCCCATTTTTAAGGCTTTACCAGTACCTGCAGCAATAACATCGACTTTGTAGCCCGTGTCTTTTTCAAATTGTGGAAGCAGGTAATCAAGTAAACCTGAATGGTAAGTACTGGTTGTGGTTGCAAGGCGAACGTGTTCTCCGTCTTGAGCAGAAAACGCAGAGTAACTTACAAGCGTGATTGACGTTGCAGCCAGAGTTAGCGCAATTTTTTTCATTTTTATGTGTTCCTTTCCAATGATTCTTTGGAATCTCTCCAGGTTTTAGGGAGAAGCCTTTTTGGACGAGAGCGATTAGCGTAATACGCAAGTTGTCTCAGGGTGTTGGAATAAGCAAACATCAACATCCTGAGATCACTTAAATGCGCTCCGTATCCACCTTATAGCAAACAAGATGCCAACCTTTTACAAGCTTAAAGTGCTTGGTATATGCACTAAATCATGGGGTTATTTGCATAAAAGTTTGCGTTGGTACAAAATGTCGCACTTTTTGTAGGGTATCTCTGTTTAAACTTGGTACACTCTGTCCCATCGAAATCCATCTGGGGTAAATATGTCTACTCAATCCCATCTTAGTATAAACCAACAATATAGCGCCTTTTCCGTACTGGTCGTCGATGATGAATTAGGCATGCAAGCCATCTTGAAAAAGGCATTGGGTAAGCTTTTTTCACATGTCGATACAGCTGGTAGCATCGAAGAAGCAGAACAACTGCGTAATTCTCGACATTATGATCTGATCTTACTGGATATTAATCTGCCAGGGCGTTCTGGAATTGAGTGGGAAGAAGCGTTTGAAGATGATGACAAACGTGCCGATGTGATTTTTATGACGGGTTATGCGGATTTAGAAATTGCCATTCGAGCGCTACAGCTCGGTGCTTCCGACTTTATCCTCAAACCATTCAACCTTGAGCAGATGTTAAAAGCGGTCAGTCGCTGTATGGATCGCCGTTTGAACGAACGCATGCAGTACGCCATGACACGCGATTACCAGCGTCACAATACCTCAGAGATCATCGGCGGCTCAGAAAAAACGCGTCTGCTTAAGCAACTTATTAACCAATTTGCACCATCACGCGCTTCTGTTTTGGTGGAAGGTGAGTCGGGTACAGGTAAAGAGCTAGTTGCACGAGGTATCCACCAGGCGAGTGGGCGAACGGGCCCGTTTGTGCCAATCAACTGCGGCGCGATTGCACCTGAGCTTTTAGAGAGTGAGTTGTTTGGTCATACATCGGGCGCGTTTACCGGTGCAAAAAAATCGCGTGAAGGTTTGTTCCGTGTTGCTAACGGTGGCACCTTATTTCTTGACGAAATCGGGGAGATGCCACTTGCAATGCAGGCATCATTATTACGTGTGTTAGAGCAGCGTACGATTCGCCCTGTCGGTTCAGAAAGAGAGATCAGTATTGATGTCCGTATCGTAGCGGCAACCAACCGAAACCTGCAAGAAGAGGTCAATCAAGGTAATTTCCGCAGTGACCTCTATTACCGTTTAAACGTTCTGAAAATTGAAGTGTGTCCGCTGCGAGAGCGCAAAACCGACTTATTTGAGTTGGTGCCATTTTTCAGCAACATGCTGACGCGCGAGCTCGGTATGCCTGCGCCCAAATGGGCGCACGAGGACATGGAAGCCATGAGTGAGTACGATTGGCCGGGAAACATTCGTGAGCTGAAAAACTTGATTGAGCGTTGTATCTTGCTTGGCAAACCACCTGCACACTATTGGCGAGAGCTGAATGGCGGGCATTCACTGCCTAATGTATCGATTACTGTTTCTCACTCAGCTGAGTTACCAACCTTTAAAGAAGGCAAAGAATTTACTGGCGAGGGCTATCCAAACAGCTGGACGTTAAAAGAAGTCGAGAAAGCACATATTAAACAAGTCGTTAACTTGCACGAAGGCAACAAATCAGCCGCTGCTCGCGACTTGGGCGTAGCTCGCAAGACCTTAGAACGTAAATACAAAGAATGGGATTCTGAGGATGAGGAATATGCCGACTAACGGCCCACAGCACAAAGGATTGTCAAAATGGACGCACCGTTTTAAAACCATGGTGCGTTATCGTTTGTTATTCTTAACCTCTGCGCCGATTTTCCTCACGTTGTTAGCTCTGATCGGCATTACCATTTATTGGTCTATTCATTACACGTGGCAAAATGCGCTGCTTGATGTCTCGGAGCGTCTTGGTGTTGCAAATAACAGCGTAACGTTGTTACAGCAAAAGCAAGCCAATTACGTGCGGGCGTTTGCCGATTCGTACGATTTCCGTATTCGCATTAATCAAGGAACGCCACAAGGTGACCTGCAAAAGTGGGTCACAGAGCAGAAGAAAAGATATGCTTTAGATTTTCTCTCTTTCCAACGCGTTAATTCCATGGAAAACAAATTCCGCTTTATGGATCTCACCAAGCGCGAATCGTTTTTTGATGTACTCAATAAAGAAGAACTCGAACGCCTCGATCCTGAACTCGCCAAACGAGCAGAAGTGCCTATTCTTGCTGATGGTGACAGGGAGGCGCGTGGGTTAGTCAGTCGAACCGTGATTCCGGTATACAGCCAAGCGAACGATTTGATCGGCTTTCTTGATGGTGGTTTGCTCCTTAACAACAGTACAGTGTTGGTGGATCAAATCCGCGATCTCATTTACTTAAGTGATAATGACCGCCTTCGCCCTGTGGGTACGTTGACTGTGTTTCTCGATGATTTGCGTGTGAGCACCAACGTTCCTTTAGACAGCGATCATAGGCTAGGGCGCGCCATAGGCACTCGCGTGAGCGCAGAAGTGTATAACCAAGTACTTTCGAAGGGTGAACAGTGGGTTGACCGAGCATATGTGTATGACGCTTGGTATATTACGGCGTATCAACCAATCAAAGACCAATACGACAATGTTATTGGTATGCTTTATACCGGTTACCTAATGTGGCCACTCGTTAAAGCCTACATGACCAACATTGCCGAAATCAGCTTGATTACGGTTATGTTATTGCTGGTTTCTGGCGTGATGGTATATCGCGGTTCTTATGATCTGTTTCGACCGATCGAACGCATTCACAAAGTGGTGAAGCAGGTCCAACAAGGTAAAGAAAAACGGATTGGCCCGTTAGGATTAGATGCCGATCATGAACTTGCGCAGTTAGCCAGACAGTTTGATGATATGTTAGACGCGCTAGAAGAGCGCAAAATTGAACTGAAAAACTCCGCAGCTCAACTTGAATGCAAAGTTCAAGAGCGTACGGCAAGCCTGAGAGAAAAAACCCAAGATCTTGAGCTGCATATTCAATTGCTTAACCAAACTCGCGACAAACTCGTTGTTCATGAAAAACTGGCAGCATTGGGAGAACTCACCGCGGGGATTGCTCACGAAATTAATAACCCAACCGCCGTGATTCTTGGCAACGTAGAATTGATCCATTTTGAATTGGGTGACGATGCAAGTCGAGTACAAGAAGAAATTGATGCGATTCACGCGCAAATTGATCGTATCCGCAATATCACACGCAGTTTATTGCAATACAGTCGACAAGGCGGTGTTCAAGATGAAATCACTTGGCAACATGTCAATCCTATCATTGATGAAAGCATCACCTTGGTTAAAACTGGCACCAAGAAACGCGACGTTGAGTTTGTGACTGACCTACAAGCGCATACGTCCGTTGAGATAAACCGTCACCACTTGCTACAAATCTTAGTTAATTTGCTAATGAACGCCATTCACGCAATGAGCGGTAAAGGAACTTTAACAGTAGTCAGTGAAGACTGGATTGAAGAGGGCGAAGTGAAAGGAGCTGCGATTCATGTTATTGATGAGGGCTGCGGTATTAAACCAGAAAACTTGAGTCGAATCTTCTCGCCATTTTACACAACGAAACGAGAAGGCACAGGGTTAGGGCTATCGGTTTCCCAAAGTATTCTCAGCCAAACGGGTGGTGAGTTAAAAGCAGAGTCTGAATGGGGAAAAGGCAGTAAATTCAGTATTTATTTACCTAAAAAAGCCGAACTGATCCTAGAGGTGACGAACATCGCTTAGTCACTTTTTTGAAGTATTAATGGAAAAAGAGCCACTGACGATAGTGGCTCTTTTTTGTATTTGATGACGCATTTATGTTTACGCTTTTGCTTCTTAGAAACCTTACAATGATTTCACTTGGAGTGAATTAATAAAAACAACACTTGCAGTATGTAGCATGAACAAGTACCGTTGCCCGGTTTTTCTAAATACACCCCAATTGCTAAGGTAAAGGTTTTGATCTCCACAGCGAATATTACTCAACAATTCGGCGCTAAGCCGCTATTCGAAAACATTTCAGTTAAGTTCGGCGAAGGCAATCGCTACGGCTTAATTGGAGCTAACGGTTGTGGTAAATCAACCTTTATGAAGATCCTCAGCGGCGAGCTTGAGCAAACCAGCGGTAACGTAAGCTACGATCCAAACGAGCGCGTTGCAAAACTGAACCAGGACCAGTTCGCTTACGAAGAATTTACGGTAATCGATACCGTTATCATGGGTCATAAAGAGCTATGGGAAGTGAAGAAAGAGCGTGACCGCATCTACTCACTTGCTGAGATGAGCGAAGAAGACGGCATGAAAGTGGCTGACTTAGAAGTTCAGTTTGCTGAAATGGACGGCTACATGGCAGAAGCCAAAGCGGGCGAGCTTCTTCTTGCTGTAGGTATCCCAATGGAGCAACACTTCGGTCTAATGAGTGAAGTAGCACCAGGTTGGAAACTTCGTGTGCTTCTAGCGCAGGTTCTATTCGCAGACCCAGATGTGATGCTTCTTGACGAACCTACCAACAACTTGGACATGGACACTATCCGTTGGTTGGAAGACACGCTAAACGCACGTAACTGCACAATGATCATCATCTCGCACGACCGTCACTTCCTAAACTCAGTATGTACGCACATGGCTGATTTGGATTACGGTGAGCTACGTGTTTACCCAGGTAACTACGATGAGTACATGACGGCGGCTTCTCAAGCTCGCGAACGTCTACTAAACGACAACGCGAAGAAGAAAGCACAAATCGCTGAGCTACAAACGTTCGTTGCTCGTTTCTCTGCAAACGCATCGAAAGCAAAACAAGCGACATCTCGTGCTAAGCAAATCGACAAGATCAAACTGGATGAAGTTAAAGCGTCTAGCCGTCAAAACCCATTCATTCGTTTCGAACAGTCGAAAGAGCTGTTCCGTAACGCTCTGATTGTTGAAAACCTAAGCCAAGGATTCGAAGAGGACTTGTTCTCAGACTTCAATGCAATTTTTGAAGTGGGTGAGCGCGTTGCGATCATCGGTGAGAACGGTGTGGGTAAAACAACACTTCTAAACACGCTTGCTGGTGTGCTTGAACCGCGTGCGGGTGAGTACAAATGGTCTGAAAACTCAAACATCGGTTACTACTCGCAAGACCACGCGCATGACTTTGCAGAAGACATGAACCTAACGGATTGGATGGGTCAATGGCGTCAAGAAGGTGATGACGAGCAAGTCGTTCGTGGTTTCCTAGGTCGTATGCTGTTTGGCCAAGACGACATTAAGAAGTCAGTAAAAGTACTGTCTGGTGGTGAACAAGGTCGTATGCTGCTTGGCAAGCTGATGATGCACAAGCCAAACATGTTGCTAATGGACGAACCAACCAACCACATGGATATGGAATCGATCGAATCTTTGAACACTGCGCTTGAGCAATACAAAGGCACGTTGTTCTTCGTATCTCACGACCGTGTATTCGTAGACTCACTAGCAACGCGTATTATCGAAATCCGCGATGGTAAAATCACAGACTTTAAAGGCACTTACTCTGAGTTCCTAAAATCTCGTGGTGTTGACGCGTAATTACTCGCAAAGCGTTTAAAAAGCAAAAGCCTCGCTATTTAGCGAGGCTTTTTTGATATTTGGCCTTAATCCTTAAACTGACCGGTTATATACGCATAGAGCCCGACCACGCCAAAGGTAATAATCATAGAAAGCATGATACCGCTGGGCGTAAGCAGAAAATTCCACAATTGGTCATTATTCATAGTCCACATCCTCTGTGAATCCGCATTATTGGTTTTAGTTTACACTGAAAAGGTGTTATTGGTTGCCTTTTACATCAAATTCAACCTTGTCGGCTCCTGTAAACACTTGGAAGCGCAAACCTTTCGCACGCGCAATGGTTGTAATACCAAATTGCTTCGCTAGATCTAACCCCATTTGAGTAACGCCAGAGCGAGAAAGCAGAACAGGAATGCCCATTTGAGCCACTTTAATCACCATCTCTGATGTAAGGCGACCAGTTGTGTAGAAAATTTTATCTTCACCTGTTTCTTCTTTGAGCCACATCTCACCTGCAAGTGTATCCACTGCGTTGTGACGGCCGACATCTTCCACAAATGACAACACTTCATTACCTTTGCAAACCGCACAGCCGTGTACTGCGCCCGCTTTTTTGTAGGTGTCGTTGTAATGAGTTAACGCTTCCAGCGCAGAATAAATTTCTGACTGCTTAAGAGGAACTTGAGGCACTTGATAATTTTCAAGCTGCTTCATCACGTTGCCATACATAGTGCCTTGGCCACAACCTGAGGTGACGGTTTTCTTTTTCAGGGCGCCTTCTAAGTGTTCAGTGTTTTCTTTAGTAATCACCGCTGCGGAATGCGTTTCCCAGTCAATAATAACGGATTCAATCGCGGCTGGGTCGGACAGGAAGCTTTGGTTTTTTAAATAACCCAGTACTAGTGCTTCTGGACGCGAACCTAGCGTCATGAGCGTGACCACTTCTTTCCAGTTCAGCATGACCGTAAGAGGACGCTCGCACGCGATTTGCTTTGTCAGTTTTTCGCCGTACTCGTCGTACACATCGACTTCAATGGTTTGCAGGGGATTTTCACTGGTTTTAATAATGTTTGGTTTCAGCACAGTCGTGTCCTAGTGATTAAGAGCGTTAGGTTGCTACGCATTTTAGCTTGTTAAGTGGCTAGCAAATCTCATTCCAAAATAGCGGTTCCCACAGAAATTGCGAGGTTTTATGTCAACAATGCATTAAAACTGCGAGTTCGCAGTAATGACACATCAATACATTTGAGTTTCGTCTAGTTTGGTACTTATAGCCTGAGGGAGTATATAGACTAAGTTATATCAGCTTGGCGCGTTTATTGCTTCGAAGACAATAAAAATGGTCGAAAACGGGGGCAAAATGTCCTGTGTGTTTTCAGACCAAAAATAGAAAGACTGGGTGAGTTATGTCGGATAAGAAAGATTTCGAAAAAAATTACGAAAAGACTGAGGATACATGGCCAATCGGCGTAGAGCTTGTTGAGCATGAGATCAGTACAGGGATTTGGGTGACAACCCAATGGCAGTTGACAGGATTTGCGCTGAATCCGACGGAAGAGACTCCAGATGTTTGTCCGTTGCAATTACATAAAGATGAACGTACAGACTACCGCTTTAACTTAAGCTCTCTGCAACCTAAACTCTTTTTAGTGATGGATAACGTCGAGTCTGGTGAAAAACCAGCGATACAGTTACTGACGGCTTCACAATCTGTTGCGGCGCAATATATGGATGGTGATAACCTTGTACTATCTAACGATATGCCGTTAGCCGTTCAGGCTTGGATGGAAGCCTTTATCGGTCGCCACGGTGAGTTGTTAGAAGTAAGACGTAAGAAACGCAAAGGAGCGGGCAGAGCAAATGGCAACTAGTTTTTTAAGCCGTTGGTCGAAACGTAAGTTAGAAGAATCTTCCCAACATGATGAAGAGATCACGCCGATAGCAGAGACGGCGCAATCCGAAGATAGTGTCACAGCGCTTTCAAACGCTGACGAAAGCTCAGATGCTTTGAACGTCAATGAGGATAGTCAGGCTCCAGACATTACCGCGAGTGTAGAGACTGAAAAAACCGAAGAAATGTCTGTGGCGCAACTGCTGGTTTCTGAAGCCTCAGAAAGCGTCAAGAAAGCTGCGCTGCGCAAAATGTTCTTGTCCGAAGAATTTAACGTGCGTGACGGCCTAGACGATTACGATGATGATTACAGTAACTTAAAGTCACTTTCTCAAGACGTCGCTGAGACGCTGCGTGATTGGGTTAAAGACAAAGTGGAAGACGAACCAGACGCTGAAACTGCGCAAGGGTCTGAGCTTAACGTTAACGATATCGCATCTGGGGTAGTTGAAGACGCAGAGTCAAACACCGACAAAAGTGGCCAAATTACTCAATATGAAAATGAACTGTATATAAATACAGTTCCTGGCGAAAGTGATACTTTTGCTGAAGAATCACAGCCTAACGAGGTGAGACAAAATATACCACACAAAGAATAGGTACATTTTGACTAAACACTCAATGAGCCGGCTGAGACAAAATGTCTCAACCGGTTTTTTTATCCCTACTATTTGTCAGTAAAATTGATAACCTATTGATTTTTAGTTGATATTTTATTGGCATGACACTTGCTATCTGTTGCTCAATACCAATCTGGTTGAAGTTAGTACGGACGCACTGCGTAGTATTCATCGCCTATAGATGGCGGAATAAGAATGCTCATTGATAAGTTAATCAGCAGAATCTCCGGCGCTAACTACACTAAGAGATGGAAAAGACTATCCATGTTCATAAATGGAATTGAGCAATGCTGAAACAATTATTAGAACAAGCAACTTCCAATAACGGTAAAGCGAGGCTGTACGCTTTCGAAAATACCGTAGAGTTGACCAATCTTATTCCACCAACCGTAAGCTATGAAAGCGGTGGTAATACTTTGATTGTGGGCCCAACAGCAATCATCGAAAGTGCGGCAGCGCAATTGTCGCAAATGAACAGCCTAACGCTGCTTTCTACCGATGGCGAAAAGGGCACAAATCCCGAGCTTTATTACGCCAATTCGGTTCAGGTTTCAGGGTTCTTAGGTACGTTTGAAGTTCTGATTGAAAATCATGGTTCGACCAACAATCTTGCCAAGGTCGCGATCAATAGCGATTGTTTCGATATCGTACTCGATCTTTGCCTTAACAGCTGCATGTCGGAAGAAGTCCCAGTACCGGGCTACTACCCAGTAGGTCGTGGCTATCCGAAACTGGCTGAAGCGTTGGAAGAGATTCCAACCTTAATGGGGACGTTCGATAAACCGAAATTCTTCCGTTTAGATACCGATTTATGTGCACACAGCTCTCGTGGCGTAAAAGGTTGCGAACGGTGTGTGGATGCTTGTCCGGCAGGGGCACTATCGAGTGAAGGCAGCGACAAAACGGGCCATCGCATCGAGATCAACCCATACCTATGTCAAGGCGTGGGTACTTGTGCTACAGCGTGTCCGACAGAAGCGATTCATTACGCACTGCCAAACCCTAAAGATACGCAAAAGTTTATTGAACGTACGCTCGCCAACTATGAGCAAGCGGGTGGTTTAGATCCTATCGTATTGATTTGCAGTTCTCGCCACGAGAGCTACAACGTGATGGCACTAAAAGCACTGCCAGATAATGTGATTCCAATTGTGGTGGAAGAACTGCCTTCGGTTGGTATTGATACTTGGTTCGCCGCGCTTGTGAATGGTGCTACTCAGGTGTTGTTTGCGGCTTCACGTTTTATGCCTCAAACCATTATTCGTGTGCTTAATAGCGAAGTAGGTATTGCTCAAGAGCTGCTCGGTCAGCTTGGTATCGCCAAAGAAACCATCGACATTCTGTATCTAGAGTCACTACGTGAAGGTGCTCCGACACTTTGTACCGAGTCTTTTGATTTGGCACTAGGAGACTTGCAAGGCAACAAACGTCAGCGTCTATTTACGGCGTTGGATGCGTTGTCCGCATCACGTATTCCAGTTGAGAACATTGTTGAACTTCCAGCGAACGCACCTTACGGCACAGTCTCTTGTGAAAGTAAAGGTTGTACGTTGTGTATGAGCTGTGTGGCGGTGTGTCCAACACGTGCATTGCATACGGACGGTCGATCTCCGTCGCTTAAATTCGTCGAGCAAGACTGCATTCAATGTGGGCTGTGCGAGAAAGCGTGTCCAGAGAAAGTGCTGACGCTTACTCCTCGTATGAACTGGGTGAAAGAAGAACGCCAGAAAGCGGTTGTGATTCATGAAGAAAAGGCAGCCGAGTGCATTCGTTGTCACAAGCCCTTTGCTCCGCAATCGATGATCGACATGCTACAAAACAAGTTACGCGGTCACTCTCATTTCTCTGATGAAGCGGCGATCAATCGTATCGCGATGTGTGAAGACTGCCGTGTGATCGACATGTTTGAGTCGATGGCAGAAGACCCAATGAAACAATTAAAATACTAGGAGCTCGCAGTGGACACACAACAAGAACAAACACTGAGAACAGACATTTATCTCGTTCTATCTGCACTTTTTCGTAGTGCGCCTAGTGATGAAATGCTGGCGTTCCTGAAATCGCTAGAAATTGAACCGTCTGAGAGCGCGATGCAAAAAGCTTGGCTCGCACTGCAACAAGCCGCGAACGAAGCGCAGCGAGAAGCGTTAGAAGAAGAATATCAAGATCTGTTTATTGGCATTGGACGTGGTGAAGTTGTGCCATTCGGATCTTGGCATCGCACTGGCTCGATGATGGAAAAACCGTTAGCGGAAATTCGTCGCGATTTGGATCTTTTAGGCATCGAACGAGAAGAGAACGTGAAAGAGCCTGAAGACCATATTTCTGCACTGTGCGAAGTGATGGCAATGCTGACAGGTGAAGAGGAAGAACTTCAACAAGCGGTGTTTAACAAACACATTGCTCCTTGGTTCCAATCTTTTACGCGCCAACTAGAGAGCGCCGAAAGCGTGAACTTCTACAAGCCAGCTGCACAGCTTTGCGATGCATTTTTAACGTTAGAGCAAGTCCGCTTTAGCGTGAACACCAAAAGCAGTAAGAACAAATTAAAAATTGATGTGAAAAACGTCACTGATTACGAGTAATCGAGCAGTACTTGGTCATATCGATAGAGAGGCATGAGTCTCCAAAGATCTACCGTAAGGTAAGGAAGCAATGATGAAAGATAATAAAGAAATAAACACAAGCCGTAGGGATCTCCTAAAAGGCTTCACAACCGCTGCCGTTGCCGGTGCTGTTGTTGCGGGAACCACGAAAGTGGCCGTTGCTTCAGAAACGGTTGAGCCTTCTGAAAACGACGTGAAGAAGAAAGGGTATCGTGAAACTCAACACATTCGCGATTACTACGACACACTTTAGGAGATAACGGATGAAACTTGTCAAACGCTCCGACAGTGTGAGCAAAGAAACGAACCAGCTTGGCGTATCTCGTCGTGCATTCATGAAAAACACTTCGCTTGCCGCTGGTGGTGCAGTGGTTGGTGCTAGTCTATTCGCACCGGGAATGATGAAAAAAGCGCAAGCAAAATCAGTCGATCCAGAAGCGAAAACAGAAGTAAAACGTACTATCTGTTCTCACTGTTCAGTGGGTTGTGGTATTTACGCAGAAGTTCAAAATGGTGTTTGGACGGGTCAAGAGCCTGCATTCGACCACCCATTTAACGCCGGTGGTCACTGTGCAAAAGGCGCAGCACTGCGTGAACATGGCCACGGTGAGCGCCGTCTTAAATACCCAATGAAGCTTGAAAACGGTAAGTGGAAAAAGCTTTCTTGGGATCAAGCGATCGAAGAAATCGGTAACAAGGTGATGGACATCCGCAAAGAGTCTGGGCCTGATTCGGTTTACTTCTTGGGAAGCGCAAAGCACAGCAACGAACAAGCGTACTTGTTCCGCAAAATGGCATCACTTTGGGGTACGAACAACGTTGACCACCAAGCGCGTATTTGTCACTCAACAACCGTGGCGGGTGTAGCGAACACTTGGGGGTACGGTGCGATGACCAACTCTTTCAATGACATGCACAACTGTAAGTCGATGCTATTCATTGGTTCAAATCCAGCTGAAGCACACCCAGTAGCGATGCAGCACATTCTGATCGCGAAAGAGAAGAACAACTGTAAGATCGTCGTAGCGGATCCTCGTCGTACACGTACGGCAGCAAAATCGGATCACTATGTATCACTTCGTCCTGGTTCTGACGTAGCATTCATTTGGGGTGTGTTGTGGCACATCTTCGAAAACCAATGGGAAGATAAAGAGTTCATCCGTCAACGTGTATTCGGTATGGATGAGATCCGTGCTGAAGTGGCGAAATGGACGCCAGCAGAAGTTGAGCGCGTAACAGGCGTAAGCGAAGAAGACGTTTACCAAACAGCAAAACTGCTTTCTGAAAATCGCCCGGGCTGTATTGTTTGGTGTATGGGTGGTACTCAGCATACTACTGGTAACAACAACACACGTGCTTACTGTGTGCTTGAGCTAGCGCTTGGAAACATTGGTAAATCAGGCGGCGGTGCAAACATCTTCCGTGGTCACGATAACGTACAAGGCGCAACCGACCTTGGCGTGCTCTCTGACACGCTACCGGGCTACTACGGCCTTTCTGAAGGCGCTTGGCGTCATTGGTCAAAAGTGTGGGAAATCGATTACGAATGGATCAAAGGTCGTTTCGATGACAACGCTTATAGCGGTCAGAAACCAATGCACAGTGCAGGTATTCCTGTATCTCGTTGGGTTGATGGTGTACTGGAAAACAAAGACAACATTCGTCAACGCGAAAACATCCGTGCAATGTTCTACTGGGGACACGCAGTGAACTCTCAAACACGTGGTGTTGAGATGAAAAAAGCGATGCAGAAGTTGGACATGATGGTGATTGTGGACCCATACCCAACGGTTGCTGCGGTAATGAACGACCGTACCGACGGCGTTTACCTGCTTCCTGCAACAACACAGTTTGAAACACACGGCAGCGTTACCGCTTCTAACCGCTCTCTACAATGGCGTGATCAGGTGATTGAACCTTTGTTTGAATCAAAACCAGACCACGAAATCATGTACCTGCTTTCGAAGAAACTGGGCTATTCCGATCTTCTGTTCAAAAACATCCGTGTTGAAAACAACCAGCCGGTGATTGAAGACCTAACGCGTGAATTCAACAAAGGCATGTGGACGATTGGTTACACAGGCCAAAGCCCAGAGCGTTTGAAAGCGCACCAACAAAACTGGCATACGTTCCACAAAACCACATTGGAAGCGGAAGGTGGCCCTGTCAACGGTGAAACCTATGGTCTACCTTGGCCATGCTGGGGCACACCAGAAATGAAACACCCAGGTACACACATTCTGTACGATACGTCAAAGACGGTTGCAGAAGGTGGCGGTAATTTCCGTACGCGCTTTGGTGTGGAATTTGAAGGCAAGAGCCTTCTTGCAGAAGACAGCTACTCGAAAGGCTGTGAAATCAAAGATGGTTACCCAGAGTTCACTGACAAGTTATTGAAACAACTTGGTTGGTGGGACGACCTAACTGCTGAAGAGAAAGTGGCAGCAGAGGGTAAAAACTGGAAGACTGACCTTTCTGGCGGTATTCAGCGTGTCGCGATCAAGCACGGTTGTATTCCATTTGGTAACGCGAAAGCGCGTGCGATTGTTTGGACGTTCCCAGACCGTGTGCCACTGCATCGTGAACCACTTTACACACCACGTCGTGACCTTGTAACGGACTACCCAACTTGGGAAGACAAAGATGCAATCTTCCGTGTACCTACGTTGTATAAATCCATTCAAGAGCAGGACAAATCGGGCGAGTACCCAATCGTTCTGACTTCTGGCCGTCTGGTTGAATACGAAGGTGGTGGTGAAGAGACGCGTTCAAACCCTTGGCTTGCCGAGCTTCAACAAGAAATGTTTGTTGAAGTGAACCCGAAAGACGCGAACGATCTTGGCTTCAGAGATGGTGATGATGTTTGGGTTGAAGGTGCAGAGAAGGGACGAATCAGGGTGAAAGCGATGGTAACACGTCGTGTGAAACCTGGCTTGGCGTTCATTCCGTTCCACTTTGGCGGTAAGTTCGAAGGTGAAGACCTACGTCCTAAATACCCAGAAGGTACACAGCCTTACGTTGTTGGCGAATCGGCTAACACGGCAACCACTTACGGTTACGACCCGGTTACCTTGATGCAGGAAACCAAAGTAACCCTATGTAACATTCGTAAAGCGTAAGGAGTCTGACAATGGCACGAATGAAATTCCTATGTGACACCAAGCGCTGTATCGAGTGTAACGGCTGTGTTACTGCATGTAAGAACGAAAACGACGATGCGCTTGAATGGGGCATTCAGCGTCGCCGCGTGGTAACACTAAACGACGGTGAAGCTGGTGAAAACTCTATCTCTGTTGCTTGTATGCACTGTACCGATGCGCCTTGTATGGCAGTTTGTCCAGCTGATTGTTTCGAACATACCGAAGACGGCATCGTTCTTCACAATAAAGATCTGTGTATCGGTTGTGGTTACTGTTTGTTTGCTTGTCCGTTTGGCGCACCTCAATTTCCTAAACAAGAGGCGTTTGGTGAACGTGGCAAAATGGATAAATGTACTTTCTGCGCGGGCGGCCCAGAAACAGAGCCTGGCTCTGAGGAAGAACGTCAAAAATACGGTGCGAACCGTATCGCAGAAGGCAAGTTACCGATGTGTGCATCGCTTTGTTCAACCAAAGCGCTGCTTGCGGGTGACGCAGAGAAAGTCTCTGACATTTTCCGTCAACGTGTGGTAGAACGCGGCGCGAAAAACGCAGGTTGGACAGACGGAAACGATCTTTCTTACGATGCGACGAAAAGCTAAGTAAGGAGAGGCACATGTTAAACACGCTTAAACGTGCATCTCTAGCAATGTTGTCAATGATGACGGCATTGCTGCTGACTTTTGCAATGCCTGCTTCAGCAGAGGGACAATCTTCTAAAGTTATTCAACAGGAGATCACGCAACTCGCCGGGGCAGACTATTGGCGCGAAGTCAGAGAGGGGCAAGAAGGCTACACCACGTCTCAATCGCCAGAACATGGCGTATTGATCAGTAAACCTGGTGAGACTTGGTACATTCTAAAAGAGAAATGGATGTCTCCTGCTGGTGCTATCGCGATTTTCGGCAGTATCGCGATGGTTATCATGGCTTACGTATTCGTTGGTCCTTTGATGCTTAGCAAGCCGCGTACTGGTAAAAAAATGAAGCGTTGGTCTCGTTTAGACCGCGCGCTTCACTGGAGTATGGCGTTTACATTCTTAACTCTGGCATTCAGTGGTTTGATGCTGGTTTACGGTAAGCACTTCTTAAAACCGTACGTTCCTACTGAGTTCTGGGGCTTTATCGTCATGTTGGCGAAGCAGTACCACAATTACATGGGACCATTGTTCTTCATTTTACTGATGCTCGTGCTCTTTAAATGGTGGCGCAAGTCGATTCCAAACATGACTGATGTTCGTTGGTTTATGAAAATGGGCGGCATGGTTGGTAAACACAAAGGCACACATCCGTCAGCTGGTTTCTCAAACGGTGGTGAGAAGGCAATCTATTGGTTGTTAATCTTCTTTGGTGCTATCGCGGCAGTGAGTGGCTTAGTTCTGGACTTTCCTATCTTTGGCCAAACTCGCCGTGACATGGAGCTTTCTAACTTAGTTCATGCGATTTCGGCGCTGATTCTAATCTGTGGCTTTATCTTCCACATCTATATTGGTCTATTCGGTATGGAAGGTGCGCTAGAAGGCATGGTGACAGGTGAAGTTGATGAAACATGGGCGAAAGAGCATCACGATCTTTGGTATGAAGAAGTGAAATCCAAAGAAGCAATGGGCGAAACAGATACGGCACAAACGGAAGTAAAAGGAGCGAAAGCGAATGAACAAACCTCATAACGGGATTTGGGTTGCGTACATCCTGAGCTGTCTGACCCCGTTTACGTTTCTGATCTCAGGCGTTATCGCAATTATCTATGCGGGTTACCGATTAGATAAGGGAGAAGACAGCGACGTAGTGATTTCTCATTACTACGGTTTAATTCGCACCTTCTTTCTCTACCTGACGTTTTTTGTTGTGTTGATCGTCACCGTCGCGACTTCTAACGGTGTACTCGTTGGCGTGAGTGATTATTGGTTGCATAGTACTTTGCTTGAAACCATCGCTTACTTTATTCCTTGGGTAGGGATGGTGTTTGCTGCATTAGCCATCTTGGTGTGGTTTATACGAATGTTTCAAGGGATGCAGCAACTGCTCAATAACCAACCACACAGACCATCGACAGGTCCAAACCTTTAATCAGTATTCTTTAAGCAAAACCGCCGTAATAGGCGGTTTTTTTGTTGCTGTTTTGTCTCAAATATGAAGCGTTGCGTCGCAGTGGTGATACTTGATGCAACTTTTTGAGTGAATTTACGTAACTGGGCAGAAAATCATAGTTAAGTAAGAAACATGTAAAAAAATCGCGTCACGATGAGACATTAGTCTCACTCACGCTATTGTTCATTTACTCAGGATTCATCGTCCCGTTAAAGTACGCTGCGCTCAGAAATTCAAAGAGTTGCATACGTGAAAATTGCCATCAATACATTCAGTCTACGCATACAGAGGAATCTCTATCGGAGGATGTTTGATTAAGGCATCTTGCTCTCACAAATAAAAAGAGCGAAACGAGCATTAAATGATGCGGCAAGGTAAGAAAAGGACAAACACGTTACGGCTATGATCCCTCAATTCGTCATTCCTATCACGAATCGCTTTGGCGAAAGTTATCACTTCTCTGGTCAGTTACTTACTAGCGGCGAACCTAAAACATTCGTGACCAAACAAGAGGCAATAGAGTTTCTTGAGAGCTTTGGTGAGCTTGACCTTCGCTCTGTCGAGGACTTGTTCTATGCGATTGGTCAATTCAAGCCAAACATACCTGACGGTGAGCTTACTTCCCAACACTATAATTCAACGTTTGCCAATGCTTTGGTGAACGGTGATTTGCATGTCGCTCGAATTGTACCTACCGGCGAAAACTACGCACTCTCGTCAGCGGTTACGCCTCCACCGACTCAAAATACCGTCAATGCAAAACCATCGAAGGGAAAGGGGAAGTCGAATAAAAAGAGTGGCAGAAGTGCCGCATCCGCCAAGCCTCAGCAACAAAGCAGCGAAAAACATGAGAAAGCCGGTGATCCTGTATCACTTGTGACGGGTGAAGAAATTCTCGAACTCTATGATATCGAGCTACAACAAGGTACTACTTGGCAGCGTACTTACCGCTCTTCGCAGTCGGATGTAAATCATGGAATGGGCTTTGGTTGGCGACATGCATTTCAGTTTGAATTACGCGAAAAGACGGACGAGAAAGACAATGTTATCGCTTGGGAGTTTGTTGACGATAAGGCCGATATCACAGAATTTGAGCCAGTAGATATTGGAGCAACAAGTTACCAGATATACGCTGGTGCGAGCTGTTATTTCCTAAATTCAGCAACTCGGATCGTGACGCTCGCTAGTGGGCATCAATATCGATTTGAACAGAAAGATGATCGTTGGGTTGTTAAACAAGTCAGAAATGGCACGTTTTCAACGTTTCAACTGCAGTATTCTCGAAACCATCGATTGATCGAGATTGCATACAACAAGCGTCCGGTTCTTGAATGTCAATATGATAAGCAAGGACGCCTTGTAGAACTGCTAAATGCAAAGTCCCAAAAAGTTCTGACAACTTATACCTATGATGAGCACGATGATTTGGTCAGTGCAACTAATCATTTAGGCTTAAAGGAACAGTATCAATACCGCGGGCATTTAATTGTTAAACGTGTACGACCAACTGGCTTTACTCATTATTTTGAATGGGATGGCGAAGGTGCAAAAGCGAAATGCATCAGAAACGTTGGGGACGCAGGAATTTATGACTATCGCTTCCATTATCAAGGAAATCACTCTTCTTATTCTGACTCGTTAGATCATCAATGGTCTTTCTTGCATGACGAGCAGGGTAACTTACTCGAGAAAATAAGCCCCACAGGTAGAACTTGGCGATGGCAATATGATGAATTAGGGCGAAAAGCGCAAGCTATCTATCCTGATCAGTCAACGGTCAATTATCAATATAATCAGCATGGTCAATTAGTTTCTAAGTTTCATTCCTCTGGCAAAGAAATTCAATATGGTTATGACGGCTTAGGTAAGTTAGTTAAAACGGTTTCACCTGACGGGGATATCGAGAAGGCTTACTACAATAGCCTCGGTCAAAGAGTTTGGGATACCGATCAGTTCGGCTGTGTCACGGAATATGATTACGATAAACACGGTCAAGTCGTCAAAAAAGAGTCTGAAGATGGTAAGAAAAGTCAGTGGTGGTGGGATGAACAACAAAGACTTATCGCGAATGAAATAGACGGTACATTACTTCGTTATAGCTACAATGAAGAAGATTTAGTGAATGGCGTTGCTTATCCCGATGGGTGTATTGCTCAACTCGCTTATGATCAATTTGGCAGGCGTACATCAGTTCGTTATTTTAACGACGAAGACAAAGTCGGTTATAGCGAAGAATATTCTTACGATGAGCACAGCCGTGTTGCTCAGATTCGAACGCCAGCAGGCATTACCTCGTATCAATGGGGAGCACTCGCGCAACAAGAAGCAGTCATCTTTCCCGATGGCAGCCATATTTCTTACGAATACGATCAACAACGTAACCTGACTAAATTAGTTCGGAGTGACGGCTTAGAGTTCGAATTCCTGTATGACGATGAAGGCCAGCTGTCAGGAACTGTCGGGTTTGATAATCTACAAAGCCAATTTGATTATGATCATATGGGGCGAATCCATCGTAAGCAAGTCGCCGATAGGACGGTGCTGTATCGCTATGACGCTGCGGGTTATCTCAAGCACGTCAAAGCAGGAAATGGTAGCAGTATTGTAGAGAACCACTTCAATTATACGCTTGGTGGGCGACTTACTTTCGCATCCAATCGCCATCACACATTGCAATACCAATACTCTTCATTCGGGCATTTAACAAAGCGCATTCAAGGCCAGTTTGAGATAACGCAGGAGTTTAACAGAGTTGGCCAACGCGTATCTCAGGTACTGCCAGATAATACGGAGCTGAACTTCTCTTATGATCGATATGGGCGTTTTTCAGCGATTCGGTTTGGAAACCTAGATTTACCTCAAATCAAATTTCATTACGATGAAATGGGACGAGTTTCCCAAATTGAAACGGCATATTTTAATGAGCGCATCATTTATGATGGTGTTGGTCGTTTGGTTGAACAGCATTGGCCAGATAGAGAGAAAAAGTACGTTTACAATGCGCAAAACCGTATTTCATCAATCATTGATAATACGGCAGGAGCAACACACTATCAGTACGATGCCTTAGGGCAACTTAAACGAGTCAATGCTTCCGGAGATGTGACTAAATTTGAATACGATAGTTTTGGCAATCCTACTTTGCCAACTTCAGAGGTATTCGCTGATCGTATTGAAGTACACGATGGTGTCAGGTTCAAATATGACGCGCAAGGAAATCAGACAAAACGTGAGGGGCAAGGACACGTTCAGACTCGCGTATTTGATGCGTTAAATCAGCTCATTGAAGTTCACACCGACGATGGCATCAGTCAATATGAATATGATGCATTAGGGCGCAGAACGAAGAAAATTACACAACAAGGCGTTACGGAGTTCCTGTGGGAAGGTGAACGTTTAATTGGTGAACGCTCTTCAGGTGCTTTCCGTTGGTACCTATATCAACCAGAAACCTACACGCCAGTGGCACTGCTAGAAAATGACGTTATTTATTGGTACCAGTGCGATCAAGTTGGTAAACCAGAGCGACTGATCGATTGCGAGGGGAATGTTGTATGGAGTGCCAGCTACGATGCTAACGGCTTTGCTCATGTACATATTGAAAATGTAGCAAATCCACTGCGTTTTCAAGGGCAGTACTTCGATCAAGAAACCAACTTACATTACAACCTCGCTCGGTATTACGATCCTAAACTAGGACGTTTTATCCAACAAGATCCGATATCTATTGCTGGTGGTATTAATCATTACCAATATGCAGTCAACCCTATCCAGTGGATTGATCCAACAGGTTTCCTTTGTGAAGAAGGGCTAAAACGCTTGGGTCAAATGTTGGCAGAGTATCAGGCGCAAAGCGATGTCCCCCAAGAGGTTTGCGATCAGATTTTAGAGGCAGCAAAAGAATCATCCGTCGGAGAAGATGGCGTTCGCTCGCAAGTCAAAATCCGAAAACCCAAAGGTAAAAATCTTATTCGATATGAATACGATTTAGACCATATTGATTGCGAGAAGAACGAGATTACTTTTTATCGTCATATTAATCACTCAGATGGCAGCAGACACGAAGTGCAGTATGTTGTTGGGATTGAGGAGTTTGTTCTTTTACACCCGCGCAAAGAATCTAGAGTGACTTATGTTTTTGGCCAATACGAATCAGCTAAATTTGGTGAGTCTACAACTATAAATTATAGAAAAACGTTCTTTGAAGCCAACCCTTTAACGGAAGGAAAAGTGGTTGTTCATCATGCAGTCGAGCAACAAGTTCGTGAGCGATACCCAGGGATAATAAAGGAATCCGAAATGCACTCTCTTGAAAATTTGCGTGGGATACCAAAAGAAGTAAACTCTAAACTTCATTTGAGTAAGATCAGGAAAGAGTGGGACAAGTTTTATCGGCAGAACCCTAACCCGAATAAGCAACAGTTACTTGATAAGGCGACAGAAATTGATGATATGTTTGGTGCACAATTCAACCCACCTATTAGATAATTAGTCCGGAGGAGCACATGTATTTTTATATTGAACCTGAGGTTAGTGGTGGATTGGGAAGGCATTCTTTACTTGATACATCAACTCATCCACCTAAAGTGTTTAAGTTACACTATCAATTTGATGGTTGGTTGGGAGATGATTTACTGGCGACGTTTCCGTGCTACATTGTTACCGAGTCATTAGCAAAAGAAATTGGATCAGCAAATTTAACAGGTTACAAACTGAGTGATGTGGAGATATCAACATCTGAGCAATTTGGCGAACTATATCCAGGAATACAATTGCCTAAATTCTATTGGTTGAAGGTAGTAGGTAGTGTGGAAAAGGATGATTTTTGGATAGCTGAAGACTATAGACTTGTAGTTTCAGAAAAAGCTTTAAAGACACTCAAAAAAGGTAGGATCGACGAGGCAGATATAGAAGAGTTTTAAAGCGATGTTGTATGGGAGCTGCAGAATTGCAAGTACTAGTCCTAAATATAACGTACTATATCCTATAGAGAGATTTTAAACCTTGCTGCTTAGTTAGCTTCCGCTATATCTCGTCGAGGGGCGTTGGCTAGAAGAAGTAAAAGCAGGGAAGATCACTCGATAAACTCCTTTAGTTAGCCATTCAGTATATAAGCCACCTCTCATGAGGTGGCTTTTACGTTTATCGTAGAAAGTTTGCTGTTTGTTGAGTTATATGGTGCGCTTTATGTTGGTGCACTAAAACCATATTGGTGCACTTATTAGCGTGTTAAGCGCCATTTTAAGAATACGTAATTTTATTAAAGTTCATGCAAAACAATAAATTAAATCGTAAGTGTTAGAAATGTAAATTATGGAATGAGAATTGCTCTGTTAGACGCTCTATAAATCAAGTTCACCAAATTGGTGATGAGCCTAACTTTGATGCACAGGATAAGTGCGCTACAGATCAACGGAGACAATCATAATGAGTGTAACTGCCAATCAGGTACACGGCGCTGTACAAACTCTCACGCAAAGTTCCGACACACTTTTCTTACTACTTGGCGCAATCATGGTTTTTTTGATGCATGCTGGTTTTGCTTTTCTTGAAGTAGGAACCGTGCGCCAAAAGAACCAAGTTAATGCTTTAGTTAAAATCTTGGCCGATTTCGGTATTTCCGCCGTTGCGTATTTTTTCATTGGATACTGGGTCGCTTATGGCGGCACCTTCTTTGCTGATGCAGAGACGTTATCTCAAGGCAATGGTTACGAGTTGGTGAAGTTCTTTTTCTTGCTGACCTTCGCTGCAGCGATTCCTGCTATTGTTTCTGGTGGTATCGCAGAGCGAGCTCGTTTTTATCCGATTCTAATCGCAACATTTTTCACTGTCGGCATCGTATACCCGTTATTTGAGGGAATGATCTGGAACGGAAACTTTGGTGTTCAAGCTTGGTTTGAAAATAGCTTTGGTTATGGCTTCCACGATTTTGCAGGTTCAGTCGTTGTGCATGGTGTTGGCGGCTGGATAGCGCTTGTTGCCGTCGTGTTTTTGGGCATGAGAAAAGGCAGAGTTCGAGCAGGAAAGCACACCAACTTTGCACCTTCGAATATTCCGTTTTTGGCTTTGGGAGCTTGGGTCTTATGTGTGGGGTGGTTTGGCTTCAACGTCATGTCAGCTCAAACTGTGTCAGGCATAAGTGGCTTGGTGGCTATGAACTCATTGATGGCAATGGTCGGGGGCATTGTCGCGTCACTGTTGGCTGGTAAGAATGACCCTGGCTTTATTCATAACGGCCCACTAGCTGGCTTGGTTGCTGTATGTGCGGGCTCAGACTTAATGCATCCTATCGGTGCTTTAGTGACAGGTGCGATTGCTGGCGTGCTATTTGTTTATCTTTTTACCCACCTACAAAACAAAACCAAGATTGATGATGTGCTAGGTGTCTGGCCTTTACACGGTGTATGTGGCGCTTGGGGTGGTATTGCCGCTGGGATTTTTGGTCAAAGCGCATTGGGTGGGCTAGGTGGCGTGAGTATTATCGTTCAGCTTCTAGGAACGCTTTTGGGCCTTTCCATCGCAGTGCTTGGTGCACTTGTAGTCTACGGTGCGATTAATACCAGTATGGGACTGAGGCTTTCAGAAGAAGACGAATTCAATGGCGCTGACCTAGCCATTCATAAAATATCTTCGACCAACGAGGATTGAGGCCAATATGGGAGCGGCATAAAGCCGCTCTTTTAGCAATTGTCTTTCTTGGCTTGGCCCGGAGGACAGAAATTACCATTACCTCGATGGTCATCATCATTGGTGCTGACTCTTACCTTTACATCATCGACTTCGCCTTCAACATTGGTAAGTTGACAGCCTGCCAAAGTCAGAAGCAATGTAAACGTTAGAGATACTTGTCTCATTGCTGTTCCTCTTAAATTGTAATTCTAATAGTGACCATTACGACTATGGTCTATTCCATATTACTACTGTTGCTATTCTTTCAGTGTTAAGCTAATGAAAAAACAGCAAGGATGAGTTATGAATTTCCCTTATAGAAATATTGTAGTACTTACTGGTGCAGGTATCTCGGCCGAATCTGGTATTCAAACATTTCGTGCGCAAGATGGCCTATGGGAGAATCACCGTATCGAAGATGTAGCAACGCCTGAAGGGTTTGCTCGCGATCCGGACCTTGTTCAAGACTTTTACAACCAACGCCGCAAGAAACTTCAAGATAATGCGATAAAGCCTAATGCAGCGCATGAAGCATTAGGTCGTTTAGAGGCTGAGTTAGAAGGTAAAGTGACGGTCATCACTCAAAATATAGACAACCTTCACGAAAGAGGCGGCAGTCAGAATGTGATTCACATGCATGGTGAGTTGCTCAAGGCGCGCTGTAGTGAATCTAACCAAGTAGTAGAGCACAATGAGGACATTAAGACAGGCGAACTTTGTCACTGTTGTCAGATCCCTTCACAAATGCGACCACATATTGTTTGGTTTGGTGAAATGCCACTGCGAATGGGGGATATCTACGCGTCATTAGAAGAAGCAGATTTGTTTATTTCTATTGGGACTTCTGGCGTTGTGTATCCCGCAGCAGGTTTTGTTCATGATGCAAAAATGCACGGCGCACATACCATTGAAATTAACCTAGAACCTAGTGCGGTAGAAAGTGAATTTGAGGAAAAACGCTACGGAAAAGCAAGCGTTGAGGTTCCAAAATTAGTTGACGAGATACTGGCTCTAGAAGGAAAAGAAAGAGCGTAATAACTTCAACAGGAAGAGTTTTTGTCTTGTCATTAAGAACAAAAAAGCGGCTCATGAGCCGCTTTTTCATATCTTTAAAACTAACGAATTAGTTGTTCACTTTTAGCTTTTGGAAGTACTCATCGTACATTACGCTCGCTTCGCCAACTTCATCTTGCCAAGTACCGCTGTCCATCACTTCTTGTGGTGGGAAGATGCTTGGATCATTAGCAAATTCTTTCGGTAGCAGATCGTGTGCCGTTTTAACTGGCGTAGGATAACCAATCTCTAGTGCAATCTTAGCTGCGTTCTCAGGACGTAGTAGGAAATCGATCATCTTATGAGCTGCGTCAACGTTCTTCGCACCAGCTGGAATTGCTAGGCTGTCCATCCAGAAGATAGTGCCTTTTTCTGGCCAGATGATGTCGATGTTCGCACCTTCTTGACGAGCCATGTATGCAGAACCGTTCCAAAGCATGCCTAGTGAAACTTCACCCGCAAGGTAAGGGTTTGCAGGAAAGTCTGAGTTAAATACTAATACGTTTGGCATTAGCTTTTTCAGTTCTTCGTAAGCGGCTTTGATTTCTTCTGGGTTAGTCGTGTTTGGTGAGTAACCAAGCTTAGTCAATGCAATGTGGAATACTTCGCGAGAATCATCCATCAGCATTAGTTGACCTTCCCACTTACTATCCCAAAAATCATCCCACTTAGTAACCGATGATTTGTCTAGCATGTCAGCATTGATACCAATACCGGTCGCACCCCAAATGTATGGGATAGAGTAGTTGTTGTTCGGATCGAACGGTTTGTTTAGGAAGTTAGTATCAAGATCGGCAAAATGAGATAATTTCTCTTTGTCGATCTGTTGTAGCATGCCTTCTTTACGCATTTTAGAGACGAAATAGGTAGACGGTACTACCAAGTCGTAACCAGAACCTTGAGTTTTTAGTTTTGCGTACATACTCTCGTTAGATTCGTATGTAGAGTAAATAACTTTGATTCCGGTTTCTTTTGTAAAGTCTTCAAGAACTTCGTTTGGAATGTATTCCGACCAGTTGTAGAAATACAGTTCTTGATCAGCAGCCATTGCAGGGGTAGCGATGAGCGTCGCTGCACATAGAGCGCTTGCGTAGAATTTACTTTTCATTTGTTTTCCGTTTTGTTTCGCGATTGGACAAGTCAATACTAGCTGGAGTTATCGAGTTGAGCCAAATCGCAGTAAGCACAAATATGTTCATTTAGCTTGAATATCGTTGTCTCCTTGTTATGAGACGATAAATCTATGATACCAAGACAAATAAACCTAGCAACGCGCGATTATATCAGCCTAAGACAAAAATAGGCAGCGTATTGCTGCCTATTTTCCTATGGTTGATGACTTGTTACACAAGCTAGATTATTGTCCCGCTTTCAGCTTGAGGAAATAATCTTCGTACTTAACGGTTAGATCACCAACCGCATCTTGCCATTCAACACGGTCAAGGTCTTCTTGAGAAGGGAACAGTGGGGCAACGTCTTTAAACTTAGCATTCGATTCTTCCACCGCCGTTAGGTAGCCAGTATCACGAGAGATTTGCTCTGCGATTTCTGGGCGCAGTAGGAAGTCGATCATCTTGTGAGCGGCTTCTACGTTCTTCGCACCAGAGGAGATAGCGAAGTTATCAACCCAGCCGATACCGCCTTCTTTAGGAAAAACGAGTTTAAGGTTTAGGCCTTCACTTTGTGCCGCTGCGGCGCTACCGTTCCAAAGCATACCAACACCAACTTCGCCAGACATGTATGGTGCTCCTGGGTTGTCAGAGTTGAATACTAGAACGTTAGGCATTAGCTTTTGTAGCTCTGCGTACGCTTCGTCGATTTGTTTTGGATCCGTAGAGTTACCTGAGTAACCCAGCTTGCGTAGTGCAATGTGGAACACTTCACGAGTGTCGTCCATCAGCATTACTTGACCTTCAAGCTCTGGCTTCCATAGGTCAGCCCAGCTTTGGAAGTCGTTTGGATCGTACATGTCCGCGTTAACCGCTAGACCTGTAATCGCAACAACGTGTGGAATAGAGTAGTCGTTATTTGGATCGTAAGGCTTGTCTAGGTAGTTTTTATCTAGGTTGCCGAAGTTTTTCAGCTTAGTCTTATCGATCTTTTGTAGCATGCCTTCGTCACGCATCTTCGCTACGAAGTACGTTGAAGGTACTACTAGGTCATAACCTTGGTTATGAGTTTTTAGCTTTGCATACAAAGTTTCGTTCGACTCGTAAGTCGAGTAGATTACTTTGATGCCAGTTTCTTTAGTAAATTGCTCTAGGATATTACTGTTAATGTAAGGACCCCAGTTCATAAATACTAATTCTTTATCATCCGCTGCCGCTGTACCAGAGAACAGAGAAAGCGCACATGCACTACCAGCTAATAGAGTAGCCCATTTTTTCATTGACGTTAGCTCCAAACCAAACGTTGTCCAATTTTGGACGATAGATAGAAAAACAGAATGGCATGTAACCATTCTGTTTCGTGATGTTAACGGGTGCGGATTCTACTTCACTTTTTCTCTTGCTAGCAACTGAGAAATTACTACCAAGACCAAAGAAACAATCAACATCACCGTTGCTAGGGCGTTCACTTCCGGTGAAATGCCCACCTTAACCATGGAGTAAATCTTCAATGGCAAGATTTCGTATGTTGGACCCGTTACAAACGAACTGATGATCACATCGTCCAAAGACAGGGTAAAGCTCAATAACCAACCTGCGGCAACCGCTGGTTTAGCGAGAGGAAGGATGATCTGTTTCAAGATAACCCACTCGCTTGCACCAAGGTCTTTTGCTGCTTCCAACATTTTCACATCAAAGCCATTTAAGCGGCTGTATACAGTTACCACAACGAATGGTAGACAAAAGGTGATGTGAGCAATCAATAGTGTAAAGAAGCCAAGCTGTGCGCCCAATACCAGGAACAGAGCAAGTAATGAAATCGCCATTACAATATCTGGAGACATCATCACGACAAACAGCATGCCGTTTACCGCACCCTTACCTTTGAACGAGTAACGGAATAGGGCAACGGCCGTTAAGCTACCAATGATGGTTGCTGCTGTCGCTGAGAATACCGCTACGTTCAATGAATGCCATGCAGCTTGCATTAGGCTATCGTTGTTTACTAAGGTTTCGTACCATTTCGTGGTGAAACCACCCCATTTCATACCAAATTTGTTGGCATTAAATGAGTTAACAATTAAGACGATGATTGGCAGATACAAAAATGCATACACCAGCGCCATAAAGCTAAATCTAACTGTGCGTCCCATTAGTCTAGCTCCACTTTCTTATTCAATAGTTTGCCTGCTCTGTAGTAAGCGTAAAGCATCACAGCCATTGCGAAGGTGAGGGCGATACTGGTCGCAGCACCAAATGGCCAGTCACGAGCGTTCAATACTTGGCTCTTAATAACGTTACCAATCAGTAGGTTCTTCGCACCACCAAGAAGGTCAGAGATGTAGAACATACCTAGTGCTGGTAGCAGAACCAACAAACAACCACCGATAATGCCAGGCATTGTAAGAGGTAGAATCACTTTCGTAATGGTTTGGAACTTGTTCGCACCAAGATCTTTCGCCGCCTCGATATAAGTGTTGTCCAACTTCTCGATTGCCGAGTAAAGCGGCAGAATCATAAATGGAAGCAGGATGTACACAAGACCAATCATTACTGCTGTTTCGGTGTACATAATACGTAATGGCTTATCGATGATTTCCATCGCCATTAATGATTTGTTCAAAATACCTTGTGTACCCAGAACAATCTTCAGGCCGTAAGTACGGATAAGAGAGTTTGTCCAAAAAGGTACGATAACTAAGAACAACATGAATGGGCGCCATTTCTCTGGCATTTTCGCTATGATGTAAGCAAATGGGTAACCAATTACTAAACACAACAACGTCGCCACAATCGCCATGTAGAACGAGTGCATCAGCACTTTCGCATACAAGGGGTCGAGTAGACGTAAGTAGTTGTCGAAAGTAAATGTCATTTCGATTAAGTTTGCTTCATCACGCGTTAAGAAACTCGTACCGATAATCATCACATTTGGTACCAACACGAAAAGTGTTAGCCAACCGACGATTAAGGTAATGATCGCGTTTTGAAGATTAATCTTCTTGCTTATCATTGAGGACTACCTCCCAGCTCTCAACCCAAGTGATAGCGACTTTCTGGCCAAGTGAGTGGTCCACATCAGGATCATCTTCGTTAAAGAATTCGCTAACCATTACACGCATGCCCGAATCCAATTGGATAACTGAATCAAGCGTCATACCTTTATAGGTACGCTCTGTTACGTGACCTACGATGCCTTTTTCTTCAGACTCTTTGATCTCTTCGATACGTAAGTCTTCTGGGCGAAGTAGTACTTGCAGTTTTTCACCTGCTTGCGCTTCCTGATCGTAGTAAACAACAGACTCGACACCTTCGATTTCTGCACGGATACGTTTCTCGTCGATACGCTCTAGCATGGTTGCGTTGAATACGTTGATCTCACCGATAAAGCGAGCAACAAATAGGTTCTTCGGCTCTTCGTAAATCTCACGTGGAGAACCATCCTGCTCAATAACACCGTCGCGCATTACAATAATGCGGTCAGACATCGATAGGGCTTCTTCCTGATCGTGCGTAACGAAGATAAAGGTAATACCAAGTTGACGCTGAAGCTGTTTAAGCTCAATTTGCATTTGCTTACGCAGTTTGTAATCAAGTGCAGATAGAGATTCATCTAGCAGCAGTACTTTTGGTTTGTTAACAACCGCACGCGCAATGGCGATACGTTGTTGCTGACCACCAGAAAGCTGATGAGGCTTACGCTGTGCCATTTTTTCTAGGCGCACCATGCGCAGTGCTTCCATTACTCGTGGTTCAATGTCCGCAGTAGGCGTTTTCTGCATACGAAGACCAAAAGCGACATTCTCATATACGGTCATATGTGGAAACAATGCGTAACTTTGAAATACCGTGTTGACGTGCCTTTGCTCTGCAGGAACCTGTGTTACATCCTGGTCATCCAAAATAATTTGACCGTTATCTGCCGTTTCAAAACCTGCAATCATGCGTAAAACTGTTGTCTTACCACAACCAGAAGGCCCGAGAATCGTCAGAAATTCACCATGATTAACATCCAGATTTAAATTACCGATGATTTCCTTACCATCGAAACTTTTACTAATACCAGATAAACGAATAACTGGCTTTCCTGCTTGCGGTTTTGCGTTCAACGTCTGTATTTCCCCCACGTTCAAGCCGGGATTATCCCAGCTGATGTGACACTAACCATTCACTTTTGAGGCGCGCATCATAATCACCAAAAGTGTGAAATTAAAGCATTTTCTTATCTTGAAACAGAAATAATTTTGCAGGAAAAAGCCATCATTCCTTACCATACTGTTTTTATGAGATTAATTGGCATCTAGACACAGTTTGATAGCACTAAACTTTGTTCAACAATTGTTTCAATTTCATGACCTTGAAAGTGGTTAATTATCAACCATACAGTTGAGATTGCAAGGATTGTAGGTGAGTTGTGATGTTAGATGTGGAAAGATTTCTTTATAATGACGATTACATTAATTGACTGGAATTCCAGTCAAAATTTTACAAGTTAGTCTTGGATAAACTATGAACGACGATTTTGAGAAAGATTTCAATCTTGGGGGGAGTGTAGAGCGAGCTTTGTCTGGCAACTACGAGCTTAAAGCTGGCGCGGTTTTTAACGAAGCTTGGCGAGCAACCATCCAGCACTTTTTATCATTTTCTCCTGCCATTATTGTATTGCTTTTTGTCCAGTTAGGTATTTTCTATATTGCATTAAAACTGCAGTTGGGCGATTTGACCGTTATTCTTGATGCGTTTGAGAACCCAGAGTCGTTCACAAACGATATTGTGTCTTCTATTTATGTCGCGAATTTCAGTTATGAGGTGATTAGCGCCCCAATTTATGCGGGGATCAGCTTGATGGCTATGAGTCATATCGCTGGCCTAAAGACTAAGTTGCGCCATGTTGGAAAGGGGTTGCAGTTCACCATTCCTGTTATTCTAGCAACGCTCATGAGCTTAATGCTACAAGGTGTGGTTGGTATGATTTTTCCTTTACTGTCGCTGTATCTTTCCTTGGCATTTAGTCACTCTATTTTGTTGATTTGTGAGAAAAGGGTGCCACCAATGCAAGCGTTGCTGTTATCACTTCGCGCAATCAACAAGAAGATTTTTGTGGTCGCGGGGCTTTACTTAGGCGTGATGTTAATGTTTATTATTGCAGCAATGTTCTACGGTATTGGCTTGATTTTTGTGCTGCCATTCTTCTTCCATTTGAAAGGCATACTCTACCGCGAAATGTTTGGAATTAAGCTTAAGATCGTTACAACACAGAAAAACGATAATGATCACGATGGTAACTCACAGGTGTTTGATGCCTAATTCTTTGAAATCAATAAGTTTACGAGTGGCGGCAACCTGTATAGCCGCCACTTTTATTTCTATAGGCCCATATTTACACTACGAGAAACAGTTTAAATATGTGGAAAATCCTGACGTACTCTCTGGCAAGATTAAGCATGTCGATTTATCACACTTGCCATACATCGGTGATATCCCAGACTTCAATTCAATAAAAGATACGAAAGAGAAAAAAGCTGCTTTTTTTGATTTTTTAAGGCCTAAAATTGCTCTTGAGAATCAACGAATTCGTCATGAGCGGGCCTTTCTTACCTCTTTAAAGGTGGGACAAGTGACGCAAGAACAACAAGAGTATGCTCAGCGGTTATCATCTCTGTATTCGTTGCCCTTGAGTAACGATAAGATTGATCAAACGTGGCTAGATGAGATGCTTGTGCGAGTGAACGTCTTACCTGAAGCCTTGGTTCTAACTCAAGCGGCAAATGAATCTGCGTGGGGCACTTCTCGTTTTGCTACTCAAGCAAACAACTTGTTCGGCCAATGGTGTTATAAAAAGGGCTGTGGAATTGTTCCAGCGCAACGTGGCGCTAACAAAGTTCATGAAGTTGAAAAATTCGATTCTGTACAACAGTCTGTTCATGGCTACTTTATGAACGTTAATCGAAACCCAGCGTATGCAGACCTGCGTGAAATCAGAACATCTCTGGCTGAAAAGAACAAGGGCTTGTTAACGGTCGCAACCGCGTCAGAGTTAACGCATGGGTTGCTAGCCTATTCTGAACGTGGCATCGCCTATGTACACGATCTTCGCGCTATGATTCGTCATAACAACGCCTACTGGACGCAATAAAATAACGGATAAAATGAAAAAGTTAAGCCTAAGTCTGTTGGGAAGTGCGGCGCTAATTCTTGCATCGCCGATAACCCAAGCTCAAGAGTACATGTTCACGTACTCAAAGTTATATACTCAACTAAAAAACAACAATAAAGAAGGGCATGACGATGTGAAAGTTGGTGTCTTTTTTGTGGACGCAAAAACTAAACAAATTTGTATGATAGAAAAAGCTTGGATGGAAAAAGAAGAGCACTATGAAGAGTTTGTTATCCCTGCTTCACAAGAGTTGCCTTTACCTGTTGATAAAAACTTAAAGTCAGCGAATCCGTTGGTTTTTGTCGATACCCCAAAAGATACACGTTGCGATTACTCACTTGTCGTGATGACCAAAGAACCATTACAGGGTAACGTTTCTTACGACCAACTTAAGCCTCTTCTACCTCAAATGCAGACGATGCTGGAAGATTTAGGCGGTATGTTTGCGGGTTGGTTTACACCGGAGGTTCAAGGTGTGACGATGGAGTTTGCAAATCAACTGAATGATAAAGTGATTTTCTCAAACGGAACCGAAAAGCCAATTGTCAATGGCAAGATACAAGTCGCACTAAGTGAAATAGGGCAAGGTGGCACAATGACACTACCAGAACCGACGATGCGAGTGTTACCTTATCTACCTAACGCAAAGAAATGAACACTGAACGTTTAGAAAGGGCTGCAATCGCAGCTCTTTTTTCATTTGTGACCGTAACTAAAGTATCTTTCACACTCTTTTCTTAAAGACTCAATAAGACAAGCATTTAATCCTGTGTAAAAAGCTCGTATAATCCACGCCCCAAAGAAACCCATGTTAGGAAGTCCTAGTCGATTTATCGGCGATGTGAGAGCCCGCAATGAACCAAATAGATACAAGAAAAGAAACCCTAGAATTCAACAAGCTTCAGAAACGCCTGAGAAGACATGTTGGAAATGCCATTACTGATTACAACATGATCGAAGAAGGCGATGTTGTGATGGCATGTATTAGCGGTGGTAAAGATTCATTCGCGATGCTTGATATCCTGTTGAATCTTCAAAAAGCTGCGCCAATCAAATTTGAAGTGGTTGCAGTAAACCTAGACCAAAAACAACCGGGCTTCCCTGAGCACATTCTGCCAGAGTATTTCGAAACACTGAATATCCCTTACTATATTGTCGATAAGGACACGTATTCCGTCGTAAAAGAGAAGGTACCAGAAGGCAAAACCACTTGTGGTCTTTGTTCACGCCTGCGACGTGGTACGCTGTATTCATTTGCAGAGAAGATTGGTGCAACTAAGCTTGCGCTAGGTCATCACATGGATGACATCGTCGAAACAATGTTCTTGAACATGTTCCACGGCTCTCGCCTTAAAGCGATGCCACCAAAGCTACGCTCTGATGATGGTCGTAACGTGGTCATTCGTCCATTGACTTACTGTCGTGAAAAAGATTTGATCAAATACGCTGAGCACAAGGATTTCCCAATAATTCCGTGTAACCTTTGTGGCTCTCAAGAGAACCTTCAGCGTCAATCTATAAAAGCAATGTTGATTGAATGGGATAAGAAGACGCCAGGGCGTGTGGAAGCAATTTTTAAATCAATTCAAAACGTAAGCCCAAGCCAACTAGCAGACCGCGAATTGTTCGACTTTGTTAACTTACCGCTAGATCGTGAAGGTAACCGCGAAGAGTATGAATTTAATGAGGCTGTCGTTTCTTCGACGAATATTGATGAATCAATGTTCATCGATGTTACGAACATCTAACTCGTAAAAAAGGAGGTCAATTAGACCTCCTTTTTTGTACCCAATGCTTTAACTGTTCCCAAACAAAAATCCCCCTGTATTGGGGGGATTTATTAGCGCTTATTTGAAAGCGCTCAATACATAACAATACTAAAGAGAGATTAGGTTGCTGTATTTGGATCGAGAGGACTAATGTAGCCTTTTGGTTTTAGAGCCAACACATCGCAATTTATTTTATCAATTACATGCTCCGCTGTATTACCAATAAAGACAGCAGAAAGCCCTGTTCGCCCTGTGGTACCTAAAATAACCATTGCTACGTTCAAGCGCTCTGCAGCTGCCGGAATGACATCTTCAGGTAAACCTTGCTCAACTATCGTTTGTTCTTCATCAAGACCATGTTTTTGGCGTAGTGCTTTCATAGCCGTTAAATGATGACCTCGCACCGCATCGGTATAAGTCGTTGGGTCAAATTCAGGAAGTTCAATCGTAATGTTCGCCGGTGTAACGGGGTAGGCGTTAACAAGATATGGCTTGGCCTCAAGCCGAGTGGTGATTTCTTTTAATCGCTCGACCATCGTATCGTTGAGATCAATATGAGTCGGGTTTTCTGAGCCCACATGTACTGAGGCAAGGATACTTGCTTGTTCCGGCCAAGCAGCATTCTTAATAAGAAGCACTGGAATAGGGCATTTTCGCAACAAGTGCCAATCTGTCGGTGTGAAAATGACAGACTCTAAAACATCATGCTTACGTGTGCCTTTGATGACTAGGTCATGATTGCCTGCATAGACTTCAGCAATAATCGCCTCATAAGGGCGGTTGTGCCAGACAACACAAACATCAAAGTCGAAGCCATCGTTTAGGTATGGTTGAGCAATTTTACGCATCCACTGCTCACGCTGATGAATGACACCTCGACGCATAGCATCTCTTTCATCCACTGATAGCATTGACGTCATGTCATACGAGAAATCGTAAATGGATAAAAAGAAAGTGATTCGGCTTCTAGATACACTTTTCTGAGCTAATTGAACAGCTCTTGCAAGTGCGGGCTGCTCATCATTATTGATGTCAGCTACAACAAGGATCTTACTGTATATACTCATAACTAAGCCCACTTCTATTGCAAAACCAGATACTGAATGTAAATTAAATCAGTATTTTGGAGTACTCACCGTACATTTTTACTGTAGCTTAGTTTGGAGAACTTTTTGAGGACTTTCGAAAGGAATTTATGAGAAATATGATGTAGCTCATTTTCGAGCTACATCAATAATTAGGGTGTATTATTCTTTAGTTACACCAGCAAGTTCCATCAATGCATCGTGGTCTAAGATAGTGATATATTTACCTTTTACGCTTAGGATCTCAGATTTCTGGAAACGACCTAACAAACGACTGATCGTTTCGACTGTAAGACCAAGGTAGTTGCCAATATCACCACGAGTCATAGTTAAACGAAACTCTCTAGGGCTGAAGCCACGCTGAGAAAAACGCGTTGATAGGTTGTAAAGGAAAGCAGCTAGTCGCTCTTCTGCGTTCTTTTTAGAAAGAAGCAAAATCATTTCCTGATCACCTTTAATTTCGTTACTCATCAAACGCATGATTTGCTGGCGAAGCTTAGGCATTTTACCCGATAGATCGTCTAAAATTTCGTATGGGATTTCACATACCATCGACGTTTCGAGTGCTTGAGCAAAGCTAGGGTGGGAGTCACCAGTGATAGCATCGAAACCGACTAAGTCTCCAGCTAAGTGAAACGCTGTGATTTGCTCATCACCTTGCTCTGTGATCGTATAGCTCTTGATGGTACCAGAGCGGATAGCGTATAGCGATTTTAGCTCATCACCGGCCTTAAAAAGCTCTTGTCCTTTTTGAATAGGCTTCTTACGTTCGATGATTTGGTCAAGCTGGTCAAGTTCTGCCTCATTTAGAGTGAACGGGATACACAGTTGACTAATGCTACAATCTTGGCAATGAATGGCGCAACCGCCTGATTGGATACGCTTTGTTGCAGGTTTTTCAGAAATCATAACAACCTTTCACTATTTGATATACATCAATATTTTAGCATCGCTTAATCCTAAAGGGTAGCAAAAATGTCACCTCAATAGAGTTTAACGTTATATGAAACCGAGTAACGCTAAGGCTCCTACAGCGGTATACGTACCATAGCCAATAAGGATTAATGCTGAAATATTTCTAAATATTAATGATTTTTGTAATTTCTGAAAATGATTGGCACCGTATCCAATAATAAGCATTGCAGGTAGCGTTCCGAGCCCAAACGCAAGCATAATTAGGCCGCCGTTCATCGCACTACCAGAAACCGCCGACCAAGTAAGCGCTGAATAAACTAAGCCACATGGTAACCAACCCCAAATAAAGCCAAATGGCAACGCGTGAAGAGGATGCTTTAGTGGCAACAAACTCTTCCCTGCCGGCGAGATAAAGCGCCAGAGATACTGCCCTAGCTTTTCTATTAAAAGTAAGCCTTGCCACCATTTAGCAATATACAGCGCGACCAGAATCATGAATAACGCAGCAATCAGCCTTAACCAAGCAAGAGAATGCGTTAACCCACTAAGCTCAGATAAACCTGATATAGCACCACCCACTAATGCTCCTATTAAGGTATAACTGATCAATCGTCCGAGGTTGTAGAAGAGGGGGATAAGAGGGGTGGTTTTATTTTTAGCAGAAGAGCCCATGGTAAGCAGAGACGCGATACCACCACACATACCCATACAATGACCGGCTCCTACTAAGCCGATCATCAACGCACCGATAAAATCAGGAGTCATAAAGGTCGCTACTTTTTATCACTATTAGATTGGTCTTCTTCGTCGAGAAGAATGTTGTGCCCTTGCCGTTCAAGATCTTCAAACTGATCGCTTCTTACCGCCCAAAGAAAAACGGCGACAGCAACACAAACGAGAACGATAGCGATGGGAATCAATATATAAAGACTTTCCATGTTTGCTTTCTCTACTTATTTCTCTTTGAGCAGGCGCAAAGAGTTAGATACAACGATAATTGAGCTTGCAGACATGCCAACTACTGCAATGTAGGGAGCCACTAAACCTGCGACCGCCAAAGGCAAAATTAACAGGTTGTAACCCAAAGACCAAGCCAAGTTTTCTCGAATAATCTTTCTTGTACGCAGTGCAAGCAAACGTGCCTCTAGTAGTTTTTCGAGATTATCCCCAAGTAACGTCATATCAGCAGAAGCTTTAGCGACATCTGTACCACCACCCATTGCGACAGAAAGGTGAGCTCCGGCGAGAGTCGGCGCGTCATTGATTCCATCACCAACCATCATAGTGATACTGTTTTCGTCCAAGCTCTTAAGGTATGCAAGCTTATCTTCTGGCTTTGCTGACGCGACGATGTGATCGATACCAATTTCATTTGCCACTGGTTGGGCGTTTGAGAGAGAATCACCAGTTAGCAGGGTTGTCTTAATTCCAGCGTCAGCAAAACGTTGAATAAAGGCTTTGCTTTCTTTTCGGATAGGGTCGCGGTAGTAAAAGCTAGCGACATGCTTGCCATCAACCGACAGATAGACCGCCTGGCTTTCACCACTTTCTTTGCCTTGAACAAAAGCAGCACTACCTATCTTAACGATTTTGCCATTCCACATACCCTCAATCCCTGAACCAATCACGTTTTGCACGTCAGACACGATAAAGTCATCATTGGTGAAAGTTGCAAAAGAACGAGCGATAGGGTGGTTTGCATGAGCTTCTAAAGCTGCAGCTAGTGATAGACAATCTTTCTGTGGGAGATCACTAAGTACCTTTGTTTCACAGATCTCAATATCACCTTTCGTTAGAGTGCCTGTTTTATCTACAACTAAGTGGTTGACCTTACATAATGTCTCAAACACATGGCCTTTACGAAGTAAAATGCCAAAATTACCCATTCTAGAGGTCGCACAAGTGAGAGCGGTCGGAGTGGCCAGAGATAGCGCACATGGACACGTAGCGACTAACACAGACAGCATGATCCAAAACGCATCATCTGGTTTTGTTTGATGCCAGTAAAACCAAGTACCAGCAGAGATAATAAGAACCACACCAACAAAGTAACGGGCGACAATGTCTGCAATTTCCGCAATTTTAGGTTTGGAGTGTTGAGCTTCATCTTGTAAACGCACGATATTAGAAATCATTGAATCGGCCTTCGAGCTTACTACCTCGAGTTCAAATGATTCGTCTCCGTTTAGCGTTCCCGCATAGACGACATCACCTTCTCGTTTCACAACGTGCACTGACTCACCCGTTAGCATGGATTCATCAATATGAATACGGCCTGAAATAACTTTACCGTCAGCGGGGATATGTTCACCAGGTAGAACGCGAATACGATCGCCAACTTTTAGCGTCTTCACGGGTATCTGATCACCGTCCAGCGTTGTAGCAATTGCCGGAATCAACTTAAGAAGGTTACCACTCGCTGCAGCAGCTTTGCGACGAGCGCGCATCTCTAAGAATCGACCTACTAACAAAAAGAAGGTAAACATCGAGATAGATTCAAAGAAGACTTCGCCTTGTTCAGTTACTGTTGCAACTAAACTTGCAACATAGGCAAAGATCAACGCGATAGAAACCGGGACATCCATACCAAGGGTTCGGCCTTTGATACTGCGCCATGCGTTTAAGTAAAATGGAAGAGCGGAATAAAGCAAAACAGGAGTAGCAAAAATCAAACTTACCCAACGAAAGTAACTTTTAAACTCTGGCTCTAAATCACCAAAGACTTCGAGATACAGTGCAACGGCGAGCATCATGACCTGCATGGTTGCTAAGCCTGCAATACCTAGCCGATATAGATATTGCTTCATCATTCGATGGTAAGAGGCTTCTTGCTTATCTGCTTCAAAAGGTGCAGCTTTGTAACCAAGTTTATGTATAACGGAAAGGAGCTCGCTTAACCGTACCTGAGTTTTATCCCAGGCTAGTAACGCTCGATTGGTGGTTGTATTAACACGGATAGATACCAACCCGGCCGTATTAGAAACTTGCTTTTCGATTAACCACGCACAAGCGGCACATGAAACGCCTTCCAAAGAAAGGGTTACTTCAGAAACATTTTCGCGATTTCGTACGAATTCAGATTGTACATCCGGATTATCATAATGAATTAAAGCTTGGAGTTGCTCTGGTACTAGATCTGCCTTTTCTGCAGGCGCAGTGCGGTATTGGTAATATGAGACAAGACCACTATCGACAATAGTCTGCGCCACAGTTTCGCAGCCCGGACAACACATGTCGCGAATTTCACCCAATATTTCTACTTTGAAATCCGTGTTGGCTGGTACATCTTCACCGCAGTGATAACAGGATTTACACATATGCTTACTTCATTAACGGTGTTGAAGAGGCAGGAAACTCAACTTTACCTTGGATCATCCATTGCTTGTCGTGTGGTTGTAGTTCAACAAACCATGGTCCTTGAATAGATTCCTCAGCTTTTAGTCGGTAATTACCAGATGCATCCGCTGTTACAAGCTTTGTGAAGTCACGATCAGGAAGAGTACGATGAGTGAAAGTGGCCGTTAGAGCAGGGTAATGAGGTAGCTTCCCTTTAGCGAAAACAATCACAACATTGTTATTTTCAGAGGAAATCTCAGCGTTAAGACCTAGGTCACGAGCGACATTCATTTTACTAATGTCGATATTAATGCCTTTGCCTTTTTTATAGTAATCCTCGGCGACTAAAGAAACAGAGTTGTTCGAGAAAACGACCACAGTAATCACAGTCCAAACTACGACAGTAAGAGGAAGGATGATTAGGAACCACGGCCAAAATTGTTTATACCAAGGCTTTACCATAAAAAAGTTCTCAACAGCTAAATGAAAAAATGTAAGGCGTTAAATTTAAAGGAAAGACAGCCCCTATGAAAGGGGCTGTTATTGCTATGTTACGTAATATCTCAGTTACTTACTCTCTGAGTTACTTAAACTCCAGACATATGAGGCAACGAGCTGAACTTTATCTTCACCCAAAATGTCTTTCCACGCAGGCATTACGCCTGAGCGTCCGTTCATTACGGTTTCTGTTACAGCTGCACGAGAGTCACCAAATAACCAGTCTTGGTCTGTAAGGTCAGGCGCACCGACTGCAGGGTTACCCTTACCATCGGTACCATGACAAGCAGCACACACTACGAAGCGTGCTTTACCTGCCGCGGCTTCACGAGCATTTACTTTACGACCAGATAAACTAAGTGTGTAACTTACAACTTCTTGAACACCTTGCTCACCAAGGGCATCTTTCCATGCTGGCATTTGACCAATACGGCCGTGCATGATGGTTGTAACGATCGCTGCTGGCTCGCCACCATATAGCCATGCATCATCAGTCAGGTTAGGGAAGCCTTTCTGACCACGTGCATCAGAGCCATGGCATTGAGAACAGTTTTGCAAAAACAAACGCTGACCAACTTTTAATGCTTCAGGATCTTGCGCAATTTCAGGAATTGGGCGTAGACCACTGTCATTGTGCGCAAGTTTACGGAATGCTTCGCCGAAGTAAGCGTCGGCATCATCCAGTTCTTTTGCATATTGGTTTAGTTGCTTGTTCTCTTGTGCTGCAGCGATGGCTTCTTTTGACTCTTCTAGTGAGCGAACGGTTTGAGCCGAACTCTGCCAGTTTAAAAAGCCCTTGAAGCTACCTAGACCTGGGAATAGGGCAAGGTAAACTGCTGCGAACACAAATGTGCTTACAAACAGGTAAGTCCACCACTTTGGTAGAGGGTTGTTTAGCTCGCGAATACCATCGTACTCGTGGCCCATGTCTTCCCCTTCCTCGACGCCCATTTTGTCTTTAGCGCACCAAGTCAGGAGAATCGCACAGCCTACTAGCGTACCGACAGTAATCACGATAATCCAGAGACTCCAGAATGTAGTCATTACTTCTTCACTCCTTGGTTATTAGGGGTCTTTTGTTCTTCGTCAGCAAACACCAAGTTGGCATCTTCTTCAAAGCGTGCTTTACGCTTTTTACTAAATGCCCACCATACGATGCCAATAAAACTAGCGAAGAGTACAACGGTATAAATACTATGAATTGTACCGAAATCCATATGATCCCCTTACTTCATTGCATGACCAAGAGACTGAAGGTAAGCGATGATTGCATCCATCTCTGTTTTACCTTCTACTTCTTTAGCCGAATTCGCGATCTCTTCATCAGTGTATGGAACGCCGAACTGATCACGAAATAGCTCAAGTTTCTTCTGAGTTAGCTTACCGTCTAAAACGTTTTCAGCTAGCCACGGGAAACCTGGCATGTTTGACTCAGGTACAAGCTCACGAGGATCTAACAGGTGAACACGGTGCCATTCGTCAGAATAACGACCACCAACACGAGCTAAATCCGGGCCTGTACGCTTAGAGCCCCAAAGGAATGGGTGTTCCCAAACACTCTCACCAGCAACAGAGTAGTGGCCGTAACGTTCAGTCTCTGAGCGGAAAGGACGAACCATCTGGCTGTGACAAACGTTACAACCTTCACGGATGTAGATATCACGGCCTTCCATCTCCAAAGGAGTGTAAGCGCGCAGATTTTCTACAGGTTCAGTCGTTTGCTTTTGGAAAATCAGAGGAGTGATCTCTACAAGAGCGCCCCAACTGATAGCAAACACGATAAAAATAGCCAACAAACCGACATTACGTTCTAAGATTTCATGGCGATTATTAGAATTATTACTCATTCTTAAATCTCCTTATGCCGGATGTGGGATAGCTTTTAGGCTTTCTTTTGGTGCACTTACCGTTTTGTACGTGTTATATGCCATTAGGAACATACCAGATAGGAAGATAAATCCGCCTAGGAAACGTACAAAGTAGAACGGATAAGACGCTTCTACAGACTCAACAAAGCTGTAAGTTAGCGTACCGTCAGAGTTAACCGCGCGCCACATAAGACCTTGCATTACACCAGAGATCCACATCGCAACGATGTAAAGAACGGTACCGATTGTTGCTAGCCAGAAATGCACATTAACTAGACCAACAGAGTACATACGCTCTTGGCCAAATAGGCGAGGTACCAAGTGATATACAGAGCCGATAGAAACCATCGCAACCCAACCTAACGCACCAGAGTGAACGTGACCAATGGTCCAGTCTGTGTAGTGAGAAAGTGCGTTAACCGTCTTAATCGACATCATCGGGCCTTCAAAGGTAGACATACCGTAGAACGACAGTGAAACGATTAGGAAACGTAGGATAGGGTCATAACGAAGCTTATGCCATGCACCAGATAACGTCATAATACCGTTGATCATACCACCCCAAGAAGGAGCAAATAGAACCAGCGACATAACCATACCTAGAGACTGAGTCCAGTCTGGCAGCGCTGTATAATGAAGGTGGTGAGGGCCTGCCCAAATATATAGAGAAATAAGTGCCCAGAAGTGAACGATAGATAGACGGTAAGAATAAACAGGACGTTCAGCTTGTTTAGGAACGAAGTAGTACATCATACCTAGGAAACCAGCGGTCAGTAGGAAACCTACCGCATTGTGTCCATACCACCACTGAACCATCGCATCCACTGCGCCCGAGTAAATCGAGTAAGATTTACCAAGTGACACAGGAATAGCCATGCTGTTCACGATGTGAAGTACTGCTACTGTGATAATAAAGGCACCGAAGAACCAGTTTGCCACATAAATATGTGACGTGTTTCGCTTCACTAGTGTGCCGAAGAACACCACCGCATATGATACCCATACTAGCGCAATTGCGATATCAATAGGCCATTCTAGCTCAGCATACTCTTTACCCGATGTTAAACCGAGAGGCAAAGTAATGGCTGCTGCCAGAATGATTGCTTGCCAACCCCAAAAGGTGAAGGCAACGAGTGGGCCACCAAAAAGACGTGTTTGACATGTGCGCTGTACAACATAATAAGACGTTGCGAACAGAGCACTGGTACCAAACGCAAAAATTACCGCATTAGTATGCAGTGGACGTAAGCGACTGTACGTCAACCACGGCGTATCAAAGTTTAGCTGTGGCCAAACTAATTGAGCGGCAATCAAAACACCAACAGCCATACCAACTATGCCCCATAAAATGGTCACGAGGGTAAATTGGCGAACGACTGTATAGTTGTAGTTTTGTTCAAGCTGCTTTACTTGGCTCATTTGCATGCTTCCAATTTCTAATTAACTACACTTTTACTTCCAACACGACTTGCGTCGTAACACCACCCAAGTAAACTCTAGAATTCAAGTGTTATCATCACCTTATTTCCATTGCTGACTTTAATAAAAAGTGGCATTTTCAGCGTGACACTATACTTGAATTAACAATTCAATGACAGGGTAGTAACCTTACTGGACCTCTGGAAATCATTTTTTATTTAAAAAGTTTGAAGTTTGTAACAAGGATATTAGTAATTATGCCTGCACAAAAGTTAACAAAGGCGCGACTTGCACAAATCTTAATCATGCTCAGTGTTTTAATAGGCGCATTTTTCTGGCGTACCTTTACACACGAGAGTGTTAATAGCGTTGACTGTTCACAAAAAGAACGATGCGATGTAACAATTGAAGGAGAAATAATCACGATTAATCGTGACTCAATGGGAATTTCGCTCGAAACGACAGAAAGTAGCACTCTAAAAATTGATCTAAATCAATCTGGTAATTTTATCAATCTCAACGAAAAGCATAAATCAGTAGAATGGGACATCATGCCTGAATCAAAAAAAATCACCTTTAAAAAAGGTGAAAACATTGTTGTAGTTCAATTATAAATACGATCTATCACGAGATAATCGTAACTTATTAATGAAATTAACACCTTCTTACCTAGAGAAAATTGGTTGGAATGGTATAACAGCAGAGTGATATCCAATTATAAAATCGTATGCATTGCCAATCAGTTTTTACTCATATTAAAGATGAAGACTCAGCGATAAAAACGCTCAGGTCCGAATTGACACAACAGAACTTGTCTTACGTGATGTGTTACTACACGGAAGAATACAATTTCGAGTTGATTCGAGAAGCGTTTCTTGCGCATTTTCCTGGTGTGCCTTTTCATGGCGCCAGTTCATGTCAAGCCGTAATGACAGATCAGGGCTTTCATACAGGACCAGTAATTGCGGCACTTGCTGTTTATGATACAGGTCCTCATGCTTATGGTACTGGTATTTCTAATCACAACTCAGGTGACAGCGTCACCAATGCTTTGGATATGGCCCTTGAGAACGCAAACCGTGTAGGAGAGGTACCAAACTTAATTCTACTTCATGCTACACCAGGGCAAGAGGAATCAATCATTGCGTCTATAGATGAAAGATTTGGAACTCTAATTCCAATTATTGGTGGTTCGGCCGCTGATAATAACATCGCTGGGAAATGGTCTGTGATAACCGCCCAAGGCTCTCAAACTTCAGGTTTAAGCTTAACTCTCTTTTACTCCTCTCAACCTGTTGATATCGCTTTTAGCGCTGGGCATACACCAACTAATATCAAAGGTGTTGCAACCAAGATCAACGATAGATGCTTACTTGAAATTGATAATGAACCTGCGCTCAATGTTTATAGAAGGTGGACAAATCACCAGGATAACCAAGTAGGTAAAGATAATATGCTGTTTACAAACTCGAGTGCTTATCCATTAGGGCGGATCGCAGGTCATCTCTATGATCGCCCATATTACAAATTATCCCATCCGATCCGTGAGACGCCAGATGGTGGAATCGAGTTGTTTACACGAATAGAAGAGGGTGACGAGCTCACATTAATGAAAGGAAGTCGTGAGCATCTCGTTGCGCGCGCTGCAAAAGTCGTCAATGCCGCTTTTAACCAAAAATTAGAAGAGTCTCGAAAAATTGGAGTGATAAATATCTTTTGCGCAGGTCCCATGTTGCACTTAATGCAAGACATGAATAGCGTTTGTGAACAAATTAACCAAGAACTAGAACATTTGCCTTTTATTTGCCCTTTTACTTTCGGCGAGCAAGGTAGATTTATTGGTGGTGAGAATGGACATGGAAACCTGATGATTTCATCGGCTATATTCCATAAACCTTATGAAAGATAAATACTTAGACATATATCAACAGGAAGCGCTTCAAGAAGCGTTAGTTGAGCTAAAGCAGGCTAGACAAAGAGAACGACTACTCGCTGATGAAAACAAGGCCATTCTTTCCGCGATATCTGCGATGAGTGAGGCAAAGAATCGGCATGAGATATTTACGGGATTAAACAATGTCCTCAAAAAGTACATCAGCTTCGATGATTTTATTGTACTGACTCGTGATGGTGAACGATATCCCTTCAAGACATTGATATCAACTAATAGCGTATTTGATAATGTATCCTGGTTACACGGTAACACCTATCAAAGAGCTCTCAATGGTGAATGCATTCTACTGTTCGAGCCAGATAAACTCGCTGAGTTTGTTAACTTAAACAGCTTTATAAAAAGCCATGTAAACTCGGTCGTTTTAACTGGTATACGTTCAGAAGTAACGCAAACCGTAATCCTACTTATTGGAGCTCAGAAAGGGCACTTTAGCATAGAGAATAAGGAAACCTTGAGGCGGTTTCGTCCCTTAATTGAAAGGGCGGTCATTGATATCGAGACCAAAGAGAAGTTACAACGTATCGTTGAAGTAAGAACAACTCAGCTCGCTAAAGCAAGAGAAGAAGCAGAGCTTGCGAACCGGTCTAAGTCGGAGTTCTTAGCGATGATGAGTCATGAAATAAGAACCCCTTTAAATTCCGTTCTTGGAATGCTAGATATACTGAAGCAATCAACCTTGTCAGAAGAACAAATTGATGCTTTGAGCCAAATGGAGTGCTCTGCAGAGTTACTTCTCGCGATAATCAGTGACATTCTTGATCTTTCTAAAATCGAGTCAGGTCGCTTTCAGCTCAATGAACAATGGATTAACTTAAGAGACACTGTCACTTTTGTTATTTCTCAGCAAAAACAAATAGCTAAGAAGAAAAATCTTAAATTCAAGCTCAACTGTACTGTCACTAATGACAAACAATTTTGGATTGACTCCACGCGGTTATCTCAAATTCTGTTTAATCTAATAGGGAATGCAATAAAGTTTACAGACGAAGGTGAAGTAAAAGTTTCTGTATCTGAGCAAGATGCTGAACTTGTGATCTCAATATCTGACACTGGAATTGGTATATCTAAAGCAAAGCAAGAGCACTTGTTTACGGCATTTCATCAAGGAGACCGTTCCATCACGAGACGCTTCGGTGGTACAGGACTGGGGCTCGCAATAACCAAGCATTTAGTCGAAATGATGCGTGGAAAGATTGCCGTTAAAAGTGATGAGCATGTTGGTTCAACCTTTACGATTTCGATTCCAGTTTTGACTCGTTGTAATCAAAATCGTCCAGTTAGAATCGAAACCAATCAACCGACAAAAGCAATGGAACTTCTCGTCGTAGAAGATACCGAATCGAATCAGTTCGTAATAAAGCTTATCTTAAATAAGCTTGGCCATAATGTTCATATCGCAAGCCATGGAGCAGAGGCATTAACATTTTTAGAAGAGAATGAGGATTTAATCGATTTGATTCTCATGGATGTCTCGATGCCAGTGATGGATGGAATTACCGCAACAAGACTTATTCGAGATAAAGGTCTCAGGACCCCAATTATAGCGTTAACTGCACATGCGCTAGAAAGCGATCGAGATAAATGCCTGGATGCCGGTATGGACGGATTCATTTCCAAGCCAGTTAGAAGACAAGATATCTTTGAAGCTATACAGTCATTTCAATAAGCAAAAAGGCGTTAATATAGATCTTAACAATCGATAGATTATTAAGATCTATATTAAGTATTTTATGGTAAATAACCATTATGTTTAATACTTACAGTAAGGCCCTTAAATTTAAAATCTGCAGGGGAATAGGAGCATACTCAGACAGCATTTAGCGTACGGCAATACACAATTTAACATAACACATATAATGCGCACCAAGGAGTGAGATCTCAAAGCAATAATGTCCGGTTTTAGCTACTTTAAAATGTCCTCCTAAGATTAACAACATTGTTTGCTTTTGAGGCTTTAACCGAGGTTCCTGTGGACTTGCAATCGCTAGTTTGGTTTGTGGTTATGCTTACGAAGCAAATCAAATCTCTTATTGAAAATTGATGCGCGCTTAGTCCCCGACTTACTGGCGTGTCCTTCCGTAAGCACCTGAATCAATCTATGTATGGTGATGATGGCTAACTCACTGAATTTGCCATTCAATGGCATCACGATTACTAACTTAAGCGCTACCAAACAAAAAAGCCTTTCATACTCGCCTCGTACAACAGCAAAAATCAGCTAAACGCTCTAATCGCTCCGCAACGAAATCTGCCAAAAATCACGAGCTCAGTTCATTCGTTCTTAATCAAGGTGTTCTGAAACATTTATAAGCCTGTAGTTATATGGAGACGAATGTACTTTTCGGGGAATTTGTAACGATAGCGTTTTCCTCTCTTCAAGTTGGACTTAACGTACCTACACACTTTTTGGTCACCACTATTGGTTACTCTTTTTATTACTGCGTTTTTACTTTTGTGCTCCATTTCTATCATGACGTCACAATAACCTTGATAGCCATCAAACTTATTGTCTACTTTCTTTTGAAGCTTAGTCTTAATTTTTTTAGCCAACAGGTTCGTTTCTGAATCGTCAGCAAAAACTGAATTACTTGCAAAGATCAATACCATTAAAGTTACAACGTATCTCATCGTTTTGGTCCGTTTATGTTGTTGATTGTTCGATGATAAGTAATTTTTCTGTAGATACGAAAATGGGACGCCACATTGCGTCCCATTTAACATGATGAAGTAACTGATATGTAATTAAGCGCGCTTCTTGCCTTTGTTTGCTTTGAAGCCCTGGTGCGGAAAAACGTTACGAATCCTCTGTTGAACTTTTTTGGGAATGCCTTTGGAAAAGCTTAAGCGCATTCCTGTTCGTTGGCTATACACCTTCATTTCACCAGTAAACGGGTTATGCTCACTAATATCCTGTAAGTTGTGTTTGAAAGAAGGAGGTAGATGCCCTTTTACGTTACTAATATGGCCATTATCGAACTTTACTTTTAACACCGGCCTATCGACTGCGATCAACCAAAAGATCACGATGGCTGCAATTAAGATTACATATAACATTTGGCACTCCCTATCCTAGCTAGATAGCAATTTACTCAAATCCTCTTTAATTGAGGTAACTTTTTGACTCGCTTTTTCACTTCTCGACGCTTCGGAAAGCAAATATTCAATTGCGTCAGATAACGTACAACCAAGTTCATTCGCTCTACTAGAAAGCTTTTCCCAAACTCGGTAATCTAAATCAATGGATTTCTTCTTTGTATGGACTTGCTCTGCATTGAAGTGACGTTTCCGTTTCGCTCGGATAGCCTGCTTGAGTTTATTATCTAACTCTTCTGACATGTGGTTTTCTATCCAAGCTAAGACAAGTGTAGGCTCGTGTTCAAGGCGTTTTAGTTCTGCGACCGCTGCATCTGCTTCGCTTGTATCAATATGTCGGGTAATCGCTTCACCATCTTTCCATTTTTTGATGAGATACTTCCATTTCCACCCACATTCTAGATTCTCAAGCTGCTGATATTTCATTTGTTCCGACCCATAAACATAACCTAGTGACAGCGTAACCCAGATGGTTTACTTGGGCAAATAAAACTCTTAGAAGTATCGATGTTGATCACTCATTTGTCTAAGTATTGTTCATTGAGAGATGAATGCCGAGAGCAAACCAAATTGGTGCTAGGGTGTTATAGTCCGTTTCGTTATAATGTCGGCAAGATTGAATTACGATGAATTTTAATGAACCAACTTAATTGGCAAGACGTAACACCTTCACTTGAGCAGTACGAAGCACTTTTAAAGTCTGCACCTTCGTTACCAAAGAAGTCTTTTACTGATCTCCAACCGAGAATGTCGGCAACGATATCTCGTTTTTCAAAAATTTCCGGATTGACGCGAGTACTACTCATTAACTGCGTAGATAATTCTGTATATAGAGAGTTCATCAGTAAAGCTCTTCAGAGCCAGTCTAACGCTGCGATAGTTTTTTCGGAATCACTTGATGCCAAACGTTTATTTGACCGTTACAGTGTTGATGTAAGTGGTGATATTGCCTTCCAACCTGGTTTAATTTCACAGGCAGATAACGGTTACTTAATTGTACCGGCTAATCTAATTTTGGCTAACCCAGGGCTTTGGCCAAATATAAAGTCTGCAATTCAACAAAACCTTATCGAGCCACTGAACCTAAGCCCTACTCGTTTACCTACTTCAGTACCGCAAGCTAAAGCTTATGATGTAAAACTGATTGTAACAGGAGAAAGAAGTCAGTTAGCAGAGCTAGAATACATCGATGAAGACTTCTGTTCTGGCTTTGCCATGTATACGGAAGTTGAAGAAGATATTCATCTGTCAGAGCAGAATTTGACAGATTACTTTGGTTTAGTGAACTGGATATGTTCTCAATATCAGCTGCCTCACTTAACTGAATGTGGTTTTAGAAGATTGTTGCTAGCCGGTATGAGATTTACTGAAGATCAACATTATCTGCCTTTAGGAGTAATGTGGCACTCTCAACTTCTAACGCTTGCCAGCCAGTTCAGTGATGGTCACGCATTAGATTACAAGTCGTTAGATAAAGCGATTGACGACAAGTATTACCGAGAATCTTACCTTCCTCAGCGTGCCGTGTACGATATTTTAGATGGACAAGTCATCATTGAGACAACTGGGGAACAAGTTGGTCAAATCAATGGCCTAACCGTTATTGATATGGCTGGGCACCCTGTCAGCTATGGTGAGCCTGCACGAATATCTTGTGTAATTCATTTTGGTGATGGCGATGTTTCCGATGTTGAGCGCAAAGCTGAGCTTGGAGGCAATCTACATGCAAAAGGCATGATGATTATGCAAGCTTTCTTGAGCTCTGCTCTGAAACTGGATGAACCACTGCCTTACTCTGCCTCCATCGTATTTGAACAGTCTTATAGTGAAGTTGATGGTGACAGCGCATCTCTTGCAGAACTTTGTTGCTTGGTGAGTGCTTTATCTGAATCTCCAATTAATCAACAAGTTGCTGTTACAGGAGCTGTTGATCAGTTTGGTCGAGTGCAAGCCGTCGGTGGCTTGAACGAAAAAATTGAAGGCTTTTATCAGGTTTGTAAACATCAAGGTTTTACAGGAAATCAAGGTGTTGTGATGCCAAAATCAAACCTTAAACACCTTGCATTACATAAAGATGTAATAGAAAGCATTAAAAATGGTGAGTTCCATATTTGGTCCGTTTCTACCGTAGATGAAGCTATTCCGATTGTAATGAATAAACCTTTTAGAGGTGAAGACGATAGCATTATTGGCAAAATAGCGGAACGTATTGAAAACTTTGAAAGACATGAGCATCCAGAAGGAATTGTGCAGCGCATCAAAAACTGGTTTGTCTAGTACTGATCGGAGTTGTTTAGCGTACACGTGTTCACTAAGATGCAGCTATCAAAAATTGGAGTAATTGATAATGCAAAACAAACGTGATTCTTATAACCGTGACGATCTACTTGCTTCTAGCCAAGGCGAACTGTTTGGGCCTGGTTACCCTCAGCTTCCTGCGCCAAACATGCTAATGATGGATCGTGTTACTAAAATGTCTGAGACTGAAGGCGATTTTGGTAAAGGTTTGATCTTGGCGGAATTGGATATTACTCCAGATTTGTGGTTCTTTGACTGCCACTTCCCTGGCGACCCAGTAATGCCGGGTTGTCTTGGCCTTGATGCGATGTGGCAACTTGTTGGTTTCTTCCTTGGCTGGGTTGGTGGCAAAGGAAAAGGTCGTGCTCTGGGTGTTGGCGAAGTGAAGTTTACAGGTCAGATCCTGCCAACAGCGAAAAAAGTGACGTACGAAATCCACATGAAACGCGTTGTAAACCGTAAACTTGTGATGGGTTTGGCCGACGGTCGTGTATGTGTGGACGGCAAAGAAATCTACGTAGCAAAAGATTTGAAAGTTGGCTTGTTCCAAGATACTTCAAGCTTCTAATCTCGATTTTAATCGATTTATTAAGGCTCCTATTTAGGAGCCTTTTTGTTGTCGAGTGTTAACCTACTTCCCTATGTCCCTATAATGTAGAAAAGGCTCCGTAGAGCCCTTTCGAATCCTTCTTTTTGTATGTGGAGAGTTTATTTGTAGAGACCAGATTGTCTTTCATCTCTGGCATCACGCCAACCACCTAACCAATACGACCGAGCATCAACTTGTTGATATGGGCAAGCCTCTTGAGACCTTCCATTCAACCCAGCTTTGTAGCCTTGAGATTGAGCTCGTTCTAGGCGATCACGCTTTTGTCTCTTCATAGTTAATTCCTCATACAGGTCCATTTACTAACGTACAGCTGTTATTGTGAAACTTTGATGGAGTTTTTATGACTCCACTTATAAGAATCGATCAAAGTAGGCAATTTCTCAAGGCATAAAAAAAGCAGAGACTCAAATGTGTGAGCATCTGCTTGATTTAAAAATTACTGACGATTTTTAACTATTTTCTACGGAACCCAAACAATCCAAGCATGGTCAAAGCTAACCAACCAAGGCCTGCACCTTGACGCTCTGTCGTCGTTGAGTCAATGCTTCGAGATACGATGTCGTCCTTAGTTGCGTCAGCAATAGGTACTAGTTTGACTGCTACAATTTGCTCTTCAGAGCTACATGTCGCATTGTTTGCTGTTGTGCTATAACCACCTGCACATTTCATAGCTGTACCAGAGATCACACCTGCATCATTGATATCAGTTGCGTCGATAATACGGAACTGATTGTTTTGTTCAGAGTAATCACCGCCATTAGTCAAACTGTCTAGGAACCAAGCTTTTCCATTAAACAATGTTGCAGCACGTTCACTAGTCTCGCCACCTAGGCTATATGGATAGATAAAACCGCGCTTACGACGTGGCTTGCCATCGTCTTCACGAGTCGTTTCTGCATCAAGTTGCCCGACGATTTCATTGTAAGAGTTGATACCGCCCATCTTACCGCCCGCACCGCTAAAGAAAATGCCAGTAGTTGGGTAAAAAGCGCTAATAGAATCCTTACGAACATCATCTACGATAAAGAGACGATTCGGAGCAGAGCCCGTTGGCATTAAGTATCCGCCCGAACGTTTTGCTTCACCAATAGCAACAAAATTAGAGTTAACGTCGGTTAATCGTGAGTTTGTATGAACCGTATCATCACCCTCGCGCTGTCTAGCTCCTACAACAACTTTGTTTTTCCAAGTTGCGTTTTCAACGCTACCTTCGGCTTCTAGAGTTCCGACAAAAACAGTCGCATTCAGGTAGTTATCATCACTGTAAGTGTTGTAACCTACGCCATAGACCGTAGTTCCATCAGTGACAAGGTCACGCATGCTCCCTTGAGCTAACCTTTCTCCATCTTTAGATGTGCCACTTGGCCAAGCCAATTCACTGACGGTTCCGCTTTGATCCCAAATCGCTGCTTTTGATGTGTGGTGAGATCCATTGGTATTGCTTGCTGTTCGAGAAACACTGCCAACAGTAAAATTGCCGTCTGTGCTCCAAGCATGGCTTTGCACAACACTTGCGTCACCATCGCCAGTAAGAATATTTGGCTCTACTGGTGCAACTACGGTATTTCGTGTTTCTAATGTAGAAGTATTTTTTGTGCTAACTTTACTCTGATTACCGACAGCTGCACCATCCTCGGTAAGCTGGTTGATAACATTGTTATATTCATTTTTATAAGCAGCAGAATCTTCTTCTATGAACGCTAACGCATTAGAAGTAAAGTCTTTACTACGTTCTTTATTCCACGGCGTCCAGTTTACTGAAGCCCATGAGTCACAGGTGGAATAGCGAAGCTGGTTGTAACAGTAACGCTCAAAGTCTTTGAGTTCTTGGATGTAATAAAAGCCAGCGTCTAATCCGAATGGGATTTCTTCACGATAGCTGTTCCCATCCACGGCTTGTGTCGCTGAAATCGGTGTAGTGCGAGTTTCCATTGCAAGTTTAAACTGCTCTGGCGTGCAGTTTGCTGCTGCATCAAAGCAGCCTAGAGCGAAAGGTGAACCTGTTGAAGGATCTGTACCTGCATTGCCCTGTTGAATTGCAACCCCGTAAGCCGTTTGGTAGTCACCGTTTGAACCATGATCCTGAGGTGAAACCTCAACAACTTGATACAATGCCGCCTGTGCGTTCATTGTGGTACCAACCATCATTGCAATGGCGGTCAATTTGAATTTATTACTACAATTCATTGAATTCTTAACTATCCTGTTGCATTGCTTCGAGTTCTTCCCATCTCTCGAATGCGATTTCCAACTCCTGCTCTAATGCAGCAAGCTGTTCCAATACCGGCTGAGTTTGCTCTACAGGTTTAGCAAAGAACTCTGGATCGTTCACTTGCTCCTGAAGGCTCTCGATATCCGACTCTAATTGTTCAAGTTTAGCTGGTAGAGCCTCTAATTCTCTTTGCAGCTTATACGATAACTTCTTCGAATTGTTCTTAGGTTGCGTAGTTTTGGGAGTTTCCTCAACCACTTTCTCTTTCTTTGTTGGTTTTTCAACCTGACTGCGCGAAGCAAGAACTTGGTCACGCTGCTGTTTAGCATCATGATAACCACCAACGAACTCTTCGATTATACCGTTACCCTCAAAAATCCAGCTGGTTGTTACTGTGTTGTCTACGAACTCACGGTCGTGACTCACTAACAATAATGTACCCTGATAATTGGCAAGCATTTCTTCTAAAAGTTCCAACGTTTCGATATCCAAATCGTTAGTTGGTTCATCAAGAATAAGTAAGTTGTTTGGTTTCAACAAGATACGGGCTAGCAATAATCGGTTTTTCTCACCACCAGAAAGTGCCTTAACCGGGGTTCTGGCGCGCTTAGGTGCAAATAAGAAGTCTTGAAGATAACTCAGCGCATGACGCTGACGTCCCCCAACCATTACTTCTTGTTTCCCATCCGCTAAGTTATCGATCACTGTCTTTTCTGGATCCAAAATCTCTCGGTACTGATCAAAGTACGCGACTTCTAATTTTGTTCCGCAGTGTAAACGACCAGACTGCGCTTCCAATTGCCCTAGTAGCAATTTAAGTACCGTACTCTTACCGCAGCCATTTGGTCCGATAAGTGCAATACGGTCACCACGCATGATGTTAAAGCTAAAGTCGTCGACAATTGTCTTGCCTTCGTAAGCAAAAGATACATTTTCTGCTTCAAATACAATCTTACCTGAACGAGAAGCATCATCGATGTTTAGGTTAACTTTACCTTGAACTTCACGACGGTCACGACGCTCTTCACGAAGTTTTTTAAGGGCTCGAACACGGCCTTCATTACGAGTACGACGTGCTTTAATGCCTTGACGAATCCACACTTCTTCCTGCGCTAGTTTCTTATCGAACTCAGCATTTTGCATTTCTTCGACGCGAAGCATTTCTTCTTTGTCATTCAAATACTGTTCGTAATTACCAGGGAAAGAAGCTAATTGACCGCGATCTAAGTCAACGATGCGTGTCGCCATCGACTTGATGAATGCACGGTCGTGAGAAATAAAGATGATCGAGCCTTTGAAGTCTTTTAAGAAGTTCTCTAACCATTCGATCGTTGTCACATCGAGATGGTTTGTTGGTTCATCAAGAAGCAATACATCAGGATCACAAACCAGCGCACGAGCTAAAGCAGCTTTACGTTGCCAGCCACCGGATAGATCGGTCAGTTTGGTTTCTGGGCTTAGTTTTAAAGCGCCAAGTACGTTCTTAACACGGTCATCAAAGCGCCAAGCGTTAGAATGATCAAGTTGCTCTTGAACTTTCGCCAAACGGTTAATGTTCTTCTCACTTGGGTCTTGAGCAACAAGATCGAGAAGATCGTGATAGATCTTCAATTGTTCGCCGATTTCAGCCAAACCGCCAGATACGTATTCGTAAACCGTACCCTCTTGATTGCGCGGTGGATCTTGTTCAAGCCGAGAAACTACTACGTCTTGAGTTATTTGAATCTTGCCATCATCCAACAAAATGTCGCCGGCAAGCACTTTCATTAACGTGGACTTACCTGCTCCGTTACGACCAACTAAACAAACGCGTTCGTTTTCTTGAAGAGCGAACTCCGCTTTGTCTAGCAATGGGTGGTCACCAAATGCAAGTTGTGCGTTATGAATGGTAAGTAATGCCATTATTATCCAACCAATGTGTGAGTTGTTCTAAGTCAAACGGCCAGTTCAACTCAGAATCTTGATATTTTAATACGGGTATTATGACGCCGTAACGAGAAAATAGTACATCATCGAACGCAATATCAATGATATCTGTTTGCTCGGCCAAACCGACTTGGTCTACTAGAGCAAATGCCATCTCACAAAGATGGCATCCCTCCGTGCTATACAATATCAGCACGTATTAATCCTTTTGTTTATACTACGCGTGCGTTACTAGCCAACAGTTATGAATCTGTTTATTACGCGAAAAATCTAATGGTAACGTTTGAGAAGAAATATTCTGAGCCTTCAAACCCAATTCAGCGAGTGATTCTTCATCCATCTTGAAGTGACGTTTGTTATTTGAAAATACGATTGTGCCTTCACTTCTCAGTAAACGTTTGAGGTTCTTCATTAGCTTAATGTGGTCACGTTGTACATCGAATGATGTTTCCATACGCTTAGAGTTAGAGAACGTAGGTGGGTCAATAAAGATCAAGTCGTACTCACCTTTTGCGTTTTCTAGCCATTGCAAACAGTCCGCTTGTTCATATTTATGTTGGCGCCCTACACAGCCATTAAGCTGCATATTGTCTTTCGCCCAGTTCAAGTAGGTGTTTGACATATCGACAGTTGTAGTGGAACGCGCACCACCAACTGCAGCGTGCACTGTTGCACTACCAGTGTAAGCAAACAAGTTAAGGAAATCTTTACCCTGTGCCATTTCGCCAAGACGACGACGAGTGATCTTATGATCCAAGAACAGGCCTGTGTCTAGGTAGTCATGAAGGTTCACGATCAGCTTCACACCGTACTCGTTTACTTCGAGCGTCTCTGATACCTGACCTAATTTTTGGTACTGGCTTCGACCTTTCTGCTTCTCACGAACTTTCAGTACAACTTTGTTCGCTTCAACACCGGTCACCTGAATCGTCGCACGGATAATGTCCGTTAGACGACGCTTGGCTTTTTCTTCAGGGATGTTCTTAGGTGCTGCGTACTCTTGAATCACAATTTGATCGCCGTACACGTCGATCGCTACGTTGTATTCTGGAAGGTCTGCATCGTAGATACGATAGCAGTCTAGTTTCTCTTTACGAGCCCACTTGCCAATCTTGCCAATGTTTTTCTTCAAACGGTTTGAGAAGTCTGGTGCGATTTGAACGTTAGTATCTGCACCTTTAACTTCATCAGCGCTGCGCTCGGCAATGCTGTAGTTCTTTTGGTGACACGGTAACGCACCGTTGTTCAATTTAAACTGTTTATCAGCGCGCATACGAAGGCAACTCAAGAGCTCGTCTGAGCTCGAGAAGATAGATGCTTTACATCCGCCAAACTCAGATTTTAGCTGTCCACCGAATGCGGTATAGAGCGCAATCAGCCCCGGCTCAGTTCCTAGACGCTCACCGTAAGGTGGGTTTGAAACGATAACACCGTGTTCAAATCCTGCGGGACGAGTAATAGTTGCAGCATCACCTTGCGCAAACTCAATCAACTCTTCAACACCTGCTCTGCGGGCGTTTTCTTGAGCGACTTTTAATACTTTGGGGTCGTTATCGAATCCAAAAAACTTAGCGTCAACTTTCTTGACACCCCGTCTAGCTTGAACATTAGCCTCTGATTTAATCTCAGCCCAGGTCTCCGGTTCAAAGTCTTCCAAAACTTCGAAGCCCCATTGTTTGCGCTTAACGCCAGGTGCCATGTTGGCTGCCATCATTGCCGCTTCAATAAGCAAAGTACCAGAACCACACATTGGATCGAGTAATGGTTGATGCCCATCCCAGCCACAACGCATGATAATCGCAGAAGCAAGCGTTTCACGTAATGGCGCACGACCCGATTCTGGTCGATAACCACGCTGATGAAGACCACTACCTACCATGTCTATCCCAAGCAACGCTTTATCTTTATGCAAACGAACGTGAATACGAATATCTGGGCGTTCTTTGCTGATATTAGGACGTGGCAAGCCTTTATTCTCAAAGCAATCTACGATGCCATCTTTGACCTTCATAGCTCCGTATTGGCTATTTCTAATCTCACGGTTTGTGCCGTTAAAGTCCACAACAAAGCGTTTAGAGCTATGAAATTGGTTAACCCAGTTAATAGTGGAAGTGGATAGATACAAGTCCATGTCGTTGTTACACGTGAACTCAGATAAAACACGTACAAATCGAGACGCTAAACGGCTCCACAAACAACAGCGATAAACCTGTTCGTTTGTCGCTTTAAATTTTACGCCTGCCTGTACTGGTTTCGCATTTTCAATGCCTAGTTTAGTCAGTTCTTCAACAAGCAAATTTTCCATGCCATTTGAAGTTACCGCGAGATATTGATTCATAGTGTTCTTTCGCTGATAAAAAATGGCTTCAATTATACCTGACTTTACGATCAATGCCTCGTTTTTAAAGGTATTTTCCCACCCGTTAGTTCAAATCATCACCACTCAAATGATCTAAAACTTTCAACATCTTTAGTTTGAATGTTTTTCATTCATGAACGTATTTTGTTTCCTTTAGAAGAAGTGAATACTTATTTACATGCATTTTGGTATATACCAGTCGTGATTGGTTGATGTAAATTACTTACAAATGCCCTTTATAGGGGAATAAATAGGGTTGTTTTAGGCGCTAGGTTGCCTAATTAAAGGAGTAATCAAATTGAAATAAGTAAAATAAAAGTGACCAGCTTCATGTTTGCATGCATAGAAAACAAACAGTTTCATGGTCTTTCGGATTGGAGTGTCAGAGGAAAGGACAAAAAAAATCGACCCAATAAGGTCGATTAAGGCAAACAAAGGAACGAAATAAAGAAAAATTAAACCGCTTTAACCCACCATTGCCATAGGGGTCATTGCAAAGAGGTGGTTTGCACAAGCCATGCGATCATACATTACTTTAATCGGCTGCCCAAATTGAAGCGCCTTATTGCCATCAAGAACAAAGGCTTCTTGGTTAACATAAGCACATAAGCTCGATGTTTCGCCTGGTTCTAGAACGATGAACATACCATCAGAATATTGATTTGTGAGAAAGACCATGTCCCCTTCTTGAGGTTCATAATCAGAGGACTGTGCATCGAAGAACCAGCTCTTAGGCTGTACAGGTTTATGAAAACGCTTTGCAGCAACACAATACAGTGTTAATTCAGCTTGGCGATATTCACTGATATCGAGACAACGAATGCGCTCATTAAACGTTTGAAATGCGCTGGCGTCATCAACGGTAAATTCACTGTTTGAGAAGGCACAGTTAACCAACAATTTTCGGGATAGATTGGTTTGGAAAATCATTTCCTCCCCCAGATCCAGCATTAAGCAAGCTTTTTGCTCGTCAAAATACCAATTCCATTTGTCGCTGGGTTTAAGCATTATTCCGTTCTCTCTTGACTAGTTAAATCAGTGGTAAAGAGGTAAGACGCTTAATTACCTACTCGTGATTTTTAAATTCTACAAACGAACGGATAAAAAAAAAGAGGAAACAAAGTCCTCTTTTTTATGTAACAGGTACTGATTTTTCAGTAGTTTTTGATGTATGTGTTAAAGATTCTTAACAATATCACGTACGAGACCTGGGCCGTGGTAAATAAAGCCAGTGTAGACTTGAACAAGTTTAGCGCCTGCCATGATCTTTTCTTTGGCTGCAACATAGGAATCTACACCACCAACACCGATAATTGGAAGTTTGTCTCCAAGCTCTTCATGAAGCTTACGTAAGACCTCCGTAGAGCGTGATTGCACAGGGCGACCACTCAAGCCACCTGCCTCATTGGCGTGTCTCATCCCTTCTACGATCGTGCGATCCAAAGTTGTGTTAGTCGCGATCACACCATCTATATTGTTTTTCAATAAAGAATCGCAGATTTGGCAGATTTCATCGTCACTTAAATCTGGCGCAATCTTTAATGCTAACGGGACATACTTGTTGTACTTCTCTGATAACTCCGCTTGTTTCGCTTTTAATTCGGAAAGCAGTTCATCAAGCGCTTCACCATATTGAAGTGAACGAAGACCTGGAGTGTTTGGCGATGAGATGTTTACTGCAATATAGCCAGCATACTCATACACTTTTTCCATACAAATCAGGTAGTCCTCTGCCCCTTTCTCAATTGGCGTATCTTTATTTTTACCGATATTAATTCCGAGAACACAATTGAATTTTGCTCGTTTAACATTCTCGATCAAATTATCAACGCCTAGGTTATTAAAGCCCATGCGGTTGATGATCCCTTCTGCTTCCACTAAACGGAATAAGCGTGGTTTATCATTACCTGGTTGTGGTCGTGGCGTTACAGTGCCGACTTCGACAAAGCCAAAGCCCATGGCATCAAATGCTTCAATACATTCGCCGTTTTTATCTAAACCAGCCGCAAGACCAACAGGGTTACGGAATGTTAGACCCATACACTCAACTGGACGAGTTGGTAACTGTTGGCGGTAAAAGAGATCAAGTGGTGTGCCGTTAAAGCGTTGGAAGTTCTTGATTGCAAGATCATGTGCCTTCTCGGCATCGAGTTGGAAAAAGCCAGTTCTGGCTAGACGGTAAAGCATTGTGCCTCCGAAAGAAAAAAGCCCCGTATAAACGGGACAATATTATTTACCGTTTTTCATCGTAATTCAATGAAAATGAACGTAATAAGTAAAAACCTATATCTTTATAAGATTTTTAAATATAAAACAAACAATTACAATCAAGTTTCTGCGATAAAAATCGTAACTAACCGCTTAAAAGCAATCGATTTCACTCTGTTTTAATTTCAATTCAATGTGACAATGTAACTATTTTCGTTCCAAATGTGAATAATAGATAATAAAAAGCCCCGTTAAATAACGAGGCTTTTACTTATGACTTGATTATTCCACTACTCTTTCGATGAGCAGTTGAGGTTTAAAAGTACTAGCTCTCGAAGTGCTACAGAGAACTTAGCAAATTCGTGTACTGAGCCAACTTTGAACTCGTTTAAGATACTCTCCCAGCGGTGCAACGATTGCTCGTTAGTTTCAATCCAATCTTCTAACGCAGCCATCACGTCAAGCTCTTCGGTTGAGCAGCCACAAGTCAGTACCTGAGCGGTAAGTTGACGTTGTTGCCAGTCCAGATCTTCACGGAATGCCGCTCTTGCAAGTGCTTGCCAGTTGTTATCAACGGCTTGGCTATTAATTTGCTTCAAGAACCAATGCAACGATAAACGGTCACCCAAGTTAAAGTAGAGTTTCGATGCTTGCTCAACCGTTTTACCTGTTTCACTTGCTACTGATGAAATATCCAGTGCAGATTGTAAGCTTGATAAGCGGGCAACTTGGTGAGCGAGTTTCTCTTCAACCCCTTTCTCTATCCAACCTTGAGCCAACTCATTGTGTTCTTCAACTTCAGACTCAACTAACATAGTGTCTAGGGTTTCAGTGATAACATTGACATCTTGCTTGTAGATAGCAATCAACTCACCGACCGTGCATTTGCCGCTACGGTTACGAAGCAACCAGCGTGCAATTCGACGCAGTGCTCGGCGCACGTAAAACATAATTTCGTATTGAGCTTGCGCTGTCGCAACGTTATCAAGTTTGCGAGTTTGCTTGAGGATTTCTTCTAAATCAAAGATTTCTCTAGCCGCACTGTAAGCGTTGGCAATATCGACAACACTTGCACCAGTTTCTTCTTGCAAACGAGTAACGAAGTTACAGCCCATTTCATTAACCATCTGGTTAGCCAATGCTGTAGCGATAATTTCAGCTCGCAGTGGGTGATTAACCATTTGATCTTTATAGTTACGTCGTAACGCACTTGGGAAATATTCAACAAGTTGTTTTGCATGGAATTCATCATTTGCGATTTCATCCGTAACAAGTTGCTGTTTAAGTACCATTTTACCGTAGGCAACTAACACTGATAGCTCAGGGCGAGTCAGACCTAGTCCCTGTTTTTCACGCTCGATTAGCGTTTCATCATCAGGAATGTATTCGAGAGCACGATCCAAGTACCCTGCTTTCTCCATAGTGTGGATGAATCGAATTTGCTCCTTAACAATGCCAACACCTTGCTGTTCAGTAACAGAGATCGACTCCGACTGACGGTAAGCATCATCCAAGACAATTTCACCCACTTCGTCTTCCATAGACTCTAGAATTTGGTTACGTTGCTTAACCGTAAGATCGCCATTTGAAACCAGTCCATTGAGGAAGATCTTGATGTTGACTTCATTATCCGAACAGTCAACGCCACCTACGTTATCAACGAAGTCCGTGTTCACTCGACCGCCAGTTAGTGCGTATTCGATACGACCAAGCTGAGTCATACCCAAGTTACCACCTTCGCCAACCACTTTGGCTCTTAAGTCACGGCCGTCAATGCGCAGCATGTCGTTAGCACGGTCACCAACATCTGTATGAGTTTCTGTCGATGATTTAACGTAAGTGCCGATACCACCATTCCAAAGCAGATCGACTTTCATTTTCAAGATCATCTTTATCAGATCGTTAGGCGCTAAAGATGCTTTCTTAGTACCTAACATTTTCTGAATTTCTGGCGTCAACTGGATCGATTTTGATCGACGAGAGAAGATGCCACCACCTTGAGAGATCAAGTCTTTGTTGTAATCTTCCCAGCTTGATCTTGGCAGATTAAACAAGCGGTTACGCTCTTCCCAGCTGCTGGCTGAATCTGGATTTGGATCAATAAAGATGTGCATGTGGTTAAACGCAGCTTGCAATCGAATATGCTTCGATAACAGCATACCGTTACCGAACACGTCACCTGCCATATCACCTACACCGATTGCAGTAAAATCAGTGGTCTGACAGTTGATGCCCATTTCACGGAAGTGACGCTTAACAGATTCCCAACCACCTTTTGCGGTGATACCCATTGCTTTGTGATCGTAACCGTTTGAACCACCTGAAGCGAATGCGTCACCTAGCCAGAAGTTATATTCTGCAGAAACAGAGTTTGCCAAATCTGAGAAGGTTGCTGTGCCTTTATCGGCAGCCACTACTAGATATGGGTCATCTTCATCGTGACGAACAACGTTTTGTGGTGGTACTACTTCTCCTTCAATGATGTTATCTGACACATCTAGCAGTGCACGGATAAAGCGTTTGTAACAACGCTGACCTTCCGCAAAAATTTCATCACGAGTGGTGAGAGATGGCTGGCGTTTACAAACGAAGCCGCCTTTTGCACCCACTGGTACAATTACAGTGTTCTTAACCTGTTGCGCTTTTACTAAGCCAAGAATCTCCGTACGGAAGTCTTCTTGACGATCTGACCAACGCAAACCACCACGAGCCACTTTTCCACCACGAAGGTGAACACCTTCAATATCTGGTGCGTAAACAAAGATCTCGAATGCAGGTACAGGCTGCGGAATCTCAGGAATATCGCTTGGCTTCATTTTCAAAGATAACCAAGGCTTAGGCTGCTTATTCTCGTCTACTTGGTAGTAGTTGGTACGAAGCGTCGCCATGATCATTTCAATATAACGACGAATAATACGATCATCATCCAAGCTCTCTACACGATCCAACTGCTCTGTTAGCTTTTTAATTAGATCGTTTTGGCCTTTCTCGCTGCCTTTGTGTTTCGGATCAAATCGCTTGGTGAACAGCTTGACTAGACCTGTCGCTAAGTCTGGGTAGTGGCTTAGCGTGTCTTCGATGTACTGCTGACTGAATGGGAAGCCGACTTGGCGCATGTATCGTGCGTAAGCGCGAAGAATGGAAATCTCACGGCCAGATAAAGACGCACCTAATAACAATCGGTTGAAACCATCACTTTCAAGATTACCCGCCCAAATGGCAGCAAATGCTTGTTGGAAACGATCACGAGCTTCACGAAGGTCAACGGTTTTCTCGCTCTTATGCAGCATAGAGAAGTCAAGGATCCAGAAAGTCTGCCCGTTGTTTTTCTCGATCTCATATGGCGATTCGCCAATCACACGCAAACCAAGGTTTTCCAACATCGGCATTACGTCAGAAAGGTGAATTGGTTCATCGCGATGGTATAACTTTAAGCGGACAGCTTTGGAATCTGCACCCTCTTCTTGAGGTCGGTAGAACAACATGCCAAGTTTATTATCATCACTTAACGCTTCTAAGCGCTCGATATCTGCAACCGCAGAACCTGGCATCATGTCCTCTTTGTATGAGCGAGGGAACGCACTCATATATTCTTTTGAAAGAGGAAGGCCTTTACTTTCACCAAAGTTAGCAATGATGGATTCTTTTAGTCTGTCATCCCAAGAGGTAGAAACTTCCATTAGATTTTGCTCGATCTTTTTCACGTCTACGTCAATGTTGTTATTGTCTACACGAACAATGTAATGTGTTCTCGCTAGTGGGCTTTCTGAGAAGTACGTTGTAAATTCAACCTCTTGCTCGCAACCAAAGTACTGCTTAAGAATGCGTTGAGTTTGACGACGCAATTCTGTGTTGTAACGATCTTTAGTGACATAAACCATGCAACTGAAGAAACGACCAAATGGGTCTTTACGAACAAACAAACGCAGCAAGTCACGATCTTGCATTTGTACAACACCCATTCCCACCTCAAGCAGCTCTTCTTCATTAGCTTGAAGCAACTCGTCGCGTGGGTAGTTTTCTAAGATATTGTGCAATGCTTTGTATGAGTATGATCCGTGACGGTATCCACTTGCTTCAAGGATACGGTCAACTTTTTCGCGGATCAAAGGAATACTTTGTACCGCTTGGTTGTAAACGGCGGAGGTATATAAACCAGTAAAGCGATGCTCACCTATTACTTTACCGTTTTCATCAAACTTCTTAATACCGATGTAATCAGTATAAGCCGGACGGTGGATACGAGATGCTTTGTTACCTTTGGTGATGATCAGAGCGTATGGTTTTTTCGCTTCTAATCGCGCTGAATCTGATAATTCAGAGAGCTTGACGCTACGCACGCGCTTGTCATCAGCAAACAGACCTAGTCCTTTTTCTTTAGCAGGAACAAGTTCGGTATCACCATTGACCTCTTTTAAGTCATAATCTTTATAACCCATAAAGGTAAAGTTATGATCTTCTAGCCAACGAAGAAATGCGATCGTTTCATCCATACGATCAGTTTGGATAGAAACACGATCTTTATTTTTCTCAAGTTCATCAGTAACAAACTTAAGCTTATCAACCATCTGCTTCCAGTCATCAACGACTAAGCGAGTATCAGATAGAATTCTTAACAGCTCTTCTTTAAGCGCTTGCATCTCGTCTTTACTAGTAAGGCGGTCTACCTCTATGTGGAAAAGTGATTGAAGAACACCACCCTCACCGTTTACGTCTGTAACTTGGCCTTTTTTATCACGCTGAATCTGTGTTGGGTTATTCAACATTAGGTGACAAACAAGATCCAAACGTGCTAAAGCCATTTTGACTGAGTCCACTAAGAATGGACTATCTGGAACAACAATTTCTACGATTGTGTGTGTGGATTGCCAGCCTTGACGACTTACGGTCGGGTTAAATACTCGAACCGAAATCTCTTCTGGTTTTTTTTCATTGATATGGTGCCAAAGGCTAACGACAGCACCATAAAGGTCGGATTCGTTTCGCTGAATTAGATCATCATCAGCAATGTTACTGAATAAGTGTTGAGCAAGTTTAGTTACAAGCGTTTGGTGAGAAAGCTCGAGTTTGTCTTGAATCAGTTGGTAAACCTTTTCAAGCAGAACCGGCACTACATTTTCACGCGCGGTCATATTCACACTCCACATTAGAATTGTTGTTTTGTAGGGGGACTTAGTAGCTAGGTTGTTACCTTAGAAACTAAGCATAGGTAATGCATGTGCCCATTGTAAAAGCATAATTACAAATGTTTAACAACTAATCGTAGTGGTAAGAGGTGAAATGTCCGATTCTGTGACTAAGATTCCTATTTAACTCTCTGCAAATACAATACATCACAGAGTTTCTAACTTAAGAAACTTATTATTTTGGTCAGTTGTTAGTCTAAACTGGCCTCTAACGCCCAATTGACTAAGAAATGGTCTAAATCTCGCGGCGGGTAACTGCAAACGCAAACCGTTGTGTGTGACAACTTGAACAACACTTGCCGCACCAGAATAATGAGATAAAAACGTTTGATATGAAATGTTGAGATTGAAGTAGTAATAGTTCATGAAGTGAAAACTAAGTGACATAAACAAATAAGGTGGCCTTAATGACCACCCTATTGTGTTGTTTACTATTCGTCTAGTGCTTTAGTCACTTTTTCGAATAGATCTTTAGCAAGATTATCCATTGCTTTGAGCTTTTCAAGTTCTGCACGAATCATTGCTTGGCGAGCTTCATCGTATTTACGGAACTTAAGCAAAGGATCAATCATTCGAGAAGCTACTTGTGGGTTCGAATCATTTAGTTGGCGAAGAATTTCACCGGCAAACTGGTAACCTACACCGGATTTATCATGGAAACGTACAGGGTTCGCACTTAAGAACGAGCCAATTAAGCTGCGCGTACGGTTCGGATTTTTCAAACTAAATGCTTCGTGGTTCATGGTTGCTTTTACTTTTTCAAGAGCATCCTCTGCAGGATTGCTACCTTGCAGTGCAAACCACTTATCCATAACCAAACCATCGTGCTTCCATTTATCGCTGTAATCAGCCATAAGTGCTTCACGACACTCGAGCTGAGCGTTATTTGCAGCACTCATCGCAGCAATCGTATCTGTCATGTTATTTGCAGATGCGTACTGCGCGTTGACTAAATCATTACCTTTTTCCGTATGTGTAAGGTACTGAAGGCAACGGTTACGTAAAGCACGCTTGCCAATAGCAGCATGGTCGATCGTATACTCTGTTTGCTTAAGCGTGTGATAAGTCGCACTTAGCTCATCTTCTAACTCTTTGGAAAGTGACACTGTAATGCTGTTTAGGACTTTGTCTACGGCATCGATATCAATTTGCTGGTACCAACCAGTAATCTCATTGATTGAAGGCATAGAGAAAACTTGAGCAATGAAAGCTGGCTCAAGCGTTTCATCCAACAGCACACCGCGGAAAGCATCTATCACACCTTCAGAAAGCGATACTTCTTGTCCCGCTTGAACGTTTTTCACATTCTGACGAATGTATTTAGCCAATAGCATTTGGCTAGCGTCCCATCGAGCAAAATCGTTCGTTGCGTGCTTCATCAAGAAGACTAACTCGTCATCGCTGTAATCGTATTCTAATTTGACTGGTGCCGAGAATTCACGCAACAAAGATGGCACTGGCTGTTCTTCGACATTTTCAAATACGAACGTTTGCTTATCTTGTTTAATATCCAGCACGTTATGAACAGATTCACCGTTACTCATCAATGGGATAACTTGACCTTTCGAATCATACAACTCGATATCGAACGGGATATGCAGCGCTTGTTTTTCTGCTTGGTCTTGCGTCGGCTCCGTAAATTGCTCTACCGTTAGTGCGTAAGTTTTTGCATCAGCGTTGTATTCGCTATTTACGCGCAGCGTTGGTGTACCCGATTGGCTGTACCACAGACGGAACTGTTTTAAATCAACACCGGTGGCATCTTCCATTGCAGAAACAAAGTCTTCACACGTCGCGGCGGTACCATCGTGACGTTCAAAATAAAGTTTCATTCCTCTTTGGAAGCCCTCTTCGCCAAGGAGTGTATGGTACATACGAATAACTTCGCTGCCCTTTTCATACACCGTTAGCGTGTAGAAGTTATTCATCTCAATGACTTTGTCAGGACGAATCGGGTGAGACATTGGGCTTGCATCTTCCGCAAATTGAGGACCACGAATAATACGTACGTTATCAATACGGTTATCAGCACGAGAGCCTAAGTCAGAAGAGAATTCTTGGTCACGGAATACGGTTAAGCCTTCTTTTAGACTTAGTTGGAACCAGTCACGACAAGTGACACGGTTTCCAGTCCAATTGTGGAAGTACTCATGACCGATCACAGCTTCGATGCCTAAATAATCACGATCTGTCGCAGTTTGATCGTTCGCCAGCACATATTTTGAGTTAAAAATGTTCAAGCCTTTGTTTTCCATTGCACCCATGTTGAAGAAATCAACAGCAACGATCATGTAAATATCCAGATCGTATTCCAGGCCAAAGCGTTCCTCATCCCACTTCATCGAGTTGATCAAAGATGTCATCGCATGGCCTGCACGATCTAGGTTACCTTTATCAACAAAGATTTCTAAATCAACACTGCGACCTGACATCGTTGTATATTTGTCACGCAATACATCAAAGTCGCCTGCAACAAGGGCGAACAAGTAAGCTGGTTTTGGATGCGGATCCTGCCATTGAACCCAATGACGACCGTTCTCTGCATCACCTTCTGCAATTCGGTTACCATTGCTCAGCAAATATGGGTAAGCCGCTTTATCTGCGATCACTTTTGTTGTGTATTTTGCTAGAACATCCGGACGGTCTAGATAGTACGTGATACGGCGGAAGCCCTCAGCCTCACACTGAGTACAAAATGCGCCGCCTGATTTGTACAAACCTTCGAGTGCTGTATTCGCTTCAGGATCAATTTTGGTGACGATTTCAAGTTCAAACTCGGATGGAAGATCGGTCAGTACCAGCGATGACTCCTTCACCTCGTGATGAGCCCAATCCTCACCATTTACTTTTACAGCGCGTAGCTCAAGCCCTTCGCCATCGAGTTCTAGCGTTGTTGTATCGCCTTTTTGAGCAACTTTTGATACCGCCGTAACGATTGTGTCATTGTCATATAGATCAAAAGTAAGATCGATATCAGTAATCGCATGAGATGGCTCTTTATAATCTTTACGATATTTGGCCAGGGGAGCTTGAGACATGAGCATAAATCCTTGTATGTCGAACAACAAAAATACCAGACTGCATGATCAAAAATGCATTTCTGGTATCACTATATAAGCTATTTGTAGGGGTTGTGGTATCAGAATACAAGTCTTTCCATCAAAAAACGGAGCTTTTAGTGCTCTAGCTCCGTTTTTTGATTAACATTTAAACAACATTAATGACTTACCGTACGCACGCGTAATTTGGCGCATGTTAAAGGCATCATGGCGTAACTCTATTGAGTACGGCGTACATATCACCATTGGAATCTTCGATCGTTAGCTCATTCTTGTTGAGCTTATACGTGGTTCCATGCTCGCCATTTTCATACAGCAGAACCAAAAACTCATCTTCTGTGTAAAACACACCTTGTTTGATGGACTCATCCCCTTCTTCGTTCGAAACCCTAAACATGAATACGAAATCAGGTTGAAGTATCAAATCCATCTGATTAATGTTGTTGGCCACAAGACCGTCGCCAGATACGTGAGAGCTAGACCAAATACCTGCAAGTGAATTAGATAATCCTTTAGTGAACGTTACACCATTAAGATCAAGCGTATTATGGTTGTTGCGATAGGCATAAATTTGAGGCTCGTCGGTGTTTAAACCAAGAACGATGGTGTCTTCATTTGCGTTATACAGCCCTTCCCAATGGTCAACGGAATAGTCTTTCTTTTGAATATCAATAGAAAAGCTGTAGTCAGAACCTAATGAGAGTTTGATCGCACGAAAGTTTTCAGCCGACTCTTCGGGGTTTGGGTTCATCAAATACCAGTCTCCGATGAGAAACGGCGTGTCAAAGTGACTTAATTCATCTTCTCTGGTGTTTTCTCCACCAAACACACTAAAGCAGCAAAAGCTAAGTAAAATAAAGAACCACTTCATATCGGCATCCTTATCGTTTTCTTTTAGCTTAGCCAGTAGTCCTCACTTTCGCGAAATTTTAGATGTAGATCACGTAAATTATTGGGGGAAAATAAGCGAATATCTTGCTCGATATCGAGACAGCGGAAGACAAAAAGGCATAAAAAAAGAGTGAATCTGAAAGACTCACTCTTTTTATTCTAAATTGCCAGTTATTATGACTGATTTTCCTGCTTAAGTAGATCGACCATAATCGCGACAGACTCATCTAAATAAACATCAGGAGCCTCGTAGTCTTTTGGTATGTCATCCAATGTTTTGAATGCTTTTTTACCCAAAGCAACTTGACGTTCATTTATGCGTTGTAATCGAAGGGCTTCCGCTTTATCCGATTCAGCTTTACGAACTTTTTCGTTCAAAGACAAAGTATTATCGTCTTTTTCTTTACGATATTTCTCGATGTCTTCATTGATAAAGCGGAACTCCATTTCATCAGAAATACGCTTGTTATGAAGAGCAGTAAGTTTTTCAACTAAGGCGTCGTTACTTGGAAACGTTTGATATTGTGCTTTATCAATCTGATCCCAAGGTAAAGCATTGTCTTCAACACTTTCACCTGTTTCAGAAGCCTCTATTGGCGTTGGGTACGAAATATCTGGTGCAACACCACGATTTTGCGTACTTCCACCGTCAATACGATAAAACTTCTGAATCGTGTACTGAACATAACCTAGCTCTTTATCGAAAAGATCGTAAATATGATTCAGTGAACGATGTTGCTGAACTGTACCTTTACCGAAAGAGTTTTCACCTAAGATGATTGCACGATTATAATCTTGCATTGCCGCTGCAAAAATTTCAGATGCTGAAGCACTGTAGCGGTTAATCAACACCGTCAATGGGCCATCATAACTCACTTTTCCATCGGTATCGGCATTCACCTTGATGCGGCCATAGCTGTCACGAACTTGAACTACAGGACCTTCTTTAATGAATAAACCTGTCAATGCCGTTGCTTCTGTTAGCGCACCACCGCCATTGTTGCGTAGATCAACGATTACGCCGTCAACGTTTTTGGTTTTCAACTCAGCTAGTAATTTATCGGTGTCTTTCGATAAGCCGACGTAGAAACTTGGTACTTCTAAAATACCAATCTTCTTACCGTCTTTTTCGATGATTTCTGACTTAACTGCACGATCTTCTAAGCGAACTTTGTCACGAACAATTGTGACAATGTAACTCTTTGCATCGTTACCTTCTGGCAAGATCTGTAGATTAACCTTTGTGCCTTTAGGGCCTTTGATTAACTGAACAACATCATCCAGACGCCAACCGATCACGTCGACAATTTCTTCACCGTCTTGTCCAACACCAGTGATTCGGTCCCCTTCACCAAGTTGCTTACTCTTTGATGCCGGACCGCCAACAACAAGTGAACGAATTACTGTGTAATCGTCTGTCATTTGCAAAACGGCGCCGATGCCTTCTAGAGAAAGGTTCATTTCCGATTGGAATTGCTCGGCATTACGTGGAGAAAGGTAGCTTGTATGAGGGTCAACCTGTCGCGCGAAGGCATTCATATACAACTGAAATGCGTCTTCATTGTTGGTCTGTGTGATGCGCTTCATCGCGTTGTTATAACGCTTCTCTAAAACTTCTTTAATCTCTGGCCACTCTTTGCCAGTCAGTTTCAGATTTAACGCGTCATATTTCACACGCTTGCGCCACAACTCGTTGAGCTCTGCTTCGTCTTTTGGCCATGCGGCCTCAGAGCGGTCTAACTCTATCTCGTCATCGGTATCAAACTTGATCTCTTCATCGAGTAGAGTTAACGCATAAGCAAAACGATCGAAACGCTTCTGCATTGAGAGGTTGTAAACATCAAAAGCAATTTGGTTGTTGCCCGATTTAAGCTGATCATCAAGCTCGACTGACCAATTTTTAAATGAATCGATGTCTGCTTGAGTGAAAATATTTCTATTGTAATCAAGCAACTCTACATAGCGTTCAAAGATCGCTTTAGAGAAATCATCATTGAGGCTGAAGTGCTTATAATGAGAGCGGGTAAATCGCGAGGTGACTCGTTTGCTAGCTGTTTCATGCTGAACTTCAGGAGAAAGAACCGGCAGGTCATCTTTATGTAGTTTGGCTTCAAGAGCCTGAGCTGATGCTGCTAGCCATAAGCTAGCAGCAATCAGGGTCACTTTTGAACGGCAATTCATGCGTAGGAGTATCTCCTTTATGCGCGCAAGTGCTCCGCTTTCACAACCATTTGTAGGCCGTTAGCAAGTTGAACACGTACATCATCCTTATTGATTTCAACAATGGTCGCTGCCATGTTTCCTTTGCCCATGTTCACGTTAACTGCGTTACCTACTGTGATTTCATCAGCATTTAGAGCGCGCGTTTCTACAGGCTTAGTTGGTTTTTGTACTTTTGGTTTATTAGTACGACGAGGCTGTTGAGGCTTTTTAGCCGCAGGTTTCGCTTTCGCCTTACCCTCTTCACGAGCTTTTTGTGCTTGTTCTTTACGACGAGCCTGAACTTTCGCCTTGCTTTCTGCAAGTGTCGCTTTCGCGTGTTCAACGTGCTCTTCTTCTAGCTCACCACAAGGGTTGCCATCTAGGTCTACACGTACTGCACCTGGTTTTACACCGTGTAGGTAACGCCATGATGAAGTGTACTGTCTTAACGCTGCACGAAGCTGTGTTTTGCTTACTTTTTCGTCTTCATTTAGACGTTCCGCAAGATCTTGAAAAATACCAATTTTCAGAGGTTTTGCTTCACCTTCTAAAGTAAAGCACTTAGGGAAACATTCAGCAATATATGCAATAACTTCTTTGCTGTTTTTTAACTTTTCAGTCATGAGGGGTCCTGATTTGAGCGGATTTCCGCGAGCATTAAGAAAAAATATTCTCGTATTATAGTGACATGCCAAGGAAAAACCACACTCGAAGGCTAATTTATGCGTCGTTCGCGTGTGAATTAAGCAGCTTTTCTACTTCAACCATGAAATGAGTGAGACCTTCTTCGTCTGTTTCATTAAATCGGCCAATACTTGGACTATCAATATCAAGTACACCAACCACCTTTCCATTAATAGAAAATGGAATCACAATTTCTGAATTGCTCGCTGCATCGCACGCAATATGCCCCTCAAATTCGTGAACGTCGTATACTCTTTGTATAGTATTAGTTTGTGCAGCAGTACCGCAGACGCCTCGACCCATTGGGATACGAACACAAGCTGGTTTTCCTTGGAACGGACCAAGAACAAGCTCTTCACCTTTTGTTAGGTAAAAGCCTGCCCAGTTAAGATCGTCAAGTTCCATGAAAAGCAATGAGCTCAAGTTTGCTAGGTTCGCAATAAAGTCTGGTTCAGACTCAATTAGAGCAACAGCTTGTTTGGTTAGTCTTTGGTATTGTTCTAAGTTCATATTAACTTCCTACTTACTATAAAAGCTTCCATTCTCAATGTATGGCGCTAAAATGCAGCCCTACTTTATAATAGGACTTATTCTCAATTACAATGCTTCTGAAAAATGACACTATTAGCCGTTCTTGGTTGATAACACAAGTAAAAAAGCACAAGTCCAAGCTGATCATAGCGAACTTGATAGCGGTGCTTGCAACCTTGATTAGTGTTCCAATTCCCCTCCTCATGCCTTTGATGGTTGATGAGGTCTTATTGGACCAACCTGCAAAAGGCTTAGACGCCATGAATGCCATTCTCCCTGAAGCGTGGCACACTCCGACAGGCTATATTTTCTTCACCCTGTTCTTGGTTGTTCTTATGCGAGCTGCGAGCCAAGGATTAAATATCCTTCAAAGCCGACAATTTACGCTTGTTTCAAAAACCATCACGTTTGAGATGCGCAGTAAAATGATCGACAAACTCGGCCGTATCAGCATCCGACAATACGAAACCAAAGGTAGCGGAGGAATCAACGCACACCTTATCACTGACATTGAGACCATTGATAAATTTATTGGTTCTACGTTAGCAAAATTCGTTATCAGTTTTCTGACTGTTATTGGTACTGCTATCGTTCTACTTTGGCTCGATTGGCGACTTGGTCTGTTTATCCTGTTAGTTAACCCTATTGTCATTTACTTCTCACGTAAACTAGGCAGTATGGTTAAACATCTGAAACGGAAGGAAAATCATTCTTTTGAAATTTTCCAAAACCGTTTGGTTGAAACATTAGATGGAATCTACCAACTACGCGCAGCCAATAAAGAGCGAGAATTCCTCCAACAACTCAAAGACAGTGCGAACCAAGTTCGCGTTGATGCAGACAAGTATGCTTGGCAATCTGAAGCGGCTGGTCGCGTTTCTTTTCTTCTCTTTTTGATCGGCTTTGAATTATTCAGAGCTGTCGCAATGTTAATGGTCATGTTCAGTGACCTTACTATTGGCCAAATATTTGCCGTTTTTGGTTACCTATGGTTCATGCTTTCTCCTGTTCAAGAGTTGCTTGGGATTCAGTTTTCTTGGTACAGCGCTAAAGCCGCATTAAAACGCATCAACGACTTATTAGAGTTAGAAGAAGAGCAGAGACCGGTTCCTAAGGTAAATCCTTTCAAAGAAGGTAGAGAAGTTGACGTTAAAGTAGAAAACATTAATTTCTCTTACAATAATGAAAACAAAGTCCTAGATAATCTTTCTTTACATATGCCGGCAGGAAAGAAAGTGGCGTTAGTTGGCGCAAGCGGCGGTGGTAAGTCAACCTTGATACAATTACTTATTGGGGTTTACCGTCAAAACTCCGGTAGCATTCGCTTTAATGATGAATTAACAGAAGATATTGGTTTTGAAGTAATTCGCGACAAAATTGCCGTGGTATTACAGCAACCTATACTATTTAACGACACCTTGAGGCATAATCTAACGCTTGGTGGGGATTTTGACGAAATGTCACTTTGGCGTGCGCTTGAAGTGGCTCAGCTGCAAGATGTTATTTCTCAACTGAACCACGGCTTGGATACTCAAGTTGGTCGTAATGGCATTCGTTTGTCAGGAGGTCAACGACAACGGCTTGCCATTGCTAGAATGGTGCTGAGTAATCCTCAATTTGTTATTTTAGACGAAGCCACGTCTGCGCTAGATACCGCTACTGAAGCGGCTTTACACAAAGCACTGACCGAGTTCTTACGTGGTAGAACAACATTAATCGTTGCGCACCGACTATCCGCTGTTAAACAAGCCGATTTGATCTACGTGCTTGAAGATGGGAAAGTGACGCAAACAGGTACTCATGGTGAGTTAGTTGAGCAAGAAGGCTTATATCAAACCTTATATGGGGGCATACAGTCCCACGCTTAAATCGTTCAAGCTAGAGAGGTCGTTATGACCTCTCTGTCTAAGCACGCCATGCAACCCAATAACGTACGTCTGTGCCAAGGTTGTGAATTGCCTGTCGACATCGTCGACTTACCCCATGGCAAAAATGCACACTGCCCTCGTTGTGGTACACAATTATATCGCGGAGGTAGCCCTAGCCTCTCTGGTAATCTAGCCGTCGCGATAACCTGTATCCTACTATTTATTCCATCGCACTTTTTTAACTTTATTAGCATCCGACTCTTTGGTGTGATGATTCCGGCAACCCTGCCTTCAGGGATGATCACATTGATGGAAGAAGGATTTGTTCTTCTTTCATTGCTCATTCTATTTTGTAGCTCTCTAGCGCCACTGACGGTTTGTGTTTCAGTGGTAACGGCGCATATTTCTTTACATCAACGATGGTTCCGTGGGCTTCGTATCTCACTGTGGCTAATTCAACATTTGAAGCATTGGGTTATGTTGGATGTGTTCTTAGTTAGCATCGCCATTTCCTGTTTTAAACTCCAAGATTATTCCGACATTTTCGTCGGTCCAGGGTTAATTGGTCTGGTTCTTTTGCAGATATTTACCGTTTTGTTAGTTTCAAGAATCAGCGTGCGTCGTTATTGGGAAGCTTGGAAACCAGAAAGTTTATATGCTTTTGAGCATAAAGATGTGCATTGCCATGAATGCCACTTGTCCCAGCCTGAAGGTGACCATTGCCAGCGTTGTCATCACGAGTTATATCATCGCAAGCCAAACTCCATTCAGAAAACATGGGCTTACCTCATCGCAGCAACGGTCGCCATCTTCCCTGCTAACCTGATCCCTATTTCCATCTTGCTTACCAATGGTAAGCGTTTGGAGGACACTATTTTTTCAGGCGTGGCTGGTTTGGTAAAAAGCGGCATGTATGGAATCGCTGCGATCATTTTTGTTGCGAGTATCGTTGTCCCGGTGATTAAAATACTTGGGCTCGCCTACATCATGCTTTGCATCCAATTCAAACGTTCGGTGTTTAAGAGACAACGAATGATGGTTTACTTTGTTGTTAAATGGATCGGTAAATGGTCTGTGATGGATTTGTTTGTTATTTCTATCATGATGACGTTAGTCGATCGTGGTCAGATACTGGATTTCACACCAGGATATGGCGCCGTAGCATTTGGTGTTGTCGTAGTGTTGACCATGCTTGCAGCAGAAAGTATTGATCCAAGGCTAATCTGGGACCAAACAAACCCAAAACAATCAGAAAAAGAGTCAATGAATGAGTGATCAGAACAGTTCTCAAACGTCATACGTACCAGATGTAAAGCGGAGTAAAGGCATATCTCCTCTTTGGCTGTTGCCAATTTTGACCATGGTCTTAGCTGGCTGGCTTGTTGTGAAGTCGATACACGATGCAGGACAACGAGTGCAAATCTATTTTTCTGATGCCGCTGGTCTTGTCGCCGGCCGAACCACTATCCGTTACCAAGGATTAGAAGTCGGCATGGTAAGAGACATTAACCTCACCGAAGATCTCGGCAGTATTTATGTCGATGCTGATATCTATCCTGAAGCTGCAAAGTTACTGAACGATAAAACACGCTTTTGGTTAGTAAAACCAACAGCTAGCCTAACGGGAGTTTCCGGACTGGATGCGCTCGTCTCAGGTAACTACATCTCGATTCAACCCGGAGATGGTCAAGAGTTTGAGACAACATTCCATGCGTTAGACTCTGCTCCAACAGATTTACGCGTTTCTCAAGGTTTGAATATTAAGCTCAAAAGCCGTGATTTAGGTGGTGTATCGGTTGGCTCTCAAATTGTTTATAAGAAAATCCCAATCGGTGAAGTGTACAGTTACCAGCTAGATGAAGATGCAAAATCTATCACTATTCAGGCCAACATTCAGGATCAATACCGACATATCATTAACAACCGCAGTCGATTCTGGAACGTCAGTGGAATTGGTGCCAGCATCGGTTTTGAAGGTGTCGATGTAAGACTAGAAAGCATGAGTGCCTTACTAGGTGGCGCCATCGCCGTCGACTCTCCGGATGATGGTGAGCCTGTAGAAGAGAACACCGAGTTCCGTTTGTATAAAGATTTGAAAACTGCTGGTCGAGGCATCGCGGTTAAAATCGTCCTACCTGATGACAGCAAGATCAGCGGAGAAGGCGCTCCAATTATGTATCGCGGAATTGAAATTGGCCAAGTTACGGACTTGAGCCTTTCCGAAGGTCGAGAAGTGATATTGGCGTCAGCGGCAATTCAACCCGCTTTTAGTGACATGCTGACGACAGGTACTCGATTTGTCTTAGAAGAAGCAAAGGTGTCCCTTTCTGGTGTTGAAAACATTGCTAATTTAGTGCGAGGAAACTTCTTAACGATCGTGCCGGGCGCGGGTGAACGCTCTCGCCGCTTTACTGCGATTCGTAAAAACGTGTTTAACCAACAGCAAGAAAAGTCTATCGCGATTCGGTTGGTGTCCGACAATTCGTTTGGCCTAGATAGCGGTGCCAATGTACTTTATAAAGGCATCGTTGTTGGTTCAATCATCAAAGTGGGCCTAGTTAAGGAAGATAAAAAATCACAACACGAAGTATTTATGGATGTATTGATTGACCATGAATACAAACATCTGATCAAATCAAACAATCGTTTTTATGTAACCGGCAGTGCATCAGCAGAGTTAACTGAATCGGGGTTCAGCGTTACCGTTCCTCCAGCAAAGCAGTTGTTAACCGGGTCAATTAGTTTTGTGAGCGAAGGCAAGCAGGATATTCAAAAAGAGTATCAACTGTTCCAAAATGAATCATTGGCTGAATTGGCGCAGTACAATCAAAGTGGCTCTAGGGCGCTAACACTATTTGCTTCTGAATTGCCGCCGATTTCCAAAGGCAGCCCTCTACTCTATCGTAATCTTCCAGTTGGTAACGTCTCCGATTTCCAACTAGTTGATGGCGGAGTACTAATTAAGGCTACTATCGAAAACCGCTTCGCTTATCTTGTAACGCCACAAACCGTTTTTTGGAATCGTTCAGGGATTGAGATAGATGCATCATTAGCTGGCGTCAGTGTGAAAGCACACCCTTTGAAGTCGTTAATCGAAGGTGGCATCGCTTTTGACTCCGTGCCAGGCGTTGAAAACAAAATCGGAGAAAACTGGAAGCTGTATTCTGATCAAAAAACCGCTCGCAAGTTTGGGCGCGTCATTGCTTTAGAAACCGACGGTTCGCAAGAGATTGCTAAAGGAATGCCGATTGAATATCAAGGTGTTAAAGTTGGTGAAATCACTCTGGTTGTACCGAATTTTCGTCGTAACATGGTTGAAGTCACTGCAAGAATCCTACCTGAATACGTAGAAAACATTGCGGTTGAAGGCTCACATTTTTGGCTAACTGAACCAGAAATTGGTTTAGGTGGCGTTAAAAACCTCGGGGCGTTGGTTTCGAAATCCATCAGTGTTGAACCAGGTAAAGGTAAAGCTAAATTTGATTTTCAATTAGAAAATAGTTCAGAACGCGTGCATGGAATCATGTTTACGTTACAAAGTGAACAAAGAGGCTCAGTACAAGTCGGTACCCCTATTCTTTACCGCCAGATGGAAGTTGGCCAAGTGACCGACGTAAGCCTAGGAGAATTTGCTGATCGCATCGTCATGATTATCAAAATACAGCCTGAATATGCTTACCTCGTTCGTCAAAACAGTGTGTTCTGGAATGTTTCAGGAGTAGATGTTTCCATCGGGCTTACCGGCGCTAACATCAAAGCGGGAACCTTTGATAGTTTAGTTCGCGGAGGAATTGCGTTTTCAACGCCAGAGCAATCGACTATTCCACCAGCGGCAAAGAATGGGCAATCTTTCTTTTTGTATCCACAAGCTGAAGAAGGTTGGACTCAATGGCGTACAGCGATTCCTAAGCCGTAGAATAAAGCTCAATTCACGTACAATTGAAGTTTGATCACTTTAAAAGAGCAGCAATCGCTGCTCTTTTTTATTGCTCGGCCCTTGTCACTATTCGTTTCTGCTTCGCTTTCGTATATTATTTGCCACAAATTCTGCAAACGAGATCCCACATTGCATCCTAATGTTTACATCCCAGACGCGTTTCTGGAAAAAATCCAAACGATCCTTCCTGCTCATCTCAACATGGAAGACTTTATCGCGTCTTGCCAAAAGCCACTGCGCAAAAGTATTCGAGTTAATACGTTGAAGATCAGCGTTGAAGCGTTTTTAGAACGAGCAGAAACAAAAGGCTGGAAGCTTTCTCCTGTGCCTTGGTGTGACACGGGGTTTTGGATTGAAGCGGATGAGTCAGTTGTACCATTAGGCAACACAGCAGAACACATGTCTGGCTTATTCTACATTCAAGAAGCCAGTTCGATGATGCCGGTATCTGCTCTGTTTATGAATGATGAATCTTACGATGCCGTGTTAGATACCGCAGCCGCTCCAGGCTCAAAAACCACTCAAATTGCAGCTTTAATGAACAACGAAGGTGTACTTGTGGCCAATGAATACGCCGCAAGTCGTGTAAAAGTACTGCACGCTAATGTGGAACGTTGTGGGGTACGTAACGCCGCACTAAGTAACTTCGATGGACGCGTTTTTGGCGGTTGGCTACCAGAACAATTTGATGCGGTTTTGCTCGACGCGCCTTGCTCTGGAGAAGGCACCGTTCGCAAAGACGAAGATGCGATGAAAAACTGGACGCAAGCTTCCGTACTCGACATCGCTGACACACAGAAAGATCTTATTGAAAGCGCCTTCCATGCATTAAAGCCCGGTGGTGTGATGGTTTACTCAACATGTACGCTCAGTACAGAAGAAAACCAACAAGTTTGTCAACACTTGAAAGAAACCTTTGGGGATGCAGTAGAGTTTGAAAGCCTTGAGAACTTGTTTGAAAACGCAGAGGCAGCTCTAACTGAAGAAGGCTTTTTGCATATTTTCCCGCAGGTCTACGACTGTGAAGGGTTCTTTGTTGCAAGAATTCGCAAACTGGCTGCTGTTGAGGCGCCAGAAGTCAAAAAGCGCATGGGGAAATTCCCCTTTGCTAAAACTTCAAAAAAAGAATCGACAGAAATTGCTCAACAACTCCAAAGCGCGTTAGGTATTAAACTTCCAAATGACAGTTCTGTATGGCTTCGCGATAAAGATGTCTGGCTGTTCCCTAATGCTTTAGAACCGATGATCGGCGAATTACGCTTTTCCCGTATGGGTATAAAGATCGCGGAAGCCCATAAAAATGGCTACCGTTGGCAACACCAAGTCGCGACTGCCCTGGCGACAGGTTCTGAAAGCAACGCCATTGAACTCAGTATTGAAGAAGCGCGCGAATGGTACATGGGGCGTGATGTTCGCCCACAAACCATTCCTGAGGGAATGAAAACAGGTAAAGGCGAAGTGCTTGTCACCTATCAAGGCGCAGTTATTGGCCTTGGCAAGTGGGTAAGCAACCGAATAAAGAATGGCCTCCCTCGCGAATTAGTACGAGATAAGAACTTATTTTAAAAGACGTAACGAACCATAAATAAATGAAAAGCCATCGTATTTGCGATGGCTTTTTAATTCGTAAGTATGAAAGCAAGTGGGCTCGCTAGCGATCCGGACACGCTGTACTAAACTAGTTGTATCAAAGTAATGCTTTGATGTGGCATTTCTCTCTATGTTCACCAACAAAATTATTGTTGGACAAGTTTAGCGCAGGCTCTGCGGAGCCGTTTCCCCTAGGCCCAAAAAAAGGAAAAGTTTGGGCCGTTTTTTTTGCTGCAGTTCCACTATACGTGAGTTTGGACTACGCTAGACGAATACCGTCTTTCTCAATGACAATTTTACCCTGCTTGTATAAGCCACCGATGGTCTTTTTATAAGTCCCTTTACTTGTGCGGAAAGCATCAAAAATCGCTTCAGGAGACGACTTGTCATTCAAAGGCAAAAATCCGCCTTTCTTCTCTAGCAGGTCAAGGATCTTACTAGAAAGATCGTCCATTTTCGCCACACCTACTTTTTGTAGAGCAAGGTCGATTTTACCATCTTCACGAATGTGCTTAATAAAGCCTTTCAGCTTTTTACCGATGTAAAGCTTACCAAAAACATCCGATGGGAAAATCATGCCCCAATGCTTACCGTTAATGATAGCTTTATAACCAAGTTGACTACGCTCTGCGATGATCAAATCAACTTGTTCGTTAACTTCATAATTCGCTGGAGTTTTATCTAACCATTTATTGAACTTAGTCGTACCAACAATGCGACCTGACGCTTTGTCGGTATAAACATACACTAAAATGGTTTGTCCGGCAGAGAAGCGAGTGCGTTGCTCACTAAAAGGAATCAGTAAGTCCTTTTCTTTGATGCCCCAATTTACAAAAGCACCTGTCGCATTCACACCCTCAATCTTCATTAAACCCCATTCACCCACTTGGGCAATTGGTCTTTCAATGGTCGCAGCAAGTTGGCTTTCTGAATCGAAGTACAGAAATACGTCTACATGCTCACCAATTTCAGTACCCTCTGGTACATACTTACTAGGTAGTAGAACAGAACCGTAATCATCGCCATCCAGAAATACGCCAAAATCAGCCTTTTTAATGACTTCTAAGCTGTTAATTTGACCAATTTTAATCATTGATTTTGTCTCTTTTTAAATTTACGTGGAATTATACCTAAACTAACAAGAAAATCAGAGAGAAAAGCATAGTGCTCTGTTATGCTGTTGTCGTTCAGCTATATGCCCCAGTCACTCTTTTAGCACTCTTATACTTACCTGCTCAACGGAACGCATAAGTTAAGAATGCTTTAGCAAAGTCAGGAGCTTTCTTTGGTCACCGTCGATAAACAAGACTCAATAACATTAAAAATCAGTCATGCACTCGCAAAGAGCAAAAGTGTCGACCTAGATATTTACTTTTTTATACCTGGTGAGCTTGGTTTAAACGCCGATATCATCAGTGAATCCGAATTTTATTACACCTCAATCACACAGCAACGATCTTATTACAGTACTGAAATCCTTCTTCCGCTAGTACACAGTCGACTTGCCAAACGTGGACGCCTGTCGAATCAGCAATACCGAGTAAGTTTGAGTTTGTTCGCTTACCAATACGTTATCGCGCTAGACAAAGCGGTAGCAAGTTTAAACAAGCATGAGAACAACTCCGTAACGGAAGATGAAGTGGACGAAGTTATCGAGCTCACGCTTGAGATCTTAAAGCGCTTGCGGCGTTCTATTCCTTACGAAGAGAACTTAAAACGCTACTACGTTAACATCGATAACTATCTGTCTTGGTATACCGAGCAAAAGTTCCTGTCACTGGTGGCCCACCTACCACGTGAAGGCGACTATGGCACGATCAAGAAGCGCCTGATCACGCTATGTGAGAAAGAGCAAGCCCATCGTAAACTCAACAAATACAACTCATCAAGAGTCGTTGAAGACGTTACTCGCTTATCTAACAAAATGCGCTTGCTAAGGCGATTGATTGAACACCCTATCGTGCTTCGTGAAGAAACCATATCGATGGGTAACAACATCAAGCGTGCAATCAAAGGCATTGCAACTGGTTTAGTGATGGTTGTCGTGACCTCTACCGTGATTCTCGCTCGCGATTATCTGGGGGAAATTTCTGCTTCATTCATTATCGCGATGTCTTTTATTTACGCTTTACGAGAAATCTTTAAAGATGATTTACGCGATGCTATGTGGCGATGGATCCGTAAAGGCAAGCCAAAATGGCGTAAGAAGTACGTTGACCCAACGACGAAAAAAGTGGTTGGCAAAAAATTGGAGTGGCTCGATTATCGTACCTTAAGTAGCTTGCCGGATAAGATTCAAAGAATACGTAAAAAGCGCGTCGTGCAACGTGAAGAGCAGATTCTTCATTATCACGAGAAAACCGAAATGGCGACCTCTCTTTTCTTGAGTGGTTACGAACAAACGAGAGAAACATTGAACATCAGTTTGCGCCCTATCATCCGCTTGATGGATAAAAGCTCAAACCGAGTTTACCGTTTAAATGAAGGTCAAGTAACCAAAGAGTCAGTAGAGAAACGTCATTTGCTCAATGTGATTGTCAAAGAGGACAACCACACCGATGAGCCTGTTTATTACCGCTGGAAAGTGGTCTTAAATCGCTCCAAAATCGTCTCTATCGAGAAGATTGAACTCAATTAAGCCAACGCCTTTAAACAAACGAGCCACAAACCACTAGGCAGCCTCTTTTCTTTGTTGGGCTGCTTTTTTTATCGAAAGAGTAAGCGAGAATTCAGCCATTGGCTCGTCACCATGTAAGTTAGGACACAGCGCGACAATTTTTACGTCACGATTTACTCGTTCACCCGTTGCCAAGGTGTGCTCGAGCATCTCATCAATGACATGACCATCGTTACAAACAAAGTGCACATCGGCTTCCGGGCGCTTTAAAAACTCGGCTTTCACACCTTTAAATGCTAGCGAGATCGCTTCTCCCTTTTCTTGCGCTTTACTCATAGCAAGAAAACCACCAGCAACATCAGCACCAACGGCTAAAGCGCCGAAATACATGCTATTCAGGTGGTTCTTCGTTCTTCTGCGCAATGGGATACGAACCTCAACATGCTTGCTATCTATCGCAATGATTTTAGGGTGGCAAAGCCAAATCAGCGGCACTTTTGAAAAGCCAAACAGATTTAGATACAAATTCGCACGACGTAGAGCTGATAACATTTTGGTCTCCTTACCAATCTAGTCAGACCAGTTAATCAACGAAAGAAATAGATGTCAAAGAAATGTTAACAAAAGCTCGATCTCACGAGTTATTTAACCCTCATAAAGTGACGGCGTCACCCGTAAGGTATGAAGTTTATCGCATTTACTTAGATTACCTTACAGCGAGATAGAGAAAATGGTTATAAATTCAAATGTATATATATATTGATTTAATGATCAAGTTTTGTCATTTATACATAAGTCATTTAAATGAATACCTACACCTTTGTATACAATTCGGTATTTCCTGGCGAAGATTCCCGTGAAACGGTTTATTCCTGCCTGTAATTCCGTTATCTTTACCCCTTCGCAATAGAGAATAAAGCTATAACATGCCTATAAAAACAGATGAATTGAGAACCCAACCTTTGGGTCCAATGCCTACCCCAGCAGAGCTAGGTAGTGTACATCCTATTACGGATGACGTTGCAGACCGTATCGCTCAATCTCGTCGTCAGATTGAAAACATTTTATCGGGTGAAGACAATCGCCTTCTTGCGATTGTAGGTCCGTGTTCTGTTCACGACACTGAAGCTGCCATTGATTACGCCACTCGTCTGAGTGAAATCCAAGACAAGTACAAAGACGAGCTATTTATCGTGATGCGTACTTACTTTGAAAAGCCTCGTACAGTAGTTGGTTGGAAAGGTTTGATTACGGACCCTAACCTAGATGGTTCTTACGCACTTGAAGCTGGTCTTCATAAAGCTCGTAAACTACTACTGGATATCAACAAGCTTGGTCTTGCGACTGCTACTGAGTTTCTTGATATGATCACTGGTCAATACATCGCGGATTTGATCACTTGGGGCGCGATTGGTGCTCGCACAACGGAATCACAAATTCACCGTGAAATGGCGTCGGCACTATCTTGCCCAGTTGGTTTCAAAAATGGCACAAATGGCAACGTAAAAATTGCAATTGATGCAATTCGCGCATCGAAAGCATCGCATTACTTCTACTCGCCAGATAAGAACGGTCGAATGACGGTTTACCGCACAAGTGGCAACCCTTACGGTCATATTATTCTGCGCGGTGGAGAAAAAGGCCCTAACTTTGATGAAGCATCAGTCAAACAAGCATGTGATGCTTTAGCTGAGTTTGGATTGCCACAACGTTTGGTTGTGGATTTCAGCCATGCAAACTGTCAGAAGCAACACAGAAAACAAATCGACGTAGCTCAAGACATTTGTAACCAAATTAAGTTAGGCAGCACTCGTATTGCGGGTATCATGGCTGAAAGCTTTATTCTTGAAGGCAATCAGCCAATGACTGACATCAATAACCTAACGTATGGTCAGTCTATTACAGATCCATGCCTAGGTTGGGAAGACACTGCTACAATGCTAGATATGCTGGCAAGCGCTGTTAAGTCCCGAAAGTCCCTATAACAAAATAATCAAGGAATCTTCATGCCATCGTTTGATATTGTTTCTGAAATCGATACGGTTGAACTACGTAACGCCGTTGATAATGCTAACCGTGAATTGTCTACTCGTTTCGATTTCCGCAACGTAAATGCGAGCTTTGAGCTAGTAGAAGAAAACGTAAAAATGTCTGCGGAAGGTGACTTCCAACTTAAGCAAATGCGCGACATTTTACGCGGCCACTTAGCGAAGCGTAACATTGACGCGAACGCAATGGATGCACAAGACCCAGACGTTACTGGTAAAAACTGGCACCAAACTCTGCTTTTCCGCCAAGGTATTGATACTCCAACGGCAAAAAAAGTAGTGAAACTTATCAAGGACGCAAAGTTAAAAGTACAAGCTTCTATTCAAGGCGACAAAGTACGTGTTACTGGTAAGAAACGCGACGACCTGCAAGCGACAATGGCAGCGATTCGTGAAGCAGAGATGGGTATCCCATTCCAGTTTAACAACTTCCGTGATTAATCAATCTGAGAAGTAAATAAAAACGCCAGCGCATAATCCGCTGGCGTTTTTTATTGGCTTTAGTGTAACGAACTACGTATCCACTTTAGTATTTGGCACTTTAGTATTTGGCATTGCTAGATAACTAAGTCCTGCCCTTGCAACAATACGAATTCGCTCGTTCCTTGTGGTATGAACACGCAAATACGAAGCTTTTCAGCTTTAGCCTTGGCCAGCATATCCGAAAGCTCAGCAGCGCTCGAGAAAGCTTCTCTTTCTGCATCTCTTCGTATTAGTTCTAACACATTCGCTTCACATCGAGTTGAGTACAGAGCCAGCTCCGCTTGTTGCATATAGCGTACGGCTTTTATTGGCAACATCTCAACATCTTTCCCAACATGAACCCAAGTACAACTTCCCTTTTCATCTAAAGGTGTTGCCATGGTCGCTTGGTAAATTGCTTCTAACTCACGATTATCTCGCGCGTTTTCCACCTCGGGATTCGAGAAGAATTGCTCCCAAAACTTGCGGCGTAAATCGACGCTAGGCAGTGCCTCTTTAATTGAGTTTCGCTTTGAGTTAGCAAAATCCGCCATCAACCCCATGTTTTGTGGCAGTATCGATTCAAGCTTTTCACGGATGTTTCGAATTAAAACTGGCGAAGCTCCACCACTAGAGATAGCGATTTGGATGCGGCCACGATTAATCATTGACGGCGTGATGAAATCACAATAAGGCTTATCATCCACAACGTTAACCAAGATGCCTAGCTCTTTGGCATCTTTGTACACTTGGTGATTTAGCTCAGGATTGTCTGTCGTCGCCCACACTTGAACAAAGTTTTTAGTGACAATGTCACTCGAATAGAAACGTTGTACCCAGCGCAGTTGATGCTCAGAAGCAAGCTTAGACAGAAAATCAACCAACGTCGGAGAAACGATAGTCACATCCGCCCCAGCCTTTAGCAACGCTTCCACCTTTCGGCTTGCCACCTCACCGCCACCCACGACGAGAACGGGTTTATCAATTAAATCTAAGAACAGAGGAAAATATCGCATTTCAATCCATGATTACTCTAATTAGCTGTTGTAGACCATGCTACCAAAAATGGGGCAAGCTCATCACCCTGTTTCGGTATCACAAATAATTTTTGTTTGAATTTTTACTGAACTTCACCTTGCTCAGCTAATGACAGTTTTGATAACAACTTTTTATTCTTTTGTATTGTTCACTCTTCTATTGATTGTTCTGATGCACCAAATTGTCCATGAATTGCACTATTTACAAACAATTAACATTTCGTCATTCTAAATCTCAAGGCACTTTGTAAGTTCTCTCAAAACTTCATTTAAATTATATATTTGAGAATTAACAGATCCTTTCCTACGCTTATAACTGGTTGATCTATCGAATGCCGTTTCTTCGAAAATCAATCACGTAGGACGATAACTCTAACGAATTGGACACGTTATTTCAGGTCACTCCTGATTAAACATGGATCATACAGGAAGGATACAAATGGCAAATAAACTCACAGTTCTTGCTTCCGTCGTAGCGGCTTCTACTGCGATGATGGCAACATCAGCTCAAGCAGCAGACACTACTCTGGACAAAGTCACAAAACAAGGGTTTCTTACTTGTGGCGTAAGTACCGGTCTACCTGGTTTCTCTAACCCTAACTCAAAAGGCGAATGGGAAGGTATCGACGTAGAATATTGCCAAGCACTGGCTGCAGCCGTTCTTGGGGATAAAACGAAAGTTAAATATGTACCCCTAACCGCAAAAGAACGTTTCACTGCGCTTCAATCTGGTGAGATTGATGTGCTTTCCCGTAACACGACCTGGACTCTCCACCGTGACACTGCACTGGGCCTAAACTTCGTAGGTGTGAACTACTACGATGGTCAAGGTTTTATGGTGAAGAAGGAACTTGGTATCTCAAGTGCTAAAGAGCTTGATGGTGCGTCGGTATGTGTTCAATCAGGTACAACGACCGAGCTAAACCTTGCAGATTATTTCCGCAACCAAGGCATGGCGTACAAACCAGTGGTATTCGACACAGCGGCGCAAACTTCGAAAGGTTTTGATGCGGGACGCTGTGACGTATTAACAACTGACCAATCTGGCCTTTATGCACTACGTTTGAATTTGAAAGATCCGTCCTCTGCGGCCGTTCTTCCAGAAATCATCTCTAAAGAGCCACTAGGTCCAGTTGTTCGTCAAGGCGATGATCAATGGTTTAACATCGCTAAGTGGACATTGTCTGCGATGATTAACGCTGAAGAATACGGTATTAGTTCGAAGAATGCGGATGAAATGCTGAAGTCAACAGATCCAAACATCAAACGTATCCTCGGTGTTGATGGCCCTAAAGGCAAAGGTTTGGGTATTCGTGATGATTGGGGCTACCAAGTTATCAAACAAGTTGGTAATTATGGTGAAAGCTTCGAGCGTACAGTCGGTACTGGTTCGCCGTTAGAAATCTCTCGTGGCGTTAATGCGCTATGGAATGCAGGCGGCTTTATGTACGCGCCACCAATCCGATAGAAAGAGTTAATCAGGGCGGTTCATGCCGCCCTTTTTCTTGATTATATCTCACTGTATGAGTAAGGATCGCTCATTGGATGGCGAAAAGCGCTCGCTTGGTGGAACGGCTTTAAAGGTTCGTAAGTCACCAGACATGAGAGCGTTATTCTTTAGCCAGCAAGGACGAAACTTCTTTATACATGCCGATATCTATAACTAAGGTTTGAGGTTATCGCTGTATGAAACCGACACAAGATGCATCGCCAAGTACGATGTCCAAACCAAGCGGAAGCAAGAGCCTGATTTATAATCCTGCCTTTCGTTCTGCTATTTTCCAGATCATTGCCATTGCTGCACTGGTATTTTTCTTTTACACGATTGTAAACAACGCTCTCAATAACTTAGATGCTCGTGGTATTGCAACGGGCTTCGGTTTTCTGAATCAAGAAGCCGGGTTTGGTATTGGGTTAACACTAATTGAATACGATGAAACGTACTCTTACGGTAGAACATTTATCATCGGCCTTCTTAATACGGCGTTAGTCTCCGTATTAGGTATTATTCTGGCTACTGTGATTGGCTTTACCATGGGGGTTGCCCGCCTTTCTTCTAACTGGTTAGTTAGTCGTTTAGCGGCAGTTTATATCGAAACTTTCCGAAATATCCCCCTTCTTCTGCAAATATTCTTCTGGTATTTCGCTGTTCTTCAAGCATTACCCTCACCACGCCAAAGCTTAAGTCTTGGTGAAGCTATTTTCCTGAACGTTCGTGGCTTATATTTCCCTGCACCGACTATGGAACCCGGCAGTAGCTACGTTATTGCCGCGTTAATCTTCGGGGTAATCGCAAGCTTATTAATTAATGTATGGGCGAATAATAAGCAACGTCTCACTGGGCAACAAACCCCAATGGGAAGAATAGTTTTGGGTTTAGTTGTTGGCCTTCCATTGGTTGTGTACTTCCTTGCTGGTATGCCAATTTCACTGAATTATCCTGAACTAAAAGGGTTTAACTTCCGAGGTGGTATTAGCATTATTCCTGAATTGGCTGCGCTACTTTTGGCATTGAGTGTTTATACAGCTTCTTTCATTGCTGAGATTGTGCGCTCTGGTATTAATGCGGTTAGCCATGGTCAAACCGAAGCAGCGATGTCGCTAGGCTTACCACGCTCGAAAACTTTAAAGCTTGTTGTCATTCCTCAAGCGTTACGAATTATTATTCCACCTTTAACCAGTCAATATCTCAACCTCACCAAAAACTCATCGTTAGCGATGGCGATTGGTTATCCAGATCTTGTCTCTGTGTTTGCTGGTACTACCCTGAACCAAACGGGACAAGCGATTGAGATCATTGCGATGACGATGGGCGTGTACTTGACATTAAGTCTGATTACGTCTGCATTAATGAACTTGTATAACCGTAAAGTCGCGCTGGTGGAGAGATAATATGAGTACTCATCAATTTCAACCGGATCTCCCGCCACCCGCCAATACTGTAGGCTTCGTTGGTTGGATGCGGAAAAATCTATTTAATGGCCCTATCAATTCCATTGTTACTGTCATTCTTGCGTATATTGTCGTAACTGCAATATGGTATATCGTGGATTGGGCGTTTATTAACGCAGACTGGATTGGCTCAACGCGTGACGACTGTAGCCGAGATGGTGCTTGCTGGGTATTTATCAGCGTGCGCTGGGAGCAGTTCATGTATGGTTTTTATCCAGAGTCCGAACTATGGCGCCCTCGCCTTTTCTATATCACATTGGCCATGTTTACTGTTTTACTCGCGTATGAGAAGACACCGAAACGGATGTGGATTTGGCTTTTCTTCGTAAACATCTACCCATTCATCATCGCTGGGCTGTTGTACGGGGGTGTCTTTGGACTAGAAGTGGTCGATACACACAAATGGGGTGGATTACTCGTTACGCTCATTATTGCGTTAGTTGGTATCGTAGTTTCACTGCCAATTGGTGTGGTACTTGCGCTTGGTAGACGTTCAGAGATGCCGATCATTCGCAGCATTTGTACCGTCTACATTGAAGTTTGGCGTGGCGTTCCGCTGATTACGGTTTTGTTCATGGCTTCGGTTATGCTTCCATTATTTATGTCTGAAGGTTCAGAGACAGATAAACTGATTCGCGCCCTTATCGGTGTGGTTATGTTTGCCTCCGCTTACATGGCAGAAGTGGTACGCGGTGGTCTACAAGCCATTCCGAAAGGTCAATATGAAGCCGCTGATGCGCTTGGGTTAAGTTACTGGAAAAAGACTGGGCTGATTATCTTGCCACAGGCGCTAAAGATTACTATTCCTTCTATCGTGAACACCTTCATCGGTTTGTTTAAAGACACCAGTTTGGTACTCATCATTGGTATGTTTGACGTACTCGGTATAGGGCAAGCAGCAAACACCGACCCTGAATGGTTAGGTTTTGCTACAGAAAGTTATGTATTTGTCGCGTTAGTGTTTTGGGTATTTTGTTTTGGCATGTCGCGCTATTCGATATGGCTTGAAAACAAACTTCATACCGGTCACAAACGATAACTCATCAAGATCAAGGACGTATTATGACGCAACAACAAGATTACATGATCCAATTGAAGGACATGAATAAATGGTATGGTGAGTTTCACGTACTAAAAAATATTAACCTCGACGTTAAGCGCGGGGAGAAAATCGTTATCTGTGGTCCATCAGGGTCGGGAAAATCAACGATGATTCGCTGTATTAACCGTCTTGAAGAGCACCAAGCAGGCAGCATTTACGTCTCTGGTACGGAATTAACTGAAGACTTAAAGAACATTGAAGCAGTGCGCCGAGAAGTGGGCATGTGCTTTCAACACTTTAATCTCTTCCCTCATTTAACCGTACTGGAAAACTGTACGCTCGCGCCTATCTGGGTGAAGAAGATGCCAAAAGATGAGGCAGAAGCAGTTGCGATGAAATATCTGGAACGTGTAAAAATTCCAGACCAAGCGGAGAAGTATCCCGGTCAGTTGTCTGGTGGTCAGCAGCAACGTGTGGCGATTGCTCGCTCTTTGTGTATGAACCCTAAAGTCATGCTTTTTGATGAGCCAACATCTGCACTCGACCCGGAAATGGTTCGCGAAGTACTGGATGTAATGGTCGAACTCGCCGAGGAAGGCATGACTATGCTTTGTGTGACACATGAAATGGGCTTTGCTAAAGAAGTTGCCGATCGCGTGATATTCATGGACGCAGGAGAGATCATCGAAGAAAACAACCCTGTTGATTTCTTCGAAAATCCTCAATCGGATAGGACCCAAAATTTCCTAGCGCAAATCTTACACCACTAAGATTTAGCCGAATCGACATAAAAAAGCACTGGTTTCTATGAAGCCAGTGCTTTTTGTTACTAAATTCAAAAATCTGTGTAAGAATCAATATAGCTATGCTAGTCAGTAATATTGTGTTACAAGTTGCCAAATACATAACATCTTATTTCTATTATTATTTTATCTAAGTTACGTATGGTTAGGGCTTGATTTTTTGAACTTTCAATCCCATAAATGTACTTAAAAGAAAGTCTCTTATCGAGGAAGATTATGAACAGTCCAATGTTTACCCGCACTTCAACTCAAGAAAGTGCTCTACAAACGAACAAAGTATTGCGTAATACTTACGCTCTACTTTCAATGACACTTTTATGGTCGGCAGTCGTTGCTGGCGTTGCAATGGCATTTAACCTTCCACATCCAGGTATCATCCTAATGCTGGTTGGTTTCTACGGCCTATTATTCTTAACAGAGAAAAACCGTAACAACAGTCTTGGCCTTGTGTTTACGTTCCTATTTACTGGCTTCTTAGGTTACACCGTTGGCCCTATTCTAAACATGTACATAGGTGCAGGCATGGGCGATATCGTATTAACCGCACTCGGTGGTACGGCACTATCTTTCATGGCAGCATCGGCATACGCACTAACAACGAAACGTGACCTATCGATGATGGGTGGCTTAATGCTATCACTATTTGTTGTGCTGGTTGTGGGCATGATTGCAAGCTTCTTTATTCAATCAACCCTTTTACACTTGGCGTTGAGCAGCTTGTTTATCATTTTCTCTACTATGGCGATCCTGATGACAACACAAAGCATTATTCGTGGCGGTGAAACAAACTACATCTCTGCGACAGTAACTTTGTATGTATCAATCTACAACATCTTCATCAGCCTACTAAGCATTCTAGGCATCATGAACGACGATTAATCGTTTCTCGTTAAGTAGAATCAAAAAGCCCGAAGGTAATTCCTTCGGGCTTTTTCTTTGCAAGTAATTCAGTTTGTTACGCTTGGTCTACCGCCAACTCGATAACTTCGTCAGCTTCTGGGTTTTCTCTAAAGCGTCTCACTTTAATCGTTTCCTCTCCTAACATGATTTGCTTGGCGATTCGGTGCATACCGTCAAAAACACGATAGTCACTGGTTAAGATTACCGGATACGACAAATCAGCATTGTTGATTCGTTGGCAATGTTTTGCAATTTCACGGCAGGTTGGCTGTGGCCCTTCATGACTAAACCAAGTCACTTCATTTGGGCCTTTTATATCAGCAATCGCAATTTCTTCTACAGGTAAGGATTCTGCAAGTTGCCAAATTCGCTCGATGGACCAAGTGGATTTTACATTGTCATTAATCTCAATGTAACGTTGTTTCGACATGACTAACTCCTTGTCATCATTGTTGTTTCTAACCTGAATACAGGCTTTCATTAATCCAATGAGAATATCGGTCTATGAAAACAAACACAACGTTGTCAGCTATTCATTCACCCATAAAATCCCATAATCAGACAAGTAGCCAAGAAAAAACCAAAACAAAAATGAATAAGCCTGGATATCCATGCAATTTCGTTGGTACTCACCCCGTAAAATTTCTAACAAACTGAATAGTTTCCTATTTATTTGAATAAAAGAGCATTTATATCAAAGTGCCTAGCTCAGTCAAAAACACTCACCATTTTGTACGCTTTTGCTTCGCTCGATACGACTTCGAGATTCTTTTGTTGAGAACATTCTCGGCTGTCGCTAATCTATAAACATCCATGTTTACTTAACGGATAAAACGTTATGTTCGTTTACAACGGCAAAGAAATTGAAACGGATGCTCAAGGCTACTTATTGGATCATACTCAATGGGAAGAAGGTATGATTGAGCTTTTAGCAAAAGAAGAAGACATCGAGCTTACGGATGCTCATTTGGAAGTTGTGCATTTTGTGCGAGACTTTTATGAAGAGTTTAATACCTCCCCTGCAGTGCGTATGCTTGTGAAAGCGATGGAAAAAGCGCACGGCCCAGAAAAAGGTAACAGTAAGTATCTATTCAAGCTGTTTAAAAAGGGGCCAGCCAAACAAGCAACCAAATTAGCCGGCCTACCAAAGCCAGCTAAATGCTTGTAGATTCATAAAATTTTAAAACCGCGTAACGGCTTATACGACGCAGGTTCCTGCATCACATGCTCTACTGTTGCCGTTCGCGGTCCTTCTTGTAACCATTCCGAAAACGCAACTATTTGCGCGTCTGTTCCACACGCCATCACTTCAACATCGCCATTGTTTAGGTTCTTCGCATAACCTGTTAACCCTAGCTTCAATCCTTGATGGGAAGTATGGTAACGAAAGCCGACGCCTTGAACGTGACCTTTTACTATAAATCTCTCACACTTTACGTTCATCTTTGTACCGCTTCTTTTTACTGAGTGATATATTCTTTTCGTCTATTCACCCCACTAAGGATAGTGGGTTTTTGCACGGTTATTATAATTATGAAAGAAATTCCATTCCGCTGGATTGATAAGTATCTCATTCACTTAAAGATTCAAGAAAAGTTCTATTTGCTCTTCGTTCTCCCTCTTCTTGCTTTAGTCATTCTCACTCTCGTCCTTAATAGCGCGGCTAATACACTGATCTCAAGTATGTACCAAGAAGAGCTCATGCTTATGAAAGGTCTGATAGAGGCAGGCAACCTTTCTCAATCTCAAGTAGCAAGCCTCATCGCTGGTTCAGAAACCGTTTCTATTGGCTCTGGTTCGCAATCCGTGTCTGTTTTAAATGGTACGTACAGTTTGGTTGCGAACCATGAACTTTCTTTATGGGCTGCCCTATCAACGACTCAAGTAAGCATTATCTGTGTGAGCTTGTTTATTCTCGCTCTTGGCGTTTACTACATCATGACGTTTATTGGCGGCGCGATGTTCACGATGAACAAAGCATTAAACACTCTTGCGGGTGGCGACTTAACTGCGAGAATGAACTTCTTCCCTGTTCGCGACGAGTTTAGTGAAATTGCTATTACGATAGACAAAGTTGCAGAACGAGAGCAACAAATGGTGCTGTCGATTCAAGAGTCTGTGGCGTTAATGCAACAAATTAGCTCAGATCTGAATCAATCGATTCATCACAGTTCAGATATTTCAGCGACTCAGCAGGAACACCTCAACTCTCTTGCGAGTGCAACTGAACAGATGGCATCAACGATTCGAGAAGTCGCGACACTAGCTCACGATTCAAGCACGCAAACCGATGATGCGCGAAACGTGGCTCAGTCTGGACAAGTGAAAGTTGAGAATACGCTTCACTCGATTTCGAACCTTTCTAATGAGATTCAATCTGCGTCTCAAGCCGTTGCCGAGTTAGATGCCAATGCAGCACAAATTGATGAAGTCGTGACAACCATCAATGGGATCTCCGAGCAAACCAACCTACTTGCTCTGAACGCGGCTATTGAAGCTGCACGTGCTGGAGAACAAGGTCGTGGATTTGCGGTCGTTGCGGATGAGGTTCGCGCTCTTGCGGGACGCACTCAGCAAGCGACAGTTGAAATCCAAACGATGATTGAATCGTTACAGCGTAACAGCCAGTCGCTTACTAAGCTGATGGAAGTGACAGTTAATAATGCAAATGAGGGACAAAACCTCATGACGGAAGTGAATCACGAAATCGGCTCTTTGGCAGATAAAAATCAAACTATCTCCGACAGTAGCATTCAAATTGCAACAGCAGCTGAAGAGCAAGGTGTAGTCGCGGACAATATCGCCTCAAGCGTTGAAGAGATTCGAGTTCAAGCAGATAACGTGTGCAATATGATAAGCACGACTTCACAAAACGTTGATCAACTGCGTAAGCAAAGCGACACCATGGAAGCACTACTTACTGGACTTAAAGCATAGCAACGGAATCTGTTACAGCAAATTCAAATAAAAGGGTCACTTTAGTGACCTTTTTTGTATTTAAAAGTCACTACAATGTACTGGATTGCCGAGGGATATTGCTTTTACCATTCACATCCCGGACAATACGCCCCTTTCAAAATTCAACAAGAGCTAATGAAATGACAGCTGCTATCTATTTGGTTAAAGGTCGTGAGAAATCGGTCAAGCGCAAGCACCCTTGGATCTTCTCTCGAGGCATCAACAAAGTTGAGGGCGAACCTGCTCTTGGCGAAACGGTTGATGTATTCACTCACGACGGTAAATGGCTAGCTAAGGCGGCATATTCGCCAGCTTCACAAATTCGTGCTCGTATTTGGAGTTTTGATAAAGAAGAAATCGACACCGCGTTTTTCGTTAAACGACTTAAAGACGCACAACTTCTTCGTGAAGACATTATCGAACGTGATGGCCTTACGGGTTATCGCCTTATCGCAGCAGAGTCTGACGGCTTACCAGGCGTTACGATCGACCGTTACCAAAATTTCTTTGTGTGCCAACTTCTCAGTGCTGGCGCAGAACACAATAAGCAGGCTATTGTTGACGCTCTGGTTGAGTGCTTCCCTGATTGTAATGTGTACGAGCGCTCTGACGTGGCCGTTCGTAAAAAAGAAGGTTTCAAAGAGATCACGGGCGTCTTGCACGGCGAAGAGCCACCTAAATCGGTCGTCATCGAAGAAAATGGCGTAAAGATTAGTGTAGATATCGTTGGCGGACACAAAACAGGTTTCTACCTAGATCAACGTGATAGTCGCCAGCAAGCGATGAAATATATGAAAGGCAAAGAAGTTCTTAACTGCTTCTCTTACACTGGTGGCTTCGGACTTTACGCTCTAAAAGGTGATGCAAAGCGTGTGATTAACGCTGACGTGTCACAACCTGCTTTAGATACCGCAAAATTCAACGCAGAACTAAACGAGTTTGATATTTCGAAGAAGCGTGCCGTCTTCCTAAATGCAGACGTGTTTAAGCTGCTTCGTGAGTATCGTGATCAAGGAACTCAGTTCGATGTTGTGATCATGGACCCACCGAAGTTCGCAGAGAGCAAAGCACAACTAAACGGCGCATGTCGTGGTTACAAAGACATCAACATGCTAGCAATGCAAATTCTAAAACCGGGCGGCACGCTACTGACCTACTCGTGCTCTGGCTTGATGGATCAAGTTCTGTTCCAGAAAATCATCGCTGATGCAGCCGTAGACGCTAACCGCCAAGTAAAGTTTGTGGAGCGTTTTGAGCAAGCCGCTGACCACCCAACCGATACAGCATATCCAGAAGGCTTCTACTTAAAAGGTTTTGCATGTAAAGTGCTTTAGGCTACGAATAAGTAAGACAAAGCAGAAGAAAAGGGCCTACTGGCCCTTTTCATTATGGCTCTAAGTTAACCTTAGTTAGTGCGGATAACACATCTCTCTCAAAGTCCGCATTTCCCACGATTAAATCACTAAACTCTGTCGCCCCGTTTTCTATTACGATAGTTTGAATTGAGTTTCCATCGTTATGGGTTATTTCTAGAGATAAGTCATCGCCATCAATGTTCAAGTCAATACTATTGAGAAGTTCTTCTATCGTATTGTGCCCTGCATCTTCAACGACTTCACTCAGATCTAAGGTGTCCAAATCTCTCTCAAAACCTCTAATTAGATCTGTTCCTGTATCCAAGGAGTCGTTGACCCATTTAAAGACATCTGCCTCGTTATCATTACCGATCAAGATGTCATGACTTACGTCCACTTCAGCTTCAATAATATTTGCAGAGCCATTACTTGAAGCATTTACTCCTCCGTTTTCATCAATAACGAATTGCAGGGTGTTCTCACTTTGATCACCATCGTTATCCGTCAATACATAATCGAAGTCTAACGTTTCAACTGTATCACCCACCGCACCATAAAATGCATACGCACCGTCGTTTAAGTCGATTTCCAGAGTATGTTTGCTGTCGATATAGATAGTAAGCTGCATCGTTGTGTCGTCAAATGCATGCGAAATACCATCGTTATTGTCAGTTACTATTAGGTCTGAACCATCAAACGAATAAGTGACACCGTCATGTTCTATTTCGCTAATATAACCACCATCTGCACCAATACCTGTATCTGGAGAAGTGGTATACATCAAGTTCCCCCCAACAGGTTGAATCACTGACTGCAACATAACCGGAGGTAATTGAGTTACGTCAGGAACCACAACACCATCAAGGTCTTGATTCAAAAAGCCATCATATGCTACGCGATCTAATTGCTCCGGCATAAGATTAACGCCCATACCATACGCTAGGGCTGTTATCTGATTATCAGGATCGGTTAGGTGATCAATCCAACTCTGCTCGCGAGCGTCGTTTATAAATGATGACGCAGGGTTTGGCTGACCATCTGACAAGAAGTAACTAACATTCGACGCACTGGTTAACTTACCTACATCATCCCATGACTGTTTTGCTTCATTTAGCGCGTTGTTATAGTTAGTCGCGCCACCCGCAGTTAGCGTCTCAATATACGCTTTGGCCTCCTCGACCGTCAGCCACGTCGCAGCACCTATAGCGTAAGTGGATGCTGTACTGCTATAAGTAATAATTTGAACTCGCGTTTGACCGATAGACTCATATTGATTCAATAACTGAGTTGCCGAATCTTTCATTATCTGCAAGCGATTATCCGTTCGCATAGAACCCGAGACATCCATTATGAGCTGAACGTTGGCACTTTCTTTAGTTTCTGCAACTACATCGTGAATAATAGATGCAGAATCTGGTGAGTCATCTTCCACAATAACGTTGACCGTTGTGGAGTTAGTAAGACCACGAGCATTCGAGACAAGCACAGGCACCTCAATATTTAAGGTGTCTTCTCCAGATGGGTTGGAGTGATCAATCGGACCAAGAAGCTCCGTAGATACCACTCCAGTATCATTGACTGATATTTTGATAACCCCTTCACCGTTCGCTGAACCGATAAGCATTTGGTCGTTATTTGATAACGTCCACGTTACAGAGATCCCGTTACTAGTAAGAGCTGTAGATGGTTCACTGAGCGTAACAGAATCAACGGTTTGACCCAGCGTCAATTGTTCTACATCAGTACTCGAGTCAGTTGTGTCATCAAAGCCGTTTAGAGCAGAGTCATCAGCAATGGCGTTGCTTAAGCCTTCCTCAGAAACGTTTAGAGTTACACCTTCTACAATTGGTGGGGCGTAAGGGTTGACAGAAAAGTACCCCGTTTTACTGTCTCCATCATTATCAGTAATCGTGTAGTTAAAATCGATATCCCCATCGCCATAAGGTGAGGTCAAAGGTAAGTATTGGAAGAACTCCCATTTTCCAGTGCTAGGTGTAAGTTGAACTTCGAATGCAAGCTCTCCATCAGCCTCTGCAATCAGTCTATTAGAGTTTTGTGGATCAACGTATATCAACACGTCTTTACCATCTAGAGTCTCTAAACCAGCCTCACCTCCATTTAAGACTATAGAACCAGGGCCATCAGCTCCATATACAGCACCGAGGTTCCCATCCGCACTAGCAATTGGCACGCCAGAGTACGCACCTGTAAAGGTTATTGATTTAACGGTAAAGTCACTGTTGTCTTCAGTATCCGGGCCATTGCCATTACTGGTCGCCTCGAGGATAATTTTATCAAAGCCTCCCTGTTGAACATTGAAATTTGCCGCGTAATCACCACTGCTTGCGTCAGAGCTGAACGATTGCTGAGCAATTAATACACCATCTCTATAAAAAGATGCGATTCCTTTCTCAAGTTCACCACCAAACATTTTCTCAAATTCTATTTCTGCTCCGTAAGCAACTTTATTGCCTAAGTCTATGATTAACTGCTCTGATACACCCTCATTACCCGCGAATCGATAATCGACTTCGTTTTCTAATTGGAAGCCGTTGTTACCAGAACTTTTAACGCCAATCCCTTCTGATGATTGATTGATTTCAGCTGTTCCCAGCATCACAGATTCGTCAGACACAAAACCGTTTGCAGTCACAACAACATCCCCAAATGTTCGACTGGTTGCGTCTGCCTCACTTCCTGCAAAATCTATGCGCCCTGTCAGAACGTTAGGTGCACCAGTAAGCGACACATCGACGGGTTGAACAACCACAGGCACGTATGGGCAATCATCTTCAACGGCCACATTTAAGCTTTGAGATGTTGTTGTTTGTCCATCACTTACAGAAATCTGTAAATCAAAGTTGATGATGTCTTCCACATCATTAACAGGATGATCAAGTGGCTCAAACAGAGTAATAGTATAGTCCCAAGAGCCTTGACCTGAAGCTGAAGGCTCGCTCAGCACAACAGTAGCAACAACGCTCAGGTGAGCAGTTTTCGCAGTCAGCGTTTGAGTACTGTTGTCCCACGTCCACGATATAGGCTCCCCTCCTAATGTTAGGTTGTTAGGGCCTGCCAATACCACTGAAACATTCGCCGTGTCTGGATCGGCAACTGTGAATGTTCCTGAGAAACTTGCGGAGTTAGTGGTGTCTGAAGGTGATCCTGTATTATCAGGGATACCATTAGCTAAACCTTCTTCCGAAACAACTGCATTCACAATATTTGAAATAGAAGGAGGAGCATCATTATCAATAATCGTTGCCGTACCGGTATCGCTGCCTTGCACCGCCCCAATGCCAGTCACCGTCACACTGAAATCTTCAGGGCCTTCATAAACGGCGTCATCAATGGAAGCAATACGCACATCAAACTCAGTTTGCCCTGCTGGCACCGTTACCACGCCATCGTTTGGCACTGCAACCCAACCGGAGCCTGTGTTGTATTCTAAGGTGCCTAAGTCTCCAACTTCTGTGTCACCTAAGTTCAGGCCTAGCTCGACTTGAACAGTGGACTCAGAGGCGTTCGACAACGTCACTTTGAAGTTGGCTGTATCTCCCTCATTGATGGTGCCAGCGTCGGTAATAGTCACATTCGGGCGGTCATCATCCGGATCAGGGCCCGGACCACTGCCGTCATCCACTATCGTCGCCGTCCCCGTATCGCTACCTTGCACTGCACCAATGCCAGTCACTGTAACACTGAAATCTTCAGGACCTTCATAAACGGCGTCATCAATGGAAGCGATACGCACATCAAACTCAGTTTGCCCCGCTGGCACGGTCACCACACCATCGTTCGGCACTGCAACCCAACCGCTTCCGGTGTTGTATTCCAAGGTACCTAAGTCACCGGCTTCGGTATCGCCGAGATTAAGACCCAGCTCCACTTGCGTTTCCGCTTCAGACGCGTTCGATAAGGTGACTTTGAAGTTCGCCGTATCACCCTCATTAATGGTGCCAACATCGGTAATAGTCACGCTTGGACGATCATCATCCGGATCGGGACCCGGGCCACTGCCGTCATCCACAATCGTCGCCGTACCCGTATCGCTGCCTTGCACCGCCCCAATGCCAGTCACCGTCACGCTGAAATCTTCAGGGCCTTCATAAACAGCGTCATCAACAGAAGCAATGCGCACATCAAACTCGGTTTGCCCCGCTGGCACCGTTACTACGCCATCGTTTGGCACTATCACCCAGCCACTTCCGGTGTTGTATTCTAAGGTACCTAAGTCTCCAACTTCGGTGTCACCTAAGCTCAGGCCTAGCTCGACTTGAACAGCGGACTCAGAGGCGTTCGACAACGTCACTTTGAAGTTCGCTGTCTCACCCTCATTGATGGTGCCAGCGTCTGAGATAGTCACGCTTGGACGGTCATCATCCGGATCAGGGCCCGGACCACTGCCGTCATCCACTATCGTTGCTGTCCCCGTATCGCTGCCTTGCACTGCACCAATGCCAGTCACTGTCACACTGAAATCTTCAGGACCTTCATAAACGGCGTCATCAATGGAAGCGATACGCACATCAAACTCAGTTTGCCCCGCTGGCACCGTTACTACGCCATCGTTTGGCACTGTCACCCAACCGGAGCCTGTGTTGTATTCTAAGGTGCCTAAGTCTCCAACTTCGGTGTCACCTAAGTTCAGGCCTAGCTCGACTTGAACAGTGGACTCGGAGGCATTCGACAGCGTCACTTTGAAGTTCGCTGTCTCACCCTCATTGATGGTGCCAGCGTCTGAAATAGTCACGCTTGGACGGTCATCATCCGGATCAGGGCCTGGACCCGTGCCATCGTCCACGATCGTTGCTGTCCCCGTATCACTGCCTTGCACCGCACCAATGCCAGTCACCGTCACACTGAAATCTTCTGGGCCTTCATAAACGGCGTCATCAATGGAAGCGATACGCACATCAAACTCAGTTTGCCCCGCTGGCACCGTTACTACACCATCGTTTGGCACTGCAACCCAACCGGAGCCTGTGTTGTATTCTAAGGTGCCTAAGTCTCCAACTTCGGTGTCACCTAAGTTCAGGCCTAGCTCGACTTGAACTGTAGACTCGGCGGCGTTCGACAACGTCACTTTGAAGTTCGCTGTCTCACCCTCATTGATGGTGCCAGCGTCTGAAATAGTCACATTCGGGCGGTCATCATCCGGATCAGGGCCTGGACCACTGCCATCATCCACTATCGTTGCCGTTCCCGTATCGCTGCCTTGCACCGCCCCAATGCCAGTTACCGTGACACTGAAATCTTCAGGCCCTTCATAAACGGCGTCATCAATGGAAGCAATCCGCACATCAAACTCAGTTTGCCCTGCTGGCACGGTCACCACACCATCGTTTGGCACTGCAACCCAACCATTACCCGTGTTGTATTCTAAGGTGCCTAAGTCTCCAACTTCGGTGTCACCTAAGTTCAGGCCTAGCTCGACTTGAACAGTGGACTCGGAGGCATTCGACAGCGTCACTTTGAAGTTCGCTGTCTCACCCTCATTGATGGTGCCAGCGTCTGAAATAGTCACGCTTGGACGGTCATCATCCGGATCAGGTCCTGGACCCGTACCGTCATCCACTATCGTTGCTGTCCCCGTATCGCTGCCTTGCACCGCCCCAATGCCAGTCACCGTCACGCTGAAATCTTCTGGACCTTCATAAACAGCATCATCAATGGAAGCGATACGCACATCAAACTCGGTTTGCCCTGCTGGCACCGTTACCACGCCATCGTTTGGCACTGCAACCCAACCGGAGCCTGTGTTGTATTCTAAGGTACCTAAGTCTCCAACTTCGGTGTCACCTAAGTTCAGGCCTAGCTCGACTTGAACAGTGGACTCGGAGGCATTCGACAGCGTCACTTTGAAGTTCGCTGTCTCACCCTCATTGATGGTGCCAGCATCTGAAATAGTCACATTCGGGCGGTCATCATCCGGATCAGGACCTGGACCACTGCCGTCATCCACAATCGTCGCCGTACCGGTATCGCTACCTTGCACTGCGCCAATGCCAGTCACTGTCACACTGAAATCTTCTGGACCTTCATAAACAGCATCATCAATGGAAGCAATACGCACATCAAACTCAGTTTGCCCTGCTGGCACGGTCACCACACCATCGTTTGGCACTGCAACCCAACCGGAGCCTGTGTTGTATTCTAAGGTGCCTAAGTCTCCAACTTCGGTGTCACCTAAGTTC
>NZ_JAWOTC010000007.1:0-173306 GCF_033338675.1 Vibrio sp. Vb1574
AGGAATAGCATAAATCATAAGTTTGACTCCTCATTCGGAAAAACTAATGCATGACCTTCAACTAAACTTTTTGCGACTTTCAATCTTGCACTTTTTACTGTGTTACCAAAAGTTTGTCTAGAAACGCCCATCTGCTCCGCAGCTTGCTGCTGGCTAAGCCCCTCTAAGTCGGCTAAACGTAGCGCTTCTAACTCTTCTGGTAATATGGCGACTTGCTCCAACTGATTAAATGGAATGCCATTGGGCTTAAAGCAATGGTGAGCCGCACGTCCGCATATTCGTCTTTCTATCTTTGGTCTTGCCATCATTGTCCCTCAAAAACACAGAGTCAAATTACGCCTTAAACTGGCATATGCCAATAACATTTTTAGCATATGCCAATAAACTAAGTTTGCAAAAATCAACACGACAAATACGTAATACATCAGCATTAATTAGACATCTAATAATTTAGGAATTTTGATGACAAACGAACAAAAAGATCAATTCTAATTAACCGGATAATAAAAACGTTAGTTTGCGCAGATTTTTCATACAAATACACGCTAATGTGTTCATTTTATTGAAGAAGAAAAACTATAATCCAAGCAAATCATTAGTTTGAACACTAATGATTGTTTTATTTAAAAGGATGTATACCTAAGGAACGAAAAAGAGAAGTTTGACGACATCGGCCTGAGCTTAAAGGGTAATACTTTCGATACAGAACCTGTCGAACGACCATTACTTGGCCTAGGCGCCCTACTCTTCTTGCCAAATTAAGTTTCTTGAAAGCGCTTAGGTATATCAGAAAAAGGAAGTACATATGTCTGACTCAAATTGGCTCAGCGAATTCCCGGAAATGGATGCCTCTGATCTCAGGGCGATTCGCAAAACACTCGACGGCGCCTACAGAGATTTCTCTCGCGAGTATGGTGAACTCATTGAGTCTCTGTTTGATCCGCTCCTTGCGTTTCTTGTCTGGTTTGAAAAACTTCTGATTTCTACACCTTGGTTCATTATTTTAGGTGTCTGCACCACTCTCGTTTATGCCGCCAGCCGCTCTTGGAAACTGGCCGCTGCATGTTTTGGTTCGCTGATTCTGATTGGCTATTTTGGAATGTGGGAAGACACTATGCGTACGCTCAGTATCATCACTGTATGTACTATGCTTGCCATCGCACTTGGTATCCCTATCGGCATCGCTATGGCGCGCTCTAATCGCATTCAGTCGGTGGTAACACCATTACTCGACGTCATGCAAACCATGCCGGCATTTGTGTATCTCATTCCAGTTGTGATGTTATTGGGCATCGGGAAAATTCCTGGCCTTATCGCAGTAGTGATCTACGCGATTCCACCGGTTATTCGTTTAACCAATTTGGGCATTCGTCTAGTTGATAAAGAAGTATTGGAAGCCGCAACCGCATTTGGTGCCAGCACTCGGCAACGGCTTTTTGGGGTTCAGCTTCCGCTTGCAATGCCAACCATCATGGCGGGAATTAACCAAACGATCATGATGGCACTGTCAATGGTGGTCATCGCATCAATGATTGGGGTAAAAGGTTTAGGTCAGCCTGTTCTAAAGTCTATTACCAATCAATATTTCACTCTTGGTCTTCTCAATGGTTTAGCAATTGTCGCCCTAGCAATCCTTTTTGATCGTGCTTCACAAGCGTATGCGAAACGCACTCAAGCTCATTTAGGAGACTCAAAACATGACTAGTCCACTTATCGAAATCAGCGGTCTGTATAAAATCTTCGGTACCAGACCCAATAGCGTGATTGAGCGCGTTAAGTTGGGACATAGTAAAGAGCAGGTTTTAGCGGAAACGGGCCACACGGTCGGACTAAAAGACATCAACCTGCAAATTCAAAAGGGTGAAATTTTTGTCATTATGGGATTATCCGGTTCTGGAAAATCCACCATGATTCGCCACTTCAATCGATTAATCGATCCAACCATGGGGCAGATCTTGGTAGAAGGGGTGGATGTCATGCAACTTTCTAACAAAGAGCTTGAACAGTTTCGCCGTCACAAGATGTCTATGGTGTTCCAACGCTTTGGCTTGCTGCCTCATCGCACTGTTATCGACAACATCGCATATGGTTTGGAAGTTCAGGGAATGAATAAAGAGGCGCGCTTAGAAAAAGCAAATGAATGGTTAGAAACCGTTGGACTGACGGGTTATGAGCACCAGTATCCTGCTCAACTATCGGGTGGACAGCAACAGCGTGTGGGCCTTGCACGGGCACTGGCTACCGACGCCGAAATACTGTTGATGGACGAGGCTTTCTCGGCATTGGACCCTCTGATTCGGAGCGAAATGCAAGATCAGCTGGTAGAGCTGCAACAGAAGCTGCACAAAACCATTATTTTCATTACTCATGATTTAGATGAAGCGCTTCGACTTGGCGATCGCATCGCGATTCTTAAAGACGGTGAACTTGTCCAACAAGGCTCACCAGACGAAATTTTACTGCATCCTGCCGATGAGTACGTTGAAGCCTTTGTAAAAGACGTCAATAGAGCGCGAGCACTGACAGTCGAAACGCTGATGCAGCCACCTTCATACTGTGTTCGCGCTGAAACCATTGAAGATGCGCTGAGTGAAATGAAACGTGTTAAACGTGATTATGCCTACCATGAGACCAATGCAGGCTATCAAGGCGTGATAACACAGCAAGGATTGCTAAACGCAGCGAAGTTAACTCATATATCAGATTGGCGTGATGATATCTATGAAGAGGTGCCTATCATCTCTCCACATTTAGCCATTGAGCAAGTGCTGACTGAAGTCATGTCGTGTGAACATTCACTGCCCGTCATCGATGAGCACGGCCATTTGAAAGGCGAATTAAATCGTCAGGTTATTGCGGAGCTGTTTTCTGATCAACGAAGCACAAAACGAGGCACTTCACGCTCAAGCTTCAATAACGTTTCTTAGATGATGTTGATAATACAGCTCACAACAATGTGGGCTGTTATCAATTAACTCACTCCCACTCCCCTTTTTAGATATTTATCTGTGGGCTCAAGCTTGATACCCAAAGCAACATTTACATTGTTCTGATTTTCCTGACAATTTCATGCTCATATCCGGTTTTATTGACATAGTTAGATCATTCTATTGCTTTTTGATGACGCAAATCCTCGATAAATGTCTACTATTACTCTCATACAAAATCTTGATTTAAAGAGGGATAAAATGAAAAAGACAATGTTGGCACTAACAGGCGCGGTAATCATTCTTGCAGGCTGTCAAGATGAGAAACCTGCCGAAACAAGCGCAGTTGAAGTACCTCAGGCAACGGAAACTGAAGTCACCACCAGTGCAGACGTTACGACTGAGACAATTGACACGTTACCAGTAGAAGAAGAACAAGTAATTACTGAAGAGACTTTTGTAGACTCTGAACACAACGCACAAAGTGCTCTGGACTGGAACGGCACCTACAAAGGAACACTACCTTGCGCGGATTGTGCTGGTATCGATATGACCATCACACTAAATCAAGATGGCACTTACGTACTTGAAGAAAGCTACCAAGGCAAAGAAGACGGTCAATCAAAATCTGAAGGTCAATTCACTTGGGACGCAAATGGCAGCATCGTAACGTTGACAAATGAAGATGCACCAAACCAATACTTTGTTGGTGAAAACCTACTTATGAAGCTAGACATGAATGGCGAAAAAGTAACGGGTGACCTAGCACCACTATACAACTTAACGAAACAGTAAGAAGCTAGTATCAATACCTGATAAATACCCAAAATCCGAGCCACCCCAGCTCGGATTTTTTCGCTGTTTTAACGAAAGCTATTCCAGCAACCTTTCTATTCTGAAGCAACATTCTGCTTCTTACCCTGATTGTTCATTACATTTCCATACGCTTTGCCGATAGATGCTTACAACGTCATTTTGTACAGTGTTCAAAACAAAACAGAACAACTCGGAAAAATGATGAAAAAAACATTAATTGCACTACTTACTCTGACAGCTGCTGGCTCAGCTTTCGCTGGCGATACTTACATTCGTAACGGTAACATCTACAACAACGAAGGCGGTTGGAACGTAGAAGCTGGTGTGGCTCAAGGCAGCGATCTTTTCAAAGATCAAAAGCATAATACAGCACCAATTCTCAACGGTGGTTACCATGGTGACGACTTTAATGCCGACCTAAGTGGCATTAACTACCGCTTCTTCGGTAACACCAATGAGTTAATCAACATGAGTGCCTACCTTGTAGGTAGCGGTGTAATGCGCGACGGTGATACAGCGAAAAGCCTGAAAGGCACAGATAAACGCCGCTTCGCCGTCGATCTAGGTTTAAACGCAGACTTTACACTGGATCAAAACAACGTCATTTCTACGTACCTTCAGCACGATATCAGTGGTGCTTACAAAGGTTACTTAGCGGGCGCGACTTACTTCCACATCATGAAATTCGGTAGTGTTGATTTTGTTCCTTTTGCTAACCTAACTTATCAAAGTGAAGACTACGTAGATTACTACTTTGGTGTAAAACAACGCGAAGCAAACGCAAACCGCAAAGCATACAAAGGTGATTCAACGGTAAGCTATGGTGTGGGCTACAAACTTGTTATGCCAATCAACGACAACTGGCAAGTAAGCCAAATGACACAATACACGCGCCTAGGCAGCGGTATCAGCGACTCATCTATCATTGATAGTGCAAACCAATGGGTTGTTGGCGCAAGTGTGTCGTACAACTTCTAATCCGATACGCCCTTATAAAGCCATCATTTCGATGGCTTTATGCGTTGGACATTTGCATAATCTTGAACACAGACTCTAGTGTGAATGAGCAATCCATAACCTATGTAAATCGCTATAGCCTGTATTCTTCACCTGCACACCCCGCACTTGCTGTGTTTTTGTCACTTCTTCGTAGCCAACAAACAAAGGCAAATATAGGTACTGATCGCGCAGCGCTTTCTCTAGGTTTAATAAAGACTGTAGCGAGTGATCATCTGCCATCGCTCTGCGAACCTTTTCTCTATGGCTTAACATCTGGCTTTGATCAAAACTAAAACGCAGTCCAGTTGCTATCGACAGCCATTCGAAGATGCCATATTCAAATGGTGCTTCCATGACTTCCTCAATGAAGAGCAAGTCTGCTTGGTGAGACACTACCTCAGGAAAACTAATGTCATCAATAACAATGATCTCTAACTCTAATCCCGTTGCACGAATCACACTGTGCAACCATTCGGAATGGCGAATTAGACTCGGTATCGTCCAGACAGGTTCAGCTAATACCACTTTACCTTTCAGTTTAGGTATCACACCACCATCTGTTATTGATAAATCTTGCTCATGAGTCTCTAACTGAATGTTGTCAACGGCACTTGGCGCATCATAAATTCGCTTTTGCACATGGATGTAATCAGCGAGTTGATACCAAGTCTCTTTTGTGAGTTGGGATTCCACGCGTTCGCGGTAGGTCACATATGAAAATGCGCTAATTTTTTCCACTTCAACGTGATCGGAGCTTTGGTTAAAGCTCAACATATTTAAGGTTTTAACATCTCCATGAGACAGCGTTATTTGATCTAACAATGCGCGTGCTGAAAAATACTCTTTGTGCGCTTCAAGAGTCATACTCTCCTGGTTCCAGCCGCTGATTTTAAATGGTCCAGTCCCTATGTGGTAGGAATAACTAGAACCGAAAGAGACGACATCTCGACACAGAATAGACGCATGAGGAGTTGCTAGCATGTATGGAAACAACTTGTTCGGATGCTTCAATATGATTTTTAAGCAGTTAGATGTTTCTGCAACCACGCTATCAATGCATTGCCAGAGCTCGTGAACTGGTCCTTTTATCTCCCTGAGTCTTTCTATACTCCAAACCACATCCTGTATGTTAAGGGGTTCACCATCATGGCGATATATGCCCGGCCGCAACCATAACGTCATTACCTTGCCTTCCATTTTCCATTCGTGTGCTAACGATGGCTCGATACCACCATTGGAATTTTGGGTCAGCAATACGTCATAAACGCTTTTCGCGACGTGTAATTCAGTGTGACGGTAAGTATTCGCAGGGTCGATTTTGGATACCCAAGGGTAAGAAGAAATCAAAATAGCGTTATTTGATTCGTTCAATCGATTCACTTTTTCAGAAGCGATAGTCAGTGCTCTAACCGCGGTTTGACCGAACCAATCAATAAGTTTCGTTATTGAGTTCATTCTTCCTCTGCCAAGCTCCTCAACCAAAAACTCGGTCATCGCTTGTTGGAGGGAAATATTAATACTGAGACGGCTAGCGTTACTTCGGCCAATCGCAGGTTGCCAATCGACCCAATCGTAAGTGGCAAGCTTTTTCATCACAATAGAAACATTGCGCCTCGACGTGCAAATCACCGCTTCTAGCTCAGAAAGCGTAACAAGGTGATACTGGTGAGGTTCAAAGTGCTTTAACAGTAGATCCAGATACCTAAGATTGACATCGTTCACAAAGATTCCTAAGAGTTATTCCAAAGCAAAAAAAATAGCACAGGACGCTTAGCAACTAAACTTCCTGTGCTATATCTAAACAAATTCAAAGCTTGGACTCAGCTCGACCAACAGAAGTCAAAAACGTTTACTAAGCCAAGAGGTAACTTGAATAAGTATTCTTAGAAACGGTAGCTCATACCTACAGAGAACACATTGATGTCTGCATCAACCGTTACTTTTTCATTGCCAAATTTCGCAATGTCTAGCTCAGGCATCATGTATTCCCATTCAACTTGTAGAGCAAAGTTTTCAGTAATAGCGAACTCTGCGCCTAAACCGTACATGCCTGTTACAGTGCTGTCAGAAATGGTGGTATGGCCTGCGCTACCGTCAATCACAGAGTTGCTAATTTTGAATTCAGCATTGAAGTAAGAAAGACCAGCTTTAGCAAAAAGGTTGAAACGATCGCCAATCGGTAGAGTCGCTTTTGGCTGAATCGATAGATACTTCATGTCACCAACAGTAACAACTTTGCCGTCTAAAGCATCGTAGCCACCAATGGCTGCTTCTAGAGAAATGTATTCGTTGAATTTGTAACCACCGAATACTTTGCCTGAAAGGCTTGAGTCATCTTCAAGTTTAAGTTTAGTGCTAGCGTTAGTACCACCACCATTGATAGAGCCATTAACATCACCAAACGATGCTTGACCTACAGATGCACCAACGTAAGGAGCTGCGTTTGCAACAGAACATGTTGCTAGAAGGGCTGTCATTAGCCATGTTTTTTTAAACATTGTATTTCACTGCCTGTTAATTATTGAGGTTGTGTTTTGCCCATCCTTAAGCATGCCATGCTATCCATTTCACTTGGTTTCAAAACCAAGTGGATGTTAATGAATAAAAACTCAATAAAACATGAAATATTTAGACACAACTTTGCCACTTTCTTTCTTAATTTTGACAATTTAGTCATTTCACAAGCATTGCTGCTTCAACCAGTTAGTGAGTTTGATGATTTCCGCTTGCTTGGCTCGACTCTTTTTATGAATAAAATAAAAGCTGTCGCCGGTTTCCAATCCATGAGAAGGGATGTACACCAAATCGTGCGCTTTATCTCTTTCATTGAGCATAAAATCATTCGCAAATGCGATGCCTTGGTCATAACGCGCCGCCTCTATTGCCAACAACATATGACTAAAATGTTGAACATCGACATCTTTCGGCAAGGTGTAACCGCCCGCTCTGCACCACTCTGCCCAATCTTTTCCTCTCTCTCGATAAATTGAGTCTGTCGACAAAATAGGGTATCGCCAAAGCGCTTCTGGAATCGGTTGATCTTGCAACTCTTTCCAAATTTTATGGCTGCAGACCGGATACAACGTCTCCGCGTATAACTTTACCGACATGTAGTTTCGCTTTGGCTTCTCTACCGTGATAAAACAATCGCCAACGCTGTCTGTCTGTTCAGGATCACCAACGACCATATTGAGTGTCAGATCGATTTCTGGATGTAGGCGCTTAAAATCAGACAAACGCGGAATAAGCCACTTTACGGCGAGCGAGCTATAAATCGCCAACCGTATGCTGCCTTTGTCCCCTTCTCGCACCTTTTGGCTGGCCATCGCAATTGAGCTAATTGCTGGGCTAATATCCTCTAAATAGCGGGTGCCCGTATCGGACAAAGAGAGCTTTCTGCCTTGGCGGATAAATAATGATTCACCCAAGTAATCTTCTAATAATCGTATCTGGTGGCTAACGGCACTTTGCGTCACATTGAGTTCTTCAGCAGCAAGCGAAAAGCTAGAGTTTCTGGCAACAGATTCAAAACAGTGAACCGCTCTGAGTGGTGGCAATTTCATTATCTAAAAATCTCATACTTAAACTAATAAATATCACTTCACTTCATCCTATGACATCACCTACTCTTTGGCAAAGAAAGAGGAGAGGAAAAAGTGAAAGTTACATCGGTCGGAGCAGCGATGCTGCTATTAATTGTTGGAAATCTCATTGCGGTGCTTTCGGACTCTTTAATTAAAAGTGTCGGAAATGAAGTGCCTATTTTTCAATTTGTCTTTTTCCGACAAATATCAGCGGTGCTTTTCCTGCTGCCAGTCTACCTGCTAACAAAAAATGCGCCTTTTCTTGAAGGGTTTAAGTGGCATGCTGTTCGCGCTCACGTATGGTTACTTGGTGCAATATTCATGGTTTTGGCGATCTCATCTTTACCGCTCGCAACTGCGAACGCGATCTTTTACGCCGCGCCATTGATCATGTTGCCGCTTGCAGCAATCTTTTTTGGAGAACAGTTGTCTAAGCAATCGGTCGCCGCAGCGATAATGGGCTTTGCCGGTGTATTGGTCATCATTCGTCCAGACCAAATCGATTGGGCAGCCATTTCAGCTTTAGTTGTTGCAATTACTTTAGCAATCAATAACTTGCTCATTCGAAAACTGCCAAAAAATCAGTCTGTGATGCAAACGTTATTGATGACAAACTTGGCAGGTATTCCAGTAGCCTTCTTGCTTGTTCTGATCGAAGCAGAACCTTGGGACTGGAGTGCTTTCCCTGTTGCTGCTGGCTCAAGTTTGTTCATCATGATTTATGCAGCAACATGTGTCATCGCTTACCGCTCGATCGATAGCAACAAAATTGCCAGCGCTGAATACAGTGGCTTAATTGGTGCCGTGTTTGTGGGATTGATTTGGTTTGGAGAAGTGCCAGACATATTTATGGCAATAGGAACCATTATGATTGTTGTGCCTCTGGTTTGGCTTTCTAAACGAGAGCGTCGCAAGAAAAAGTTGCAAGAGCAACAAGAAGCGCACGTTACTTAAAGTTGTGCTCTAACCCAAAGACTAAAAAACCGAGCCGTAAGTGCTCGGTTTTTTTATGTGGCTCTAATCGGTTTTTACGTAAGCGACTACGTGAGATAAAAACTGCCTTGCAAAGCGATCATTAAACCGGATGCGATATTCATGCTCGGCTTCCGACACTAGACGCCAGCCTTCAGCAAAGTATTCTTTGATATCATCAACCGCCTCTTCTTTATTTTTGATGTGTTTCGCGTTCCACTGATAAGTGCAAGAGACAACGATCAGCCCACCCACCTTGGTGGTTTTTTTTAGAGCATTGATCACGCTAAGTGGCGACTCACATTGATCAATCACATTTAAACATACGACTAAATCAAAGCGAGATTGGAGAGTATCGAGCTCAAAAGGCTGGTTAATTAGCGTCAAATCAACATGAGCACATTTCTGTACGATATCTCTATTCTCAACCTCTAAAGTGTTTAAGGTGTTCACATCGTGAAGGTAAGTAAGCTCGACGCGTTGTTCTTCTATTAACAGTTGCTTCAAGCCATCCATTAACCTATTTGAAGGCTCCACAAGCGTCGCTTCTTTAAGGTTAGGTAAGCGTTGCACTAGCTCATAATAATTTCTTCCCAGCGCCGCCCCAACCTCAAGTAGGGAATACGGCTGAACGCTGCTTCCGATTACCACTTGCGCAATAAAATCAGCAACTTGGGAGCAGTGAGGTGATGACAAAAAAGAAAGTGGGACTTGTTTTGAGCGACTGGTTATCATCTCAATCTGTTGCTCCTCAATGAACTTGTCGAACCATTGCGCCTCGAAATAACCAGCCAAACCGTGCTCGGTCAGGTAAAAATCTTCCATGTTTTTTCCGTTCGTACTTTAAGAAAAGTGATTGTATCGAACGCGGAAATTAACGGGTATTTCTGGCCGCACATTCCAATGGGAAAACAGATGAAAACGCCGCTTATGTGAAAAAGCCCTTTCATCTCAAAGATAAAAGGGCTTGTTAATCGCTTCGGTTAAGTCGCTAACTATTGTGGTAGAACAACGTTACCATCTTGAATTGGGAACGTTTTTGTCGCTGGCTTGCTCGCCAAACGAACCGTCGTTGGTGCACCTGAAACTTCGTAAGTGACGTCGTAACCCACTACTTTATCAGATGTCGTATATTCTGTATGACACTGTTTTTTCGTCGTTGTTACTACATCACCTTTTTGCACATTTTCCTGGATCTTACGACCTGTCAGTGCACCAGCAATCGTACCAGCTGCAGTTGCAATCACTTTACCTGAGCCACCACCGATTTGGTTGCCCAGCGCTGCTCCAGCTGCTGCGCCACCAACCGTACCAATAATTTTATTGTCATCCGCAGGGGCAACTTGCTCGGTTACTACCACGTCTTTACATACTTGGTGCGGCTTTTTCACCGTTTCAGTCACCGCTTCAACCAAAGTAATGTTTGCTTGAGTTGGAGCTGGTGGCGTTTTGTCTTTACAGCCTGCTAGTACAGCAACAACTGCCGTTGCAATTGCGATAGATTTCATATTCATGATTTACATCCCAGTATGGTTTGCTTTGATGAGCGTTATGGTAAATCGCAAAAGGGAAATCACATCAGACGAAAACAAACCCTCTGTCATTAACAAGTAAAGAAACACTGTTTTATAAAAGATACGTCAAGAAACACTCAGCAACGTGTCAACAGAGCTAAAACTGTATCACTACTGATTATGATTGGGCTGAACTAGTCTATGAGATTTATTTTTAAGCCAAGCTCAAAAATAGTTCGTCATCCGTTAAATACTTATGACGGTGGCTTAGATTACGCACGTGCATAAACATAAAATCAGGGAAACCAGGCGCTATAATGTTATTTGGTTCCCAGCATACACCGCCAACAAACACATATCGCCCCTGCTTGTCATCTTCGTGAAGGGGGTTATTAAGAGGAGAAGAAAACTCTGCTCGGCAACCTTCAACCACACAAACAATTTGTCCTTTAAAAAGGCCAATCACGCGCTTTACAAGATTTGCCTTGATACCACACTTCCATGCTTGGCGAGTAGCCATCTCATAGCCATATTTTCGGATCGCTTTCTTTTGCAAATGTACTACTAGGTTCATTTTGACTCCTGATTCAAGCAACTACGTGAAGCCCAAAGCCATAAAAGCAGATAGACGTCTATACCCGAGTGAGCTCATGGTACGTGGGAATAAACTACGTGATTAGACTGAGTTTAGTGTCGGATGAGATACACCGTCCACGATGCTGTAACGTATCGATTTACACCAATCAAAGGCAGATAACACATCAACTTTTGAGTGCTTTCCTGCGCTGTATCTGGTTACTTCTGTATATTACTATAACGAAATCACCCTCCACGTTTACCTATATAAATTTGTCGTAACGATAGAGGGTGCTTATCAAGGAGAGAGGATAACGCCTACACGTCGATGAGATAATTTTGACCTTCAGTTTCTAAACGATCAATCATTTTACGACACTCATTTAAATCAAGAGGTTGTTCAAAGCGGCGCTTGAGATTCATCAAAAAGAAGATATCTTCACACATGGCTTTCTCAGGTTCGTCACTGATTTTGGCGACCGGTGAACCATTGCACGTGACCATTTTTATCACGATAGAAAGTGGCTGGTAGGCGTCACCATCTTTATTGACATAATCACCCATATCATTGGCAAGAAAAGTACCGATACCAAAACTCACCTGAATACGTCCTTGGAAATACTCGCAAATATCTAACGCTTGTTCGAAGTTAAGTCCGTCGGTAAACACCAGTGTTTTTGTTAATGGGTCTATATTCAGCGACTGGTAGTGTGCAATCATTTTTTCACCCCAGCTATAAGGGCAACCACTATCGTGACGTACACCGAAGTACGCGTTACTTAGTTCTTCATCAAAGTCTTTAAGGAAAGCATCGATACCAATCGTATCGGTTAACGCAATACCTAGTGCACCATTAAACATTTTTTGCCAACGTTGCAACGCCACTTTTTGCGAATCTCGCACATTCACCAGAGCTTGGTGTCCCATAAACCATTCATGAGCAACCGTGCCGATAGGCGTCAAGTTTAGCTCTTTTGCTAAGTGATAGTTGCTTGTTCCTGTCAAACATTCCGGCACTTCCTGGCACAAATATTCCAGCATAGTGCGCTGAGCTTGAAAGGAAAAACGTCGACGCGTCGACATGTCAGAAAATTTAAAGTTAGTAATGTTACGACGTTTTAGTTCCGACTTTAGGTGTCGAACTTTCTCTTCTAAAACAGTGGTAAATTGCGCAACAGGGATATCTGACCAACGCTGACGGCTACGAACTTCAGACACGATGCTCATGATGATCGTTTCGTACAAGATGGTGTCTCGCCACAAACCGTTAATGGTAATTCTTAACTGGCTTGAGCCATCAGCCATGGCTTTGTTATGGAAAGAGACATCGCTTTGTGGGTTGAAACGGAAATGGCGCAGTGCATCAACAAAGTCAGGATTCAGGTAAGGCGCGACACGCTTAATATATTCAATTTCTTCTTGCGTAAATTGAATATCTTGCAGTTTAAGGACTTCGGCTTTTACCTCGGGCAAAAGCTCAGAGAGGTCTTCCTCACTGCGCACGATAAACTTATATGACACCATCGCATCAGGGTAAAGCGCTGTTACAGCGCTCATCATATTGACTTTGTAGACATCGAAATCCAAAGCACTTTGAATGATGCGGGAAGAAAATAGTTTGGTGGTCATTAGGTGCCCTTCTACATGCCCTTCCTGGGTATATAACTTTTTGTTACTAACTAATTTGCGTAAACAATAAACACCCATCTATAGTTTGTCAACTTTTGTTACTAACCACTCATTTTTATAAGGTTTTTTTGTCTAGAATTCGAGCAAGCATTGTGAATAAGTCAGAGTCATCCGTAAATTTATGCTCAAACCGTATTACGAACACTACCAAAAACGTTTCTAACAACTCGTTACTTACCCATTGATTGACCACTTGTTATGCGCTAGATTACTTACAAATCAATATTAGGACCCAACCATGATCGTATCTGTCGACATTATTCCATTCAGGCTATCTGGCTGTGCCGATAAGGGATTGGAAGTGTTGTTGATTAAACGTTCAAATCCAAATCGGCCATACCATGGAGTCTGGGCACTACCGGGCGGATTTGTCTTTGATAAAGACTTAACCAGTGAAGGCGGACGCCCGGCCGATGAAAACTTTGAAGCGGCGCGTCGCCGAATTTGCCGTGAGAAAATCCATACCTACCCTCGCCATTTTAGCGAAGCGTTTATCGACGGTGATCCAAAACGCGATCCAGAAGACTGGAGCTTAAACATTACGCACTACGCCTTAGTTGATCGTAACAATGTAGAGCAAATAAATAATGCAGGTGTACCGGAATGCCAACTTAAATGGTTTTCGCTACAGGCTATTCTCAATGGAGAAGAAACCCTCGCATTTGATCATCAAAAAACCATTGAAAAAGCGTGGCAAAAGCTTCGTGCATCCATTGAATACACATCGGTTCTTTTGTTTGCATTAGACAAAGAGTTTTTGGTTGCGGACATCATTTCTGCTTATCAAGAGTTTGGTATTGATATCAGCCGAATGACGATTAAGCGCCGCTTGATAGATTCAGGCGTACTAAAACCCACTAATAAAGTCGCTTCAACCAACAAAGGCAAAGGTGGAAAACCCGCAATGGTATATACGCTGACTAGCGACGAAGTAACCTTTTTTCAAAACTGTTTGCGTGGATAAACGCAGACAATCAGACAGACAAGGAGTCTGCCATGACTGTTCGAGTAAACTATCAAACTACAGCAGTGATCGACGTTGATCCAGAGAAAGGTTTTAGTGAGTTATGTCCAAATGAACTGCCCGTTGCAGGTGCGTTGGAAATCGTACCGGAGCTTTTGAACAATCATGCCAAAGGCCGATTAAAACTGGTCAGTCGTGACTTGCACCCACCGAAAGCAAAATGGGATGCAGAATCGCCAGCCAATATGCTTGAGCCCGTTGGTTTACCGAATGTGGATATAAAGTGGAACCGTCACTGTGTGCTTGGCACAACAGGTTCTGAGCTGCTAGATGGCTTACCACCCGTGTTGGACTACGATTTTCAAGTTAATAAAGGTATGGATCCTGACGCACACCCTTACGGTATTTTTTTCCATGATATTGCCGACACCAAAACGACAGGTGCGCATGAATTTCTAAAGTTCAACGGGATTGATACCTTAGTTATCGGTGGCCTTGCCTTAGACTTTTGCGTGAAAAAATCCGTCATGCAAGCGCTGGAACTTGGCTACAATGTGGTAGTTAATCTTGCTTCAACTCGTGCGGTGCTGCCTGATAATGTAGAGAATGTGCTGACAGAGCTCAGAGATAATGGCGCATTATTTGTCGAGAAAGCGGACGACATCATCGTAGAAAAGTTCGCCTAGAAACGATAGTAACCGAGAAGGATTTCACCATGCATCAACATGAAAAATTGAATTACGTTGAATTTGGTTCCACTAATGTCAGTGCGACCAAACAATTTTTTGAGCGTGCTTTTGACTGGATCTTTACCGATTATGGTCCAGAATATTCTGCATTTTCAGGACAAGGGTTGGATGGCGGATTCTTCAAATCTGAGTTTATAAACCAAACCGCAAATGGTGGCGCACTTTTAGTATTTTATAGCTCAGACATTCAGGCCACTCAGACAAAAGTAGAGCAGCATGGTGGAAAAATTATCCGCCCTATTTTCGAATTCCCCGGCGGCTGTCGATTCCACTTCACTGAACCGAGTGGAAATGAATTCGCAGTATGGTCAGAGAGCCATTAAGTCATCACAAATCAACAACACACCATCAACGTGAGCCCAAGCTAGCCAGATCCGGAACTGGCATTACATTTCTGGTTGACCTCATCCTTGGTTTAATTCACTGTTAGCGCAACAATTAATCGATGAGGCGCTAGACCTCGACCAAGGATGTCAAATGACTGCCGTCAGTTTTTTTCGCTTACTCTGCCTCGCTGCTATTTGGGGTGGCTCGTTTCTGTTTATGCGAGTCGCCGCCAACACATTCGGGCCGGCTTACTTAATCGAATTTCGAGTTACATTTGCCGCCGTCGCTTTGTTATTGATCGCCGTATATTTGAAAAAGAAACTCACGTTAACTGCGCATACTAAACACTTCTTTATTATTGGCTTATTCAATAGCGCAGTTCCATTTTTACTCTTTGCGTACGCAGCCCAGACACTGAATGCATCAACTTTAGCAATATTGAACTCAACCGCCCCAATATGGGGAGCACTAGTTGGCTTTGTTTGGTACCGCAGCCCACTCACAGCGAAATCTGTTCTCGGTATGCTAATAGGCATTGGAGGCGTTGCAGTCTTGGTCGGCTTAGATACTTCAACCATAGGTGAAGAAGCCATGCTCCCTATTGCCGCCAGTTTGATGGCTTCTTTCAGCTATGGCATTGCTACCAACTACACTAAAAATGCGCCACAAGTACCTGCTTTTGACAATGCTCACGGCAGCATGTGGGCGGCGGTTATTTGGGTACTGCCGCTGCTACCATTCTTACCAATGCGTGCAGAACCAAGTCATTTCGAATGGAGCTCTGTTGTCACGCTCGGCGTTGTATGCACAGGGTTCGCTTATTTGCTCTATTTCCGCTTAGTTTCTGATATCGGCCCAGCGTCAGCACTGACTGTCACTTTTCTTGTTCCTGTTTTTGGTATCTTATGGGGCTACTTGGTGCTAGATGAGCCCGTCGGCTCTAACACCATCATAGGAACAATTCTAGTGCTTAGCGGCACTATGCTAGTCACCGGTTTCTCCCCAACAGCAATGCTCGCGAAGCGAAAACGAAGCGTGGCTTAATCAGCCTAATATAACTTCCACACCTCGCTTTTTGATTTGTTCAAGGTCGCTTTTCGGAGCGGCTTTGTCAGTCAGCAGCACTGATATTTCGTCAGTCTTACCAATTGATGAGGGATAAATTTGCCCAAATTTACTAGAATCCGTTAGAACAATATTGCGCCTTTTTTTCGCAATGATGGTTTCTGCGATCTCAGCACGCATCATGTCGCGGCTAGTAAAGCCAGTGTCTTGATGGAAGCCGTCAATACCCAAGAAGGCCGTGCTGAAATGAATGTTCTCAATACACAACTTAGTCAGCGGTCCGACCAAGCTCTCGCCTTGGTGCTGATACACGCCACCAAGCAAGATAATGTTGGCAGAAGTGTTACGGATGAGATGGGCGATATACGCCGATGGCGTAATGATGGTCACATCGCCGCGCTCAGCCAATGTCCGAGCCAACAACGCATTGGCACTGCCTCCTTCAATCAGCACTGTCTCATTCGGTGCGACCAAATCCGCAGCTTGGTTTGCGAGCGATTGTTTAATATCGAAACGTACTTCTAGGCGGGCATCAATGTCATCACTTTGCAACGCGGTAGCTGCGCCGTGAACGCGCTTTAGGTAGCCCTGTTGCTCCAGAAAGTTCAAATCCTGTCTGATGGTCACACCCGACACGCCAATGATGTCAGAAAGCTCCGTGACTTGAACGCGTTTACGGTCGTTCACTAATTGCAGAATTTCATTTTGTCTTGGGTTCACAGGTTCGCTCCTTATTGATGAGCTTACAGTATACTCACCTGATGTTTCATATGAAAAGAACTTGAAAGTAAAAAGGAAAAAACGCGTGGTCTGATTAGCCAAGCTGTACCTTGCGAATATCGCTCCCATCAACAGATAATAGGGCAACGAAAATGGGATGGAAGAAGAGGGGTTAACTCCCTACATCCCAACAACGGTAAAGACTAGGATAAAAGTAATGGAAGAAATTTACTTCGCAGGCGGTTGCCTTTGGGGCGTGCAAGAATTTATGCGCCACCTTCCGGGCGTAATCAACACAGAAGCCGGGCGAGCAAATGGCACAACGGATAACACTCAATCCGAATACGATGGCTACGCAGAGTGCGTGAAAACCCAGTTCGACCCTGAGCAAGTTTCGGTTGAAACTTTAATGGGGTATTTGTTTGAGATAATCGACCCTTACAGCGTTGACAAGCAAGGTGAAGACGTAGGTGAGAAGTACCGTACTGGTGTTTATAGCCAAAACGAACAACATCTCACCATGGCGAAAGCGTTTATCGCAGTACGACCGGACGCCGACAAGATCGCCGTAGAAGTACTGCCACTCACAAATTATGTGCCAAGTGATGATGAGCACCAAGACAGACTCACAAACTTTCCGAATGATTACTGCCACATCCCATTAGATTTACTACATAAATACAGGGATAACTCGTAACCATTCAGTCAGCATCGCTTTAAAAGGCAAGATGCATATCAGTTTAAATCGATGCCGTCCACTAATGACAATGTCATTTCTGCCGCCGATATTTCCTTACAACCCGACGAGTTTTGTCCGCACCACAACGGTGTGAATTCATCTCGGTTTTGCTTTTCCATAATCGCTCTTAGTTGAGCCATTTCAATGGAGGCGTATGGGAATTTCGGCGCAAACTCACTGATGTAGCCTAGCTCCGACATCGCGCGATTCACAATGCCTCTCGCTGGTCGGCCCGAGAAAACATTGGTCACAGCGGTATGTTGCGCGCGTTCACTGGCAATGGCATATCGATGTAAAGACGATGTTTTCGCCTCATCACACAACAAATAGGCGCTGCCAACTTGAACGGCACTAGCTCCTAATCTCAACGCGGCTTCCACCCCACTTCTATCAGCGATTCCGCCTGCAGCAATAACAGGCAAATTCACCCGTTTGGCGATTTGTGGTAATAACGCCATCAAACTTAATTGAGTAGTTAAATCATCCGATAAAAACATACCTCGGTGTCCACCAGCCTCCAAGCCTTGGGCGATAATACCGTCAACGCCTTTTGCTTCTAGCCAAAGTGCTTCGTCCACCGTGGTCGCTGACGAAAGGATCTTCCCTCCCCACCCTCTAATTCGAGCTAACAGATCATCGTCTGGCAAACCAAAGTGGAAACTGATCACTGGCGGTGCAAATGGTTCAATCGCGTCAGCAATATCATGATTGAAAGGCATCCTTGTCGGAGCGTTTGGCTGAGCCTGAACGGTTGCATCAACCTCGGAAAAATACGGTTGCAGCGTTTTTTGCCACTTTTCGTGCTTGTTGGCGTCATACTCCGGCATTTCATGGCAAAAGAAATTGAGGTTAAACGGTCGGTTAGTTGCCTGCTTGATAAGTTGAAGTTCTTTTACGATGGCGTCTTTGTTCAGCATTCCACAAGGTAACGAGCCAAGCCCGCCAACATTACTGACGGCTATGGTCATTTGGCTGTCTTGCACACCGGCCATTGGCGCTTGAATAATCGGTAACTCTGTTCCCAAAAGTGTATTAAATACCTTATTTATCATGACCTTTCCTTGAAAACTTAACCTTTACCTGTGATGGATCTGCGCCATCGTTATCCAGACTAGACTTTCACATGATTAACCACTTATAAAGTTAAAGTGATGCATTTGTGCGCTATGCACTTTTGATAGAAATGACAAAGGGAGCCTATGGCTCCCTTAATATGCTGAATAACAAGAATCAAAGTGACTATCGTACGACATCTGATTCAAGCTCTAGCTCTGCTACAGACAGCATGGCAAACTCTTCCTCGGCGGTTGCTGCCACCAGTTTGTTGCGGCTGTATAACCCATAATAAACACCACCGATAAGAAACAATCCCATTGTCATGAAAAAGGCTGAGGGATCAAAAGCATAAACACCTGTCATTGCGATCAAAGAAAGCACCAGAGAAATACTCGAAGTAATTATCCCACCAGGCGTTTTATATGGACGAGTTAATTCCGGCTGTTTAATTCGCAATAAAATATGGCTCAAGGACATTAATGCGTACGATACAGTCGCACCGACAACAGCCATCGCCAAGATTAAGTCCCCCTCACCCGTAAGTGAAACCAAGAACCCAAAAACGCCCGGAACCAAAAGCGCACGAGAAGGCACTTTTTTGTCACTGGTTAATGACAAAGTTTGCGGTAAATAACCCGCGCGGGAAAGCGCAAACACCAAGCGACTGTAACCATAAATGATTGAAAAGAAAGAAGCGATAAGGCCAGCCAATCCAAGTAAGTTCACGGCCATTGCTACCGTTGAATTGCCCGTAAGCTTTAGGGCGTCAACTAATGGCACCGCGCTATCGCCTATGACCTTTGAGCCAACCGCACCAGCCAAAAGGACGACTACGAGAGTTGCGGTTAGCAATAAAAACAGCATCGCACCAATGATGCCTTTGGGAACATCTTTTGCCGGATTTTTTGCCTCCTCTGCCGCTAAAGGCACACCTTCAACCGCAAGAAACAACCACATTGCAAATGGCAACGCAGCCCATACGCCATACCACCCAAACGGCAAGATTTCTGTTGCCTGAGCCGTCGCCGGAGCAATATCGAATAAGTTATTAACATCAAAGTGACCAATAAGCACAGCAGCAGTAATGAGAATAGCTAGCACAGCCAAACCGCTGATGACCATCATCACTTTGAGAGCTTCGCCAACACCTGCCATATGAATAGCGATAAAGACGGCGTAGAAAAGTGCGTAAACAACAGGGCCATCGATACCAACCAATTCATTCACGGCTGAGCCAATAAAAATCACTATCGCAGCAGGCGCGAGCGCATATTCAATCAAAACTGATAAGCCAGTGAAAAAGCCGCCTGTCGGCCCCATCGCCTGTCTTGCGAAGCTGTAACCACCACCCGCAGCAGGAATAGCCGCAGACATTTCAGCTAAAGACAATACTAGCGTGAAATACATTACTGCCATCGCGATAGCAGCAATAAGAAAGCCTCCCCATCCTGCTTGAGCGATGCCAAAGTTCCAACCGGCGAAGTCACCAGATATAACATACGAGACACCTAAGCCAGCAAGTAAAATCCAACCTGCGGAGCCTCTTTTTAGCTGCCTTTTGGCCAAGTACTCCTGATGTTTAGACATAGTAAATCCTTCTACTTTGATGAAATTAAAAAGTTGTCGCTGTGTTTATCTTCAACGCTTGCGCCACTTGGCTCATTGATATCTGAGCGATCTTTCAGATTCACTCCTGACAGTTGTAATTTTCGAGCTTCCTTGAGCAAGTAAAATGCGCGTTCACAGGCATCGTCATAGTTGAGCCCCTGAGGGCGCACATTGGAAATGCAGTTTCTTTGGGAATCTTTAGAGCCTCGTTTAGCCCCCCAAGTGAGATACATACCCATGCTATCCGGAGAAGTTAGACCGGGTCTCTCTCCAATTAAAACCAGCACGGCCTTGGCGTTAAAACATTCACCAACATCATCCCCTACCGCTACTCTTCCTTGCTTTACGATTGTGATAGGTGCGAATTTCCATTGATGTTCATCACCAGCGCTTAAAAGAGAAATCAATCGAGTAACAACAGGCACGGCATGGTTTTGAATTGCGACGGAAGAAAGTCCATCAGCAATAACAATCGCAAGATCAATGTCAGTGTTATGTTCATTTGCTATCGAGTTGAGCGTTTGCCAAGAAGATTCATCAAGCAGCCTTCCTAAATCGGGCCTTTGCAGGTACATAAGCCGGTCACTCACTTGACTGCTAACTATGACAGGAGGTTCTAAGGTATTTTCAAGAATCGAGTAAGAGTCCGATAAACCAGCAACGAGAGAGTCAACATTCAAACTGCAATGCACTGCATCCATAGCTTGGGCGTGATCCAGCTGAAATGAGAGTAACTCGTTGGTTGGTACACTGTTCCCGCTGCGACCCAGAGCGATCCGAGCAGAGGTGAAGTCGCGTAACTTGCCCCAAGGGTTATGTGTGACAACTTCAGACTCATCTTGTGGGGACTGAGCAATGGTGATTACTTTACCCATGAGAATACCCCTTATTCACTTGGTTAATTGCTCCCGAAAACGAGCGAGAGATTTGCTCACTTAACCGAACGTCTTGCACGCTCTCGAAAATCTGCATCTCCATTAACCATTGTTCAAACTCTGGTGCTGGCTTCAAACCGAGTACTTTTCTTGCGTAAAGGGCATCGTGAAATGAGGTAGTTTGATAGTTGAGCATGATGTCATCAGACCCTGGAATACCCATGATGAACGAGCACTCGGCCACACCTAATAGTGTCAGCAAGTTATCCATGTCATTCTGATCGGCATAGGCATGATTGGTGTAACAGATATCGCAACCCATAGGTAAACCAAGCAACTTCCCACAGAAATGATCTTCAAGCCCAGCACGAATGATCTGTTTGCCATCAAACAGATACTCAGGGCCAATAAACCCAACAACTGTATTAACCAACAAAGGATCGAACTGTTTCGCGACAGCATAAGCACGGGCTTCACAAGTCTGTTGATCGACCCCATGAAATGCATTCGCAGACAGCGCGGTACCTTGTCCGGTTTCAAAATACATCACATTGTTTCCTACGCTACCTCGATTCAAAGACAACGCGGCTTCATGGGCCTCTTTCAAAATCGACAAGTCGATTCCGAAGGTATCATTCGTCCCTTGCGTGCCACCTATCGACTGAAAAACGAGATCGACTGGTGCACCCATTTCAATGGCTTCGATCGTGTTCGTTACATGAGTTAACACACAAGACTGAGTCGGTATTTGATAGTGTTGAATCACCCCATCCATTAAGTTCATTAACTTGATAGCTTGAGGCACATTATCTGTTGCCGGATTGATACCGATAACCGCGTCGCCATTTCCGTACATCAGACCATCAAAAATGGTCGCTGCGATACCGTTGAGAGAATCAGTGGGATGATTCGGCTGTAAGCGAGTAGACAGGCGACTCGGCAAACCAATCGTATTCCGAAAAGCCGTGACAACTTGGCATTTTTTAGCAACGAGAATCAAATCCTGGTTGCGCATAATCTTACTGACTGCGGCCACCATTTCTGGTGTTAAACCTTGACGAATTTTAGCCAACGTTTCACCATCGGCTTCTTCACTCAGCAGCCAATTTCGAAAATCTCCGACCGTCAAGTGCTCAATCGGCTTAAAGGCTTCAAGGTCATGCGTATCGATAATTAGACAAGTGATATCGTCGCTTTCGTATGGAATAACCGCCTCGTTAAGAAACGTTTTAAGTGGTAACTCAGACAGCGCCATTTGTGCGACTACACGTTCTGCCGCTGACTGAGCACAAACCCCGGCTAACGCATCGCCTGAGCGCTCCGGTGTCGCTTTCGCCATCAAGTCAGCTAATGACTTAAAGGTATAGACTTTACTTCCTTGTTGCCGACGATAAGTTGCCGTCATTGCTCTTCCTCTTCACTATTTGGTTCGCTTTTTGCTGAACTATCAATAAGCTTTAAGAAAGTATTGCCAAATGTGTTCCGTAGCGTTATCAAAAACTGGCAACATTTATAAACCAATAATAAACAATGAGTTATGTAAATACTGCTCCAACATGACTCACAAAAAAGGAATGAGCATCACAAGGATGAGTAACCAAATGCCCCAAACTGCACCAATGCTGTGCATCCATCACACTAAGGATGCAAACCAACAAGCTGCGACTCTGATAAACTGGCAACAGGAATATGACCAACTCAGCGATGGTCGATTTTTAGGTCAAATTCGAGAACGACGATTTCCCAATTTCCATGTATTTCGTGAAGACAGTAACCGCTCGCTAAGACAGCAATGCAGGGTTGAAGAGGGAGGTATTTGGTTGGGTTTGAGTGCGGAAAATAAGCCGCTACACCTAAATCACAGTCAGTTTAATTCAAGCCAACTTTTGCTTAGGCAAGGTGGCGCTGATTTTGAGTTAATGACACCGGAGCAGTTTTCTATCTATGGAATAGTGCTCGACAAAAACTTCGTTCACATCATAGAAAATCAACTTGAGCTTGGGAGTATCCAAAACAACACATTACACTTAACGGGTTTGACGGAAAAACACATTCAACAACTTAAATACTACTTAGGCATGTTACTTGGTTCCGCCGAACCAAGATGGTCTGAAACCACACATCAAGCAATCTTAAAAGATATTGTGCTGGAGCTGTTCTCACTCAGTTCACTGCACACGAGCCATCCGATATCAATCTCTCATCGTCAACACGTGATGCACCGTATAAAACAACAGCTACAGGATCTAGACTACCGTACACCGATAACCGTCAGTGAACTGTGTGATGCAGTACACGTCAGTCGTCGCACACTACAGTACACCTTTGAACATTGCTGTAATACTTCCCCAAAGCAGTTCATACATCGAATGCGCCTGAATCAAGTACGTAGAGTGCTACAAAGCCCTGAAGATAATCGAACAATTGCAGAAATCGCTTTTGACTTTGGTTTTTTCCATCTCGGGCAGTTCAGTCAAAGCTACAAGCGGCTATTTGGTGAGACACCAACTGAAACGAGAAAATGGGAGTCCAGCAAATAAGATGACAGGCAGTATATTCTTTCAGATCCTGCGTTGGGGCCATGTTATGCAGTCGCAATGATTTGCTGAAACTTAGCATGAAACTCTTCAAGTGCCGCTTCAACATCCGGTTCTGCACGGCTCAAGTGCGAGATTAACGTCATAAAATAGCAGTCAAAAATCAGCGGTATTTTTCCCTCAAGGACGGAGCTTCCGTTTACAGATTGAAACAAAGCTTGGTTAAACGACTGATAATAATCCAAATCCCAAATCACTTCTTTCAACAAAGCTCGGCTCAGCTCAACGTTCGCAAAATAGTAGCGATAGTATTTCTCCGTCAGCGCCAAACCAATGTCGATATCGGTTTTACCTTCCACACTGACTAGCGTTTCTTGGCTGATCTGTTGCAGTTGCGCCAGCATCCCTTCGCGCAAAATCGACAGTTTAGTCGGGAAATGGCTAAACACTGTACCATCGGCTACTCCTGCTTCTCTCGCTATCTGCCTTGTGGTCGTCATGTCATAGCCATTTTGAGCAAAAGATGCCCATGCGGCTTTTAGAATTTTATCTCTGGTTTGTTGTCGCTTCGTCATTGATGTGTCTGCTTAATGAGCCTGAAAGGATCATACCTTGCGTGGTTGAGATTGACAAATTGAGCGCGCTCATTTATAAAATTGAGCATGCTCATTTTATATAAAAACAAAAGGAATCGCTCATGTACGTATTAAACAAACTAGGCCAAGGATTGATTTTCTTCCCGACCATCTTCTGCTTTTCGTATATTTTAAGACCGATATTAATGGTCATCCTTATTCCAGGAGGACTCGCACTTTTGGCGTTAATCGGTGGCGCAGAAGTCAGAGCGGAACTCAAAGCCATGCTGCTTGAGGAGTTTTTTGGCGTTAGCCCATCGCACACCACCTCGAAAAAGGCGTGAGTGCGCTACAAACGTTGGCAAGGCTAAGTAAAAAAGAAAACGCGCAGATATCGAGATCTCAATACCTGCGCGTAGATGCGGTGAAAATAAGACTGGCTTTAGTCAGTATTCATGTTCTGGCCAATTCGCCATAAAACGCCACTAGGGTCAAACAAACAACATTCGCGCATGCCCCAAGGTTGCTCGACTAGCTCTGTCAAACGCGAACCAAATTCCTCATGACCCACTTTGGATAAGTGCTGATGCCAACTTTCTGCGTCTTCTACGAGCAAGTGCATCATGAAGTTATTGCCGTGTTCTGGCTCATAAAAATTCTGTAAAAGAAACGCGCAGCTACCTTGAGAGAAGTATGCTACATCACCGAAGTCCGACGCCATTTCAAAGCCAATCGCCTCATAAAAGCGTTTTGATAGCGCGTAATCTTTCGCCGGAACAAATGATTTGATTTCAACAATATTGAGGTTTTCCATTTCCAATTTCCTAAGCCTTTTTCCATAAAACTGACTGACGTAATCTCGCTCTATGCCTTCTATTCGCCTTGCGTGATCTGCTGTGATGACAGTGGCACACACTCTGCCATTTGCGTTTGTAACCACGTGATAAATTTATGTTCGAGTTCTGTACGCTTTTTATCTTGACTCAATAAAACGTAATTGCAACTTGATGGAGAAAACCCAAATGGTGCGACCAAATTACCACGCTTAATATCGTCCATGACAAAAGGATACGATCCCATTGCGACGCCTAAGCCATCCACTGCGGCTTGTATGCAAAAATAAAAATGCGCGAATGATTGCTGAGTGTTGCCGTTGAAAGTTTCACAACGTGTTGATTGCTGCCAATCCGCCCAAGCATTCGGTCTGGTTTGGCTATTCAACAATCGAGCTGCTTTCAAATTGTCTTTAATGGATTGCCAATACTCAGGAGAAAATACCGGCCCCACCCACTCTTCCACAAGAATGGTTTTGTCGTAATCGTGATGCTGCGCAAAATCGTCTCGACGAATCGCCATCGAAAGCCCAGTTGATCCTAATGTTACCGGGCCACCAGCCGTCGACAAACGAACATCAGCACGGTGTTCATCATTAAACGCGGCCAACCTTGGCATCAACCAGCGCATGGTTAATGTCGGTTCACAAGACACTTCAAGATGCTGATGCTTCTCTTGAATAAGCGTATTCACGCCTGTTTCTAGCGTTTGGAATGCCGTTTCTGTGTATGTCTTGAGTAATTCGCCTTCTGCCGTCAACACGACTTTCCTGCCCTCTTTGAAGAACAAAGGTTGAGACAGATATTGCTCAAGTTGCTTGATCTGCTTACTCACGGCTCCGTGGGTAATGTTCAGTTTGTCAGCCGCTTCAGTGTAGCTTGAAGAACTCGCCGCAACGTGGAAGACATAAAAAGATTTCAGGTGACGCATCTGTGAGTTTTTCTCACCAATATGGGAATGTTTTTCGATTATAGTCAGTAATAAAGACGCCTACAATTTCGCTACATCCCAGACTTCATCATTCAAACAGGAAATCGATATGGAATTTGTAACTCTTGCGTTATTAGGTGTGCTTATTGTCATTAGCCCTGGCGCAGACTTTGTTTTGGTATTAAGAAATAGCTTAAATCAAGGACGAAAAGCAGGCGTATACAGTGCGATTGGTATCAGCATGGCGATCAGCATCCACATCGCTTACTCCATGCTGGGGATCAGTTACTTAATTTCACAAAATGAATGGTTGTTTAATCTCGTGCGCTATCTTGGGGCCGCTTATCTTGTCTACCTTGGGATTAAAGGAATATTCTCCTCGCAGCCTGCGTCAAACTCAGAAACCATTCAACAGAGCGAGTATTCAATGTGGCGATTTTTCATGCAGGGATTTCTGTGTAATTTACTCAATCCCAAGACGATGCTGTTTTTTCTGAGTATTTTTAGCCAAGTGATTTCTCCCGACTCTAGTCAGCAACACATCGCCTTTTTTTACGGGATTTATATGATTGCGCTGCATGGTATTTGGTTTTCTATCGTTGCTGTTTTATTCACGTCATCCCAGCTACAAGCTTTCTTGTTGAAGATTAAGCATCGACTCAATCAAGCATGTGGGGCGGGATTGATCATTTTCGGCGCGATGCTGGGCTTAAAGGTGTAGTACGCTTGCGGTCCGATTACCCCAATTCAAATTGATCATTGAACAAGTGGCAGTAATCAAATAAAAATCTACACTATCAATACTTTAAATTAGAAAAAGACAGCCAACGTACGCTGGCTGTTTCGATACAGTTAATGGATGACCCGAGCGTCCCCTTTAAATAACTGAGACAGATCGATAGTGAATATCGTCACTGTCGGACGTTTAGGCAGAGCATTTTCGATCGAAAACTCTGGCCCAGCTGGAACGAGGGGGAAGTGAATAGCAGTCGGCCACGTTGACGAAGCTTCATTACCGCCCGGCTCAGATATTGAGAAAGAAAACGCAGGTAAACGGGTCATAACACTTACCTCAAATGACTGATTAGCGGGCTCAAGCGAGCCCGCTTAGGTTTTGCAATGTTATTGTTGTTTTAACGCTTACTTAATCACTAACGATTAATGACGTTAGATATCAAGTTCTTTGTCTTCAACGTGGTTGGTGATCATCGCTTCAGTGGTGATCATCAAGCCAGCAACAGACGCAGCGAATTGAAGCGCTGAGCGTGTTACTTTCGCAGGGTCCAAGATGCCCATTTCGATCATGTTGCCGTATTCACCTGTTGCAGCGTTGTAACCGTAATCGGCATCACCCGCTTTAACAGCGTTCGCCACAACAGAAGCTTCGTCACCTGCGTTAGTTGCGATTTGACGAAGAGGCTCTTCCATTGCACGTAACGCAACTCGGATACCCACGTTTTGGTCATCATTGTCGCCTTTTAGATCCGCCAATTCTTTCGCGATCTTAGTTAGGGCAACACCACCACCAGCAACAATACCTTCTTCAACCGCTGCGCGAGTAGCGTGTAGCGCATCGTCCACGCGGTCTTTCTTCTCTTTCATCTCAACTTCGGTTGCAGCGCCGATCTTGATCACCGCTACGCCGCCAGAAAGCTTCGCAACACGTTGTTGAAGCTTATCTTTGTCGTATTGAGAAGTGGTTGTTTCTATTTGTTTTTCAATCGAAGCCACACGATCAGCAATCGCGCTTGCTTCTGCTGCGCCACCCACAATGGTTGTTGTGTCTTTGGTGATGGTCACTTTCTTCGCACTACCTAGTTGCTCTAACGTTGCTTTTTCGAGCTCTAGGCCGATTTCTTCAGAGATGACCGTACCAGCAGTTAGTACCGCAATGTCTTCCATCATCGCTTTACGGTTGTCACCAAAGCCAGGCGCTTTCACCGCGGTCGCACGCACGATGCCGCGCATGTTGTTCACAACCAATGTCGCTAACGCTTCACCTTCGATGTCTTCAGCAATGATCAATAGCGAGCGAGAAGATTTCGCCACTTCTTCTAGTACAGGCAATAGCTCGCGGATGCTGCTGACTTTTTTGTCCACCAATAGGATGTATGGGTTGTCTAGCTCGACGCTGCCATTTTCTTGGTTAGTGATGAAGTATGGCGACAAGTAACCGCGGTCGAATTGCATACCTTCAACCACAGACAATTCGTTGTTTAGACCTTGGCCTTCTTCAACCGTAATCACGCCATTGCGACCCACTTTTTCCATCGCTTCTGCAATGATTTCACCGATCGCGCGATCGCTGTTTGCAGAAATGCTACCCACTTGGGTAATGGATTCTTTGTCGCTGCATGGCTTAGACATTTCACGTAGTTTCTCAACCGCCGCTTCAGTGGCTTTGTCGATACCACGTTTTAGGTCCATTGGGTTCATGCCAGAGGCTACCGCTTTAAGACCTTCATTGATGAAAGATTGCGCCAGTACGGTAGCCGTCGTTGTACCGTCCCCCGCTTCATCATTCGCTTTGGACGCCACTTGTTTCACCATTTGTGCGCCCATGTTTTCGAACTTATCTTTCAGTTCGATTTCTTTCGCTACAGACACGCCATCTTTGGTGATGGTTGGCGCGCCGTAAGATTTATCAAGCACAACGTTGCGGCCTTTCGGGCCTAGTGTCACTTTTACTGCGTCCGCCAGTAAGTTCACACCTTTCAGCATTTTTTGACGTGCGTCATTAGCAAATAATACGTCTTTTGCAGCCATGGTTATCTCCTCAAAAAACTACTACAAAAATAATTACTCAACGATTGCTAACACATCAGATTCGGACAGAATTAAGTATTCTGCGCCGTCAATTTTCTCGGTTTTCACGCCGTAACCGTCATTGAAAATGATTTGGTCGCCCACTTTGACTTCCATCGCAGCGCGTTCGCCATTTTCAAGACGTTTACCTAAACCAACAGCAATGACTTTCCCGCGGTTTGATTTTTTCACCGACTGAGAAGTTAAAACGATTCCCCCTTCAGATTTATTTTCCACCTCTTGTCTTTCAACAATTAGCTTGTCATTTAAAGGACGAATTTTCATTTTTAAGTGCCTCCTACTTGGAACCAAAAATAAAAGACAAAATAAACATCAAGATGGATTTGCGAGTCGACAGCTCGCTTTCGATGAAAATAATAAGGTCGAAAAATTAGAGTTCAAGAGGTGAATTTGATAAAAATTTTTTATTAAATTAAATAAAATTTTCTATCGAATTATCGTATTCACAACCACTTAGCATCTCTTTATGATGGAAAATGTGCTCAATCAAATCTAGAGTGGTTACGTACTCTTAAAAAGGATAATCAAACAATGAAAAAGGCCGTATCTCTATTTCTTGCAACGTTATGCGTGGGCTTCCTCTCACCCAACGTGTCGGCTTCTGAACGCGCTGAACAAGGGTGGCAATTGATTGACAAGGGCGCGATGATTGTCGATGTGCGCACGCCGCAAGAATTTTCTGAAGGGCATTTGGATAATGCCGTCAACTTCCCTTTATCTGAACTTGATAAACATTTTCAAGACGTCGATAAAGATCAAGCTATCGTGTTGTACTGTCGCAGTGGTAACCGCTCTGGCAAAGCGTATCAATACTTACAATCGCAAGGCTTTACGAATCTGCACAATGCAGGTGGCTTAGAAGAACTACAAGACGCCAAATAGTCGTCTCCGTTCGAATATACAAAATAAAAGCACAGAGCGCATCGCAAATGTATCGTAACGCGCTCTGTTTCTAAATACTTATCTACAACAACTCTACTATCTGGGCCCTGCATCAAATTGAGTCAGGTTATCCGATATCTCGATCCATGGCGCTTTCGACGCGACAAAAATATGGAAATCAGGCTTGTGAGAAGGTGTGTCATCCAAGATACCAAGGCGAATATTGACGATCCCATTGTTCTTTTTCGAATACAGGCTCGATCCGCAGTGGCGACAAAAGCATAGCATGGTATTTTCGCTTTTCTGATAAGTTTGAATATCTTCTTTCCCTTGGATAATAAGCAGTTTATCCAACGCAATACCACCGGCAGATGAATAGTCAGAACCTGTGAACTTGCGGCATTCAGAGCAATGGCAATTTCCCATGTACTTAAATTCATCTGCCACTTCCAACTTTACCTTGCCGCACAGACATGAGCCTTTTAGTACTTCCATTTGAATTCCTTTTTGTTATGAATCTAATTGAATTAGATGGCTATCTCGACACCATGCCATTGCAATACGAAAAATTAAAGACAGGCAATACAGGTTTTCAAAAATGAAACGAAAATGTAAAACTTTCCATTCAGAGGGAAGTGCGCTGACACGTGAAAAATCGAGCTATTTTAGATACAAAAACACCAAGCAATAACGCTTGGTGTTTACCTCACAGAATGTCGCCTCAGAAAAGGCGCTTTCCGCTGTGCTTAAAAAATGCAGTGTTTAGTAAAGCTGGTCGCTTCGTTTGCAGTCCAGTCACCTTTCGGCTTATCTTTCAGGTTTTCACACCATTGCTCGCTGCCGACACCATCTTGCAGAACACAATGCTTTGCAAAGTCTACCGCGTTGTCTGCTGTCCATTCTGTTTTTGGCTTATCGCGCATGTCGTTACACCAGCCTTCAGTGCCCACTTCATCACTACAAGCGGTCAAAGCAGAAGCCGCCAACATCAGCATGACTAGTTTTTTCATAAATTTAAGGTTCCAGTTGCAAACAATAGTAAAATTAAACTCAATCTCTTCAACACGTGCCCATTCAAGTGTCTGAATAAAGGCGTCACTAGCTGAAGTGACTTTTGTATCAACTATAACGAAATTATCAGTCTACGTGTTAAGACATCGAAAAATTATTGAGCGACTCTGTGTAAAGCGCGCCATTCTAAAAGCTATAGGCAGCGCGCTTTCGTTAGCTCACCAACCTTAGAAGAGCCAGTACCAAAGCACGCTAAACGCAGCTCTAATGCCATTTGTTCAAAGTGTTCGACGACAGACTGCGTGCTGATCGTCGCAGCTTTTAATACCGCACCAGCTTGCCCAATGAGATTAGCACCCAAATGAATGGCTTTCGCCGCTTCAAGTCCGTTATGAACACCTCCCGAGGCGATCAACGGTAATGTAGGATGCAGTGCGCGGATTTGAGCCAAACATGTTGCTGTAGGGACACCCCAATCGCGGAAAAGCTCGGCTGCACGCTGCATTTTCGGATTGTCTTGGCAATACCCTTCAACCGCACTCCAGCTTGTACCACCCGCGCCCGCAACGTCAATTGCATCCACACCAGCATCAATTAATCGCTGCGCAACGTGTCCGCTAATACCAAAACCGACTTCTTTGATAATGATAGGAACCTTCACGCGAGATTTAAGCATCTCAATTGCCTGGAAAACACCAACCCAATTGTGGTCGCCATTTTTCTGAAACGCTTCCTGCATTGGATTAACGTGCACAAACAAGGCATCGGCTTGAATCGCCTCAACCGCACGTTGCGCATTATCGAGTTTACCTTTATCGAGCAATTGAGCGGCTCCAAGATTGGAATACAACGGTACTTCTTTCGCCAACTCACGAATGGTTTTACCCAAGCCCGAATGCTGACTTTCTTCTAAGCTAATCCGTTGCGAGCCCACACCCATGGCAATACCTAATTCACTTGCGGCTTCAGCCAAACGACAATTGATCGTTTCTGCGTCTTTTGCTCCGCCAGTCATCGAGCTAATCAAAAACGGTAGCGCTAATTGATGACCAAGAAACTCTGTCGATAAATCGATCGCGTGAAAGTCACATTCTGGCAGCGCACAGTGTTCAAACTCGACAGACTCAAAACCCGCCGTTTTATGCTTCATGCTCATATCATGATGTAAAACAGCATCTAGGTGTAAATCTTTTCGGTTAGTTTGCGGAGCCATAATGTCACCCTAAAGTAAAACAGTCGCGCAGTATTGCGATCCTTATCAGTAACGTCAATGCGAATTTTGTGAATTTGCCGGATTACTTTTCCGAAACGAGTAATGAATCTCGACTGCCCCTGACATTATAAGAAAAGAAACTCGCTTTCCGTTTTAAACAAGCCGGCAAGTTTCTTTTCAAATTGAGATAATCAGCGTACGATACCCATGATGCAAATGGATCACATTGCTCTGTAGTTTACTTTACGCTGTCCGACAGAATTAGCGACACAACAGTGCTTGTCGTCGTTGGTTCAAACTGCTCTGGATCATCACAGAATTGAATTTTTCCTTTTTCTTCTACATGGAACAGCGGTACAACTGAACTACCTTTGTGATGCGCTAAATAGTCTTGATACGTGAAGTTATCGCTCAATTTCGTGTGTTTAACCTCTGCACCACGACTTAACATACTGGCTAGCTGGGTGTAGCTTACATTGCCGCCCATCAGCAATTTACCATGGTACTCCTGAGCCACGGAGTGCTTCTCGCTGCCATTGCCGTTGGTTTTCACTTTTTGTAAGCAGTGAACTTTATCTTCCCCAAACTCGTCGACGAATTGCATGCAAGCCATAATGTTGAAATGCTGGTCGGGCGTTAATGCAACCACTTGTCCTATTCCTATCAAGTTCAAGTTGTCGTCCGCGTGACTAGAAATAGGGTTGCCGTAATAGTAATCCAGTCCCAACATACGAACCTGACTGATGTACTCCCAGTTTGAGTCAGTCATTAATACGCGACGGTCATAACGCGACAACGCCTGCCCTATTTCTCTTGCTACTCGGTTAGCACCAATCAACAAGAAGCCGCATGGTGCTGGCTCTGCGACGCCCAACGTCAGCGCTACAGGACGTGCCGTCGCACTTTGTAACACGACCGTTCCTATAATCACCATGAAGGTCATAGGGACCAGTAAAATCGCTTCATCAATGCCGTATTCGGTCAATTTGATCGCGAAAAGAGACGAAATCGAAGCAGCAACAATACCGCGCGGTGCAACCCAAGACAAAAACAGCTTATCTTTGAGACGCAAGTTGCTGCGGAAGGTTGAAAGAAAAATCGATAACGGACGCGACACTAACTGCATAAATACAAACAACAATAACGCACCGCTACCTAGCGCAGCAAAATCATCCAGACTGATTCGAGCCGCAAGGAAGATGAACAATCCGGTGATCAGTAAAATGGTTAAATGCTCTTTAAAGTGCAGAATTTGCTGAATATTGATGTCTTTAGCGTTTGCGAGCCACATACCCATTACGGTGACGGTTAGTAACCCAGCTTCAGACTCAATGTGGTTAGAGACCGAAAATACACCTAGAACCACCATCAAAACCGCAAATGGCTGCAAATATTCCGGTAGCCAAGAGCGACGCATGATCGTCGCAACTGCATAGCCTGAGGCCGCACCTAGCATGACACCGACAGCAATGATCGTCCCAAACACTTCGACGCTATTTATCGCACTGTGAGATACGATAAACTCGTAAACCATCACAACAAAAAGCGCACCGAGCGGGTCAATCAAAATCCCTTCCCAGCGCAAAATGTTAGCAAGCGTACTGTTAGGTCTTACGGTTCGTAGAAGTGGCACGATGACCGTCGGCCCTGTTACTACGGTTAAGCTGCCGAACAACATGGAAAGCTCCCAAGTAAAGCCGAGGAAATAGTGTGTTGCGATACTGGTCGCTGCCCACGAAATGATCGCCCCGATGGAAACAATGCTCCATACCGAACCACTCACGCCACGAATTTCTTTAAAGTTTAAGGTCAAACTGCCTTCAAATAAAATCACTGCCACCGCTAAAGAAACCAACGGAAAGAGCAAATTACCTAATATCTCATCAGGATTTAACCACTGCATAAATGGCCCGACGATCAGCCCTGCCAACAACAAAAATAAAATCGCTGGCAAACGCAATCGCCAAGCTAACCATTGGCAACCTAAACCAATAACCCCAACCGCTGACAGCACCAGCGCTTCATTACCCACTTGCATCAATAATTACCTGTTTTTGTCTTTTTTCGCGTGAATGCGCTATACCCGAATACATTCAGCCTTACGGTCAAATAGAAACAACCGAACGTGCAAATCAAACGACTGACCTTCGATGACATCGCTACGAAACGCACATGTTTGAAGTCCTTTGGCGATCGCATCAGAATTATGAATATAGTTGACCCCCAATGACTTAACGACTCATTTTTGTTCATCAGGTCTTAAAGTGGCACACAAGTGTGCGACTTTGTCGAATTCATCATTACGCATTGAGTTTCATTATGTAGAATGATTTCTAAAGAAAGCGCGGAACCTAGCACTATATGAGGCTAAGGCATAGAGCATGAACTAAGCTTTAGCGTAAGTGCTCAAAGTTAAGAATCGTGGGTCACGCGACGTACGCAAGGAGAAATGGATTGTACGTAATACTAGCACTGTTCATGGCGTGTCTCGCCATCCTCATCGGAGTGAAAGCCGCCAACCGAGCTGCACTTTTAGAAAAAGAACTAGCCAAACTTCGTGAGGAAGTCACATCACTACGAGCCAGTGTCCATGGGGGCTCAAACCCACAAGTGCACCAACAATCCAGCATCGAAAAAGACACACCATCTGTAGCGACGTCACCTCACATAGAATCACAACAGAAAAATGTCTCATCCTCTGGGGAACATGATCCAGCTGCCAACCTAGATTTTGACCAGAGCGCTGCGAATCAAGGGTACGCCCAGACAAGAGAAGTGCAACTGGATGTTTTTAGTCAAGAAAATGAGTCATTCCTTCAGAGTAAAGTTCAGAGCCTGCTTAGCAACATTCAAGAAAATTGGTTGGTTTGGGTAGGCGCATTGGCCATGCTGATCGGTGGAGGTTATCTCGTACAGGTGATTGGTAGCCACATCCAGTTTTCGCCATTTATGCGAGTATCCTTTGCCTTTGTGCTCTCATTACTTATGGTGCTTGTTGGCGAGTGGTTTCACCGTAAAGAACAACAGAATCCGCAACGGGCAGCACGAGCCCAAGGCTTTACGTATGTTCCTGCTGCCGTTACCGGTACGGGATTAACGGGCATTTACTGCACCGTCATTTTTGCCTTTGTGGTTTATCAAATGCTAACGCCGAGTATCTCGTTGATCATTTTGGCTTCAGCCGCATTTTTCAGTTTAGCATTATCATTGCGACAAGGGCCGTTAATGGCCGTGCTTGGCTTAATTGGTGGCTACACAGCACCACTGTGGATTGGGGGTAATGAACCCAACTACTTCTTGTTAGCCGGATACATCTGCGCAATTTCGTTCGCGGCGACCTTATTGATGCAAAAAGTGCGTAGGGCATGGATTACGCCAAGTATCGCGATTCCACATGTCATTTGGATGTTGCTGTTGATTGAGAGTGTACCAACAGAACGGTTGTTCTCGTGGCTCGCGATTTATCTCTCCATCACTTTGTATCTCATTTTCGCGGTTCCGAGAATGGGTTGGATGCTCAATCCTCGCTTTCGTCACTATCAAAGCAAGTGGACAAACTCGCCGACCGCTACCGCTCTCGCAACTGCTTTATTGACCTTTTCTGCCGTCACCAGAATGCCGGAGCTGAACACTCTACAAATGGCGTACTGTTATACGCTGCTTGTTGCGATCATCTGGCTACCAGCACTTCGTACAGGCTGGTCATTACGTGTATTTTTGCCATCCATACTCGTCTCGGCAACCGCGCTGATAGTTCTTACCATCGCTTTTGATGCGCTGTATATGGTAGAGCGAGAAGCTAGCATCCTATTCGCATTGGCGGTGAGTATTGCGCTGATCTGCTATCGAACATATTGCCAATCACTTAGTGACCGTTCGCAACTCAGTGGGCTGCTTCTGCTGGTACTGGCTCCCGCGATGAGCTTAATTACGTTGTTTTATATTGACGAATTTATGCAGGGCTACCTGTGGTATTGGACTGCATTCTGCGCATTGATGGCCACTTACTACGTTGTGCTTGGTCAGCGTGCACGTTCGTTGGCATTAGAATGCTCTGCCGTTATGCATGCTTTAATCATAGGTATTGCTTTTGTTTGGTTGAGCGATACTTGGTTAACAACAGCAATCTCAATACAAGTTGCGATAATGGCCTTACAGGCTCAAGTCGGGTTATTTCGACCTGCGAGTTGGGCGATTAAAGTGGCAATGGGAATACTGGTTATCCGACTCACGCTGCTACCTTTCATCCCCGAATGGCAACCGGTAGAAGCTGGGCATTGGGCTTGGGTTCTTGTGAGTTATATGCCTTCTCTCTTCATCTTGTCTTATGCTCGTTCAACACTAAAACAAGTGGACCGAGAACTGACCAACTGGTTTGAAGGGGCGTTTTTACATGTATTCTTAATGGCATTGTTCACCCAAACTAACTACTGGTTAACGGGGCAATATGGTTACTTGGGGCACATCGACTTCACAAGTGCGGCAGTCTTTGCCAATCAAGTATTAGTTATGGGTTTGGTATACAGCTACCGCAGCCAATTTGCGCAACGCTTAAGCCGTATCTACGAAATCTATAGTTACTTGCTTTGGTGCGCGTTCGCTATATTGATTATTTTGCTTAATACGGCAGAATCGCCGTTGGTGACTGATAACGTCTCGGCACAAGCACTTCCCATCTTTAACATGCTGAGTATCGGCTGGCTGTTACCAGCTTGCATCCTGCTTATCGCAACGTTTAAGCGCTGGAATACGTTGCAAGTTCATCGATTTGCGATTGCTAGTCTAGGCTTTTTACTTGCAGCCATTTGGTTGGGGATGTCTATCCGTCAATTCTGGCAAACCACATCGATGATGCTGTATCAGCCAACCAGCATGGCAGAGTTGTTCAGTTATTCAGTGGCTGGCTTGCTCGTAGGTGGATTGCTGACTTGGCGCGGCGTGACCCAACAGGGGCTGATGATGCAGCGTGTCGGTCTAGTGGTCCTTGCCGGTGTCGCACTGAAAGTATTCTTATGGGATGTGAGCTCTCTGGATGGGTTCTGGCGAGCAATAAGCTTCTTAGGCTTAGGTGCATCTTTGATAGCACTTGGATGGCTATTCCAGAAATTGAATCGTTCGGTGGCAAAAGCACTCGAGCCCTAGACGAGTCAAAGAGAGATTCCCGACAGTGCGCTGTTTTCGTTATTGGGGGACGATAACAGTGTAAAGCCGGGAATCATTGGAGTGTTCGTTACTTCAGTAAAGCGACCACGGTATGACGACGCACGTTTGCTTGCGCATTCAATGCCTGAAAAGTCGAAGTAAACTCGCCAGACTTTTGCATGAATCCATCCAGTTTTGCATTCACTTCATTGACTGAAAGCTGTGCGGTTTTGGTTTGGATAGAACGCATTTGAGTATTCAGTTCACCATGAAAAGCTTTCGCTTCCTGCAAGCTCGTTTGAACTTGTTTCAGATGCTGATTTACTTTGGCAATCGTCTGCTTGATGCCGTCGCGTGAGCCTAGATCAAACCCGAGCTCCGCAATACCATCTGGCTCAGACTTTAAGTTCAAAACGTTAGGCTGTCCCGCAGGGAATCGGTGCCCTTCCCCCGTTACCATCACCTTTTGCTGCATTTGTTGATAAGCGTTGTCTCTGGCTTCAAATAAAATGCTTCCATCATCGGCTAATGAGGCTCGCATTCCTAACGCAATCAAGCTGCGATCCAGCATTTTGACCGTTCGCTCACCGTCTGATTGTCCATCAAACTGAATCATCACCGCTTGACCTTGAGGAAAATCCAAACGGATTTGCTCGGCCTTGTCGCTTAAGCGATGAACATTCAAACCTGGAATAGAAAAGCGACGAATATCCGCTTTATCCAGTTTTAAGTGCAGTTCGTTATTTAGGACTTTCTGGCCATCGAAACGTGCTTGCTCAACGACTTTTTGGATGGTGGCTTTAGAACGAACCAATGTATCCTGCAAACCAGGAACATTTTGTACGCCTTGATTAATAGCTTGCGTCAAACCACGTTTAATTTGCGTGAGCTCTTTGCCAATCACCTGCAGCGATTTGGACGCGATCTGAACCGCCGTGGCTTGCTGCTGACCCTGCGTAAGCTGAATACCAGATACAGAGTAGGCTGACGCAGTGTCAGCCTGAATTTGCGCCGGGCGCGGTTTAATTGCCGTACTTGAGTCTGCAGAACGGGTCGGCATGATAGAGGCTTGTTCTTGTCCACCTAAGCGTATGCTATGGGGTCTAACCTCTACTGTACTCATTACCATAAAAAGAACTTCCTAACCTTATAAACGGTCAAACAGCGACAAACCATCGATCTTCACATAGCTTGCTTGCGTTGCTTGCAAAGCGGCCATGTAATTACTCAATCGTACCGACGCTTCACCATAGTCCAGAGCAGAGAGGTCTCCAGATACTTTGTCAACGAACAGCTTGTTTTCACTGTGCGCGCCACCAACAAGATCTAAGTTGTTGTGTCGACCACCAATCTCAGTCATGGTCCCTAGTACGTTTGAAAAAGTATCGTCGATAGCGCTGATACTCGCCTCAACTTCAGCTCTGAAGTTGGCGGTAGGGCTCTCAAACTCTTTGATCAGCGCATCAATTTGGTTAAGCACGTTATGGCCTCCCCCAAGGTCCAATATTTCTTTTGCAGTCATATTGGAATCCATCGTGACACCTTTAGCAATTGTTACTACGCGCTTGTCACTATTACCTTCAATTACGTAGCTGCCGCTCGCTTTACTTACAGCCGCAGTATCCGTTTTAGTACCAGAGAAAAGGTAGTGCCCTTCTTCATCCTGCGCGTTAAAAGACGACTCAATAGAGTCACGGTAACTCTTAAGCTCTGTAATCATACCGCCACGACTTTCGTCAGTAAGAGAGCCGTTCGCACCCCAAAGCGCGATGTCTCGCATGCTTTTTAAGCTTTCTTTGATCGAATCTAAATGGGTTTCTTGACTCGATAGCGTCGTTTTTACGTTTTCAATGTTGTTTTTGTACTGAGCAATCGCACTGGTTTCTCGGTCTAAGTTAAGCAACTTGATCGAAGCCATTGGATCATCAGACAGCTTGGTTAAGCGCTTGCCAGTAGACATCTGTTGCAGAGCTTCGCCTAATCCCGCGCTATTGCTCTGCAAGCTGTGCAACATCATTTGACTAAATTGATTGTCACTAATTCGCATCTAAACTTTCCTCTTAGAATAACTGCAGAATAGAATCGAGCAGTTGATTTGCTGTGCTGATCACTTTCATGTTGGCATTGTGCGCATTAGCAAACATCATTAGGTTAGCCGCTTCTTCATCGCTGTTTACGGAACTAACATTATCGCGAGCTGCGTGCGCTTGCTTGTTCATGGCTAACTTCGCTTGATAATCAGCATTAGCTTGGCGTGCTTTAATTGCGGTTTGACCCACCATTGAACTAAAGGCATCGTTCAAGCTTACTGAGCCGTAACCTGATACCGCCACTGGCTTGTTGCTTAACTCGATCAATGATTGCAACGCATCTGCGTTACCAGGTGTTCCATCACTTGAGAACGCAAGCTCATCTGGAGTTAGCTTGGTAATATCCAAACTGGCTGCAGGGTTTGCTGGGTCATAGCTGAACAAAGGTTTACCTGGGTTGCCATTTAAGTCTTTGCCAGTCGCAAGTACGGCGTTGTATTCATCCGCGAGAGCTTTCGCCATGTCATTCAGAGCCAATTGGTTTGGTTTCAACACTTCGGTTTGATAGTCATTAATCGCACCTAATTTGCCACCAAGCGAGTCACCAATCGCAAAACTTTGATTCGAGAACGTGACGTGTAAGTCCGCCAAGTAAGGATCACTCGGGTCAGGAATGGCTTCCAGTTTGCCATGGTCCGTACCCATCACAAGCGGTTGACCAGAGGTTAGTGTGACCTGAACACTGCCGTCATGCTGCTGTGTTGTTTTGATTTCAATGGTTTGAGATAACTCACCGATTAACCTATCTCGTTCATCCATTAACTGTGATGGGTTACCACCTGTACCTTGCATCTCTACCAGTTGCTTGTTCACCTTCGCGATATTTTCCATAAGGCTATTCGCGTGGTTAAGCGCTGCATTACGTTGATCGCTCATGTCTTTATGTTGATTGTATAAAGATTCGGTAAGCGTATTAAAACGGCGGGCCAAAGCTTCAGATTCGTTAATGATCTGCTGGCGGTAAGGTATGGATTCCGGCTTAACGGTCGCATCGTTAAGCGCAGCGTTTAGCGAGTCCAAGCCAGCCGATATACTGAAACCATCGGCACCAAGCGTATTCTCCAGCTGACTCATGTTACTGGTGTATCCAGATGCGTATGCCGCCATACTGTTAGTCGACCACGTTTGCTTAATCAGAAATTGATCAGTAACGCGGCGAATGCTAGTGACTTCTACCCCTAAACCTGGACTTAAGCGATTGGCTTTACCATCATCGACAGACGCCATCAACGCTTGTTGACGACTGTAACCCACGGTATTCACGTTTGCCACGTTTTGCGCGGTTACGTCTAGGGCCACACGGTTCGCGCCTAAACCTGAAAGGGCAATATTAACTAGGTTCATTTACAGCTCCATTTTTCTGATCAACGGCTGAGAAAACGCGGTAGTCATACCGGCCTCACCGAATACCTGTTTAACAGAGGCGACGGCTTGAGAAGCGGTATTAAATAGGCTTGAATTCTTCTCCACCTCTTTAGAATCTACTTGTGAGATAGATTCAGAATTCGAACCTTTACCATCGTTAGCGGATGAGATGTTGCGCGCAGCATCGAAAGCAACCTCACGCATAGACGGGCTCAGCTGCTGGATGAGCATATTGGCAATGCCTGAGCTCTGTTTCTTTGCTAGTTCCATCGCCAGCTGACCGTCATACATATCACGGAACACCCCTTGTTGCTGACTGGCAAACGGGCTGTCTTTATCAGCAAGAGCGTCACTACTGCTGCGCATTTGGCGTAACACCATTTGTAGGAACATTGCCTCAAATTGACCTGCGACGACTTCAAGTGCGCCTTCTTGATCACGACTATGCTTGATGTTAGCCAATGCACTATTGTCGTGATAAAGCATCGAATTTAACTGAGTTTGTTCATTGGTACTGTCTAGCTTCATCCTTAACTCCTTATATCACGACCAATTCAGCGTTCAATGCACCCGCTTCACTCAAAGCTTGCAGGATAGACATCAAGTCTGTAGGCGTGGCACCTAAACTATTTACCGCATTAACTATGGTGTTAAGTTCCGTGCCTGGAGGCCAAATCACCATCTGAGCAAGATCTTCATTCACATCAAGGTCCGTTTGGTTAACGACTTTCGTATCGCCATTTGCAAACGCATTAGGCTGACTAACTTGTTGTGATTCAGAAATTCGCACGGTCAAGTTACCGTGACTTACTGCTGCTTCACTCACTTTGACACTCTTACCGATCACTACGGTGCCAGTGCGAGAGTTAAAGACAATACGAGCAGGTTTACGGCCTTCAACGACGCTCATTTCTTCAAGCATCGACATCATGACGACACGCTGCTGTGTATCTTTTGGTGCACGCATATCAATGCGCGCTTTATTGATCGCAACTGCAACGTTAGGTCCAAAAGTGTTGTTAATTTCACGCGCAATATTTTTTGCTGTAGTGAAGCTAGGCTTGCGCAGGTTTAGGGTGATTTCATCACGTTGGTTGAAATCGGTTTTGATTTCTCTCTCTAAAGTCGCACCATTCGGAACGCGACCCGCCGTTGGTGTGTTTACTTCTACTTTGGAGCCACTTCGCCCCTCTGCAGATAAGCCGCCCACAACCACGTTACCTTGCGCAATCGCGTACACTTCGCCATCAATACCACGTAAAGGCGTTAGCAATAACGTACCACCGCGAAGGCTCTTTGCATCACCGATTGAAGACACAACCACATCCAACGTTTGTCCTGGGCCTGCCATTGGGTCAACGGACGCTGTCACACTCACAGAAGCCACATTTCGTAGCTTAGGGTTCATACTGTCATCAATTTGAACCCCAAACTGACGTAGCATGTTGGTAATAGATTGAGAGGTAAATTTCACTTGGTTTCGGTCACCTTGGCCGGCTAAGCCAACTACCAAACCATAACCAACCAGTTGGTTTTCTCGAATGCCGCGAACATCGACCAAGTCCATGATCGGAATTTCCGCTTCAGCACGTGAAGTGCCTGGTAGTCCCAAGGTCAACACCAATAGGAGAGACATAAAGAAAGATTGCATTGTCTTCATTAGAAAGGTACCCATGGGCTGTTGAAGAACTGAGTTAGCCACCCGGCTGCGTTGCTGTCAGCTAGCGCTCCGCGACCTGCGTAGGTAATTCTTGCATCAGCAATTCGTTGAGAAGAAACTTGGTTACTGCGGTTAATATCATCCACACGGACGATACCGGTTAGACGAATAAACTCGTCGCCTTGATTCAGACGAAGCCATTTTTCACCGCTGATACGCAATACGCCATTAGGTAATACTTCATGTACCGTTACCGTAATGGCACCTTGAAGCTTGTTGCCTTGTGAACTTGATGCACTGCCATCGAAGTTACGTTTGCCATCCACGCTAACCCCTAACTCATCGATAGTTTTCGTGCCTATGGTCGGCGCCACAAAGTTAATTGCTGAACTTTTACCGAACTTAGTACCCGCATTTTTACTCGATGAGGTTTCTTCTGATAATTGAACCGTTAATACATCGCCAACTCGGTAAGCACGACGATCCTGGAACAGGGTCATCGTGTATTGGTGACGATAAAGGCTACCAGATTGGGTTTCCGGCAGCGTGTAATCGAGCGTTGGTGGTGCATATTCCTCAGCATTCGGCTCAGGCGGAATAAATTCCTGACGGCCAGCACATCCCACCAGCAACACGGCGGCTACTGCCCAACTCTTAGAAAGCCATTTCATTGCTTTTTCCTTCATCATCACCAATTTCATACTTACATTGATTGCGAAACAAACTTCAGCATGTCATCTGCAGCAGAGACCACTTTCGCATTCATCTCATACGCACGTTGAGTGGTGATCATGTCGACCATCTCTTCTACTACTTGTACGTTTGACCCTTCCAGTGCACCTTGCTTGATAATGCCGGCACCATCAGCTCCTGCAATCAGCTCATCAGCTGGACCGCTGGCTTCCGTTTCACGGAATAAGTTGCCACCCATGGCCTCTAAGCCTGCTGGATTGATGAATTTTGCAAGTGTAATTTGACCAAGCTGCTGAGGTGTTGGATCGTCTGCTGTTGTTGTAGTCACGGTGCCATCAACACCCACAGAGAAAGAGACCGCATTGTCTGGGATCTGGATTTGAGGCTCTAAAGGCAGGCCCTGACTGTTCACCATTAAGCCTTCTGAGTTTCTATGGAACTGACCATTACGTGTATACATGATCTGTCCGTCCGAGTTTTCTATTTGAAAGAAACCCTGACCCATTACAGCAAGATCCAACTCTTGCGTTGTGTTTTGGGTATTACCTTGAGTGAATACTTTTTGTGTGCCAACAACGCGAACACCGCTACCTAGCTGAATACCACTTGGTAGTTCGTTAACTTGGTCTACTTGAGCGCCTGGTTGACGCTGAATGCTGTAGAAAAGATCTTCAAATACAACTCGGTCACGCTTAAAGCCAACCGTGTTTACGTTTGCTAGGTTGTTAGAAATGGCAGTCATCTTCGTGTCTTGCGCTGCCATGCCTGTTTTACTTACCCATAATGCTGAATGCATTTTTTACTCCTTGCGGGGCGAGACTTAGCTCGCCGCCATTAATTTGTTACCAGCTTTTGCTAAAGTTTCCGCCGTTTTCATCATGCGAACTTGCATTTCAAAGTTGCGCGTCAGCGACATCACACTAACCAATTCATCAATAGCAGATACGTTACTGCCCTCAATGTGCTCAGGAGAGAGTTGCACGGTTTCATCTGCCGCGAATGGCACGCCATCTACGCTGTGCAGCAAGCTATCGCTCTCTTTTTGCAGTTGATTAATTTCCGGTTTAACCAACTTCAAAGTGCCTGCCACAATTTCTGCGCCGCCACCTGGTGGGATCACTGAGACTTGACCACGCTCGCTGATTTCAATCTTTTGATAATCCGGCACAACCAAAGGACCATTGTCACCGAGGACAGGGAACCCATTGATTGTTAGAGCGCCAAAAGTATCGACCTGAATATTGCCTGCACGGGTGTAAGCTTCGTTACCCGCTGGGGTTTCTACAGAGAGATACCCCTCACCCATAACCGCAACGTCCAACGGACGTCCTGTTTTCACAATATCGCCAGCGTCGAAACGTGTTGAGGCAGAGTTGGTCACAACCATAGTGCGACCATCAAAACCTGGGCCTTGCATCTCTACACTACGCACACGCTCCATATCCGCTCGAAAACCCGCAGTATCAGCATTTGATAAGTTGTTTGAACGAACGTGCTGCGCTTTAAGAACTCGGCTGGCACCCGACGTTGCCGTAAATAACAAACTATCCATGCAAAACTCCCATTACACCGCGTTAAACAAAGCTTGAGTAAGCTTGTCGCTGGTAGAAATTGTCTTTGCGTTTGCTTGGTAGTTGCGTTGTGCAGTCATTAGAGCAACAAGCTCGCTGGTTAAGTCAACGTTAGAACCTTCTAATGCACCCGGAGTTAGGTCACCCATCGTACCTGAACCCGGAACACCCATAATTGGAGCACCTGAGCTAAAGCTTTGAGTCCATGATGTTCCACTCACTTTCGCTAAGCCTTGTGTGTTTGCAAAATCAGCAAGAACAACCTGACCTTGTAGCTGTGATTGGCCGTTAGTGTAAGTCGCGTAAACCATGCCGTTACCTTCAACGCGTACACCTGCAAGTTCACCTGATGTGTAACCGTTAGGACTATTAGTACTTACGCCAAAAGCTGCACCAAATTGCGTGCTGCCTTTCAGGTTAATGTCTACACTCATCGCGTTCGCGCCTGCTGCAGGGAATGAAACATTAAACGGCGCAGTTGGTGTTGAAAGCGAGCCATCTTTACCAAACGTTACAGGCACAGTTGCTACTGGCGTCGTACCGCCATCTACTTGAACGTTCACTTCCCACGAGTTAGAAGCAGTCTTAGTAAAGTACTGAGTTACCGTGTGCGAGTTACCCAATGAGTCGTAGACTTTTGTTGTGTAAGACGAGTTAAATGAGCTTGGATCTTTTGGATTGAATGGCGTTACGGCTTTATCAATAACAGACGCGCTTGCGTCGAAGTTCGCAACAAAATCTAAGCTGTCTGTTGCTTTAGCATTCAGTGAGGAAGTCGATACCTGAATATTACCCACAGAACCTGTCATTAGGTTGTTGTTGCTATCGACACTGTAACCTTGAAGCTTTGCACCGCTGTTAGCCGTAACAAAGTTGTTCTTATCCGTTGAGAACACACCTGAACGTGTGTACAACATTTGACCCATATTATCTTTAGTAACAAAAAAGCCACCGCCATTAATAGCTAGGTCCATCGCACGGCCAGTTCCTGTGATACTGCCGTCTTTGTCGAAGTTCTGTGAAATTGACGCGACTTCCACACCACCAGGTTGCATGCCGTTGTATACAGCGGAGAATTCTGTGCGCCCACCTTTAAAACCATACGTTGATGCGTTGGCAATGTTGTGGCTGATTGTGTTTAGCTCTGTGTTGGTCGCGTCCAGACCACTTAGTGCGATGTTAAAACTCATAAATAGACCTCTGATTTCCGTATTTGGTTAAGCACCAAACTGAGTGATTTGATAGAAAGGAACGTTGCCAACGCCATGGACATTGACTAATGCTGCGCCACCGGTATTAGGAATGCGCACTTGCTCAACAGTGCCTGCCATCAGCACATTTGGACTTGCTTGCCCTTCTTGCACTTCTACGGCCACTGAGTATTTGCCTGGTTTAAGACCAAGTTCTTCAGGATTAATTGAAAAGTCGACGTCACCTTTGCCGTGAGCACCTAGTGGCACTTTAGTTGATTGACCAAATTCATCTTTAACAACTAACGTGACTTGGTTTGAGCTATGAGCGAGTTCGATTTTTCCGTTTTGTACGTCTTCACCAAGCTGAAATTCATCCGCGTTGACGTAAACCGTTTGCCCAACAAGGCCCGCTGTTGATAGCACTTGCATGTTGTCCAGTAACACCATGCTCTGTTGCATTGTCTTAGACATATTCTCGGTACTTTGTACCTGCGAGAACTGAGCCAATTGACCAACGTATTCCGTACCATCAAGGGGGTTAAGTGGGTCTTGGTTTTGAATTTGAGCCACCATCAAAGAAATAAACTCATTCTCCAATGAAGAAGCACTGTTCATGTCTTTAGGGTTTGGTGAGATACCGTTGCTGTCTTTTGCTTTTGTATTTACTGGAGCGTCAGACGATAAAGGGGTGTATTGTGCAATACTCATTAGCTACCCTGCCCTAATCTAAGCAGACCTTGCTGCATACTTTTTACATTGGCTAATACTTCAACATTCGTTTCGAAGCTGCGTGTTGCGGACATCATGTCTGCCATTTCAGCAACTACATCAATATCTGGGTAAAACACATAGCCTTCATCATTAGCCAGTGGGTTGTTCGGCTCAAAACGCTTCTCTGCATCTCCAGCATTTTTAACAACGTCAACAATGCGAACTTCTGCATTGGGATAAGCTCCATTTTCTGTTGTCATTTGCGTTTTTTGGTACACAGTCGCAAATACTGGCTTAAGCGCTTTATAAGCATCTTCTGGATTTGCAGATACTGCATCTGCGTTTGCTAAGTTACTGGCTACCGTATTCAGACGCACAGTTTGTGCTGTCATCGCGGAACCAGTGATCGAGTAAATATCAGTGAATGACATAATTAACGTCCCTCAATCGCTTTCGCTAAGCCATTAAATTTCATGTTGAGAAACGTCAGGCTAGTTTGAAAGTCCATGTTGTTTTGCGTGAATTTTGCTTGTTCAACACCAAGCTCTACGGTGTTGCCATTTTTGCTATTCTGGTAAGGCACCGAGTATTGGGCCTGAACCTGGAACTTTGGCACCGGTTTGTTCACACCACCTGCCGTTACTTGGTTCATTACGGTGGTGAAACTTAGGTCTTTCGCCAAATACCCAGGGGTGTCAACATTTGCTAGGTTACTGGCGAGGACTTTGGTACGCTGAACGCGAAAATTAAGTGCCTCTGGATGTACTCCTAAAGCATTTTCAAATGTGATCGCCATGCATCTTCCTTACAGTTGGCTCGAATACGCCAACATACAAACAAGATACGTGCCATAAAAAATAGCCATATATATCAATGATTTACAAACAAGAATGGAAGCCAAACTTCCGGTTCTCGGAAAGCATTAAAAACAAGAGGAAAGTGTCCACTTCCTCAACAATAATGCTGACGTTACTCGCTTTGACATCAGAACAAGCATTCGCCAACACCAATGACAAAACCCTAAGCGTTGAAGAGATAAGGTCCGTTGTAGCAACGGATTTCGAACAAGAGGTGGATCGCGTAGCGCTCTCCAATCAGTGGGGGAAGTACAAACTGGACTTCGACATGTGGGTGCCCGGTTCAGCCAATCACTTGCCAGAATGTGAATCGCCTTTAGTTATCACAGGTCGTGACAACAACACGTTGCCAGTCGGTAACCTCAAGCGCTCAGTCAGCTGCGACAATATCGCATCACCATGGCGAATTAACGTTACGATAAAGTCTTCGCTGACTCTGCCTGTTTTGGTCGCGACAACCACGGTTGGCCGAAATGAAGTCGTAACGGCTAAACACATAAAGCTTGAAACCCGAACCATCTCTCGCCAAGACGATTTTTATACTCGCCCCGAGCAAGCAGTAGGCTTAGAAACCTCTCGTCGTTTGCGGGCTGGACAAGTGGTTAATCCATCCAATTTGTCGGCCCCACCTCTAATCGAGAAAGGCAATGAAGTCATAGTCATTGCGAGCAAAAATGGATTTAGTGCCAGCACAAAAGGAGTCGCCTTAGAAGATGGAGCGAAAGGGCAACAAATTGACGTGGAAAACCCAAGTTCGGGCAAGGTCATAAGAGCAGTCGTAACTGGATTAAACCAGGTTCATACTCAATTTTGATTTTTGGACTCGGGGTAACATTTTTTAATTTTGGCTCTCGTCAGTAACACTGAACTTCGAGTACAAAAAAAATATTTAATGTTTATCACATTCGAACCGCCTACTTAATTTAGAACATGATGATGAGGACCACAGCATGAAAATCGACAAAGTCGCGGGCGGTCATGTCCCACAAACAAAATTACAGCAAGCAAGCAAACAGCCTGTCGACGTCGTCGAACAGAGCAAAGTACACGAGCCTGCATTTCAAGCGAATACCGTAGCGATAGATCGCGCTCAAGCTGAAATGGCATCACTACCTGATGTTGATATGGAAAAAGTAGAACAAGTACGCAACGCATTAGCGCGTGGTGAACTTAGCCTAGATACAAAAGTGCTATCCAAGGCAATCATGCAGTTCCATACAGGTCACGAGTAATAAAACGCTAGGAAGACATCATGGCAAGCGCAGTATCGCAGCGAATTCAACAATTTGTTCGCTCTATATCTGAGGATATTAAGCTTTATCAACAACTGCTTCCTTTGCTGCAGCAGCAAAAGGTATTGTACTTAAAGTTTGATGGAGAGGCACTGAACGACAATGTTCAGAAACAAATGCCGATACTCAATAAACTCAGCCGCTCCGCCAATGACAGAAGCCAGTGTATGCGAGCGCTGGGGTTAGCGTGTAATGACGCCAGCGTAAAACGAATTTTCAATGCTTTGCCTGCCCAAATAGGTATGCAAGCTAGAAAACAATGGGCGCTATTGGAAACGTTGGTAAGTCAGTGCCAACAATACAATCAGAGCAATGGCCACAGCTCTGCGGCGTTCCATGAGTTGGTCAGTCAACTCAAACAACCTGTGCAACACACTTATGAAGATAAATCGTTCTAAACGATGTTCGTCTTGCCTACAGATTCAGTCGCCATCTCGGCTGAGTACTGTAGGCCTTTTTATTTTTATTGCCTTTCTGTCCTACCTTCCAATCACATGCCAGGCAAAACCAAATGCTGTCGATATTCAAACGCAGTATCAAGTATTAGCACCATACAAACCACAAATTGCCAAGCGTCTCGATTCATCCAAGCCGGTAATTAACCACATTTTCAAACAGCTTCAAAACCACTCATTACCAAATAGCCTAGCCTTAGTGCCAATGTTAGAATCTTCTTACAACCCCAAAGCCGTTTCTCACGCTAACGCCGCCGGACTTTGGCAATTGATACCAACCACAGCGAAACGATTCGGATTAACGATAAATACAAAACAAGACGATCGCTTTGACACAGAAGCCAGCACAACGGCCGCGCTCAAGTACCTGGCGTTTTTATACAACAAATTCGATCAAAATATGGCTCTCACTTTAGCTGCATACAATGCCGGAGAAGGACGTGTTGCACGTGCTATTCAGCGAGCAGGAAGTCGAGATTTCCAACAACTCACGCTGCCTAACGAGACTCGCCAATATGTCAGCCGCTTCTATGCATTGGAAAAGTTGATAGATATCGGTCAGTTACAATCCTCATCATTTCAACCTTTACTCTTGTTTGCTCCAGACGCTCCTATGATTTCACAACCGCTGGTCGACTTTAGCCGACTGCCTCCGCTAGTTAATTTGTGATAAAAGCTACGACAGAGCTCAATGTCAGAGAAACGTAAAATTACAAGATCCTGTTCGGCGAATTTGAAAACTCGTGATCTCTATGCAAACGTGTGCAAAAAAGTTGAGGTAAGGTATCTCAAAGATAAGAAAGAGTAGTGGTTTACTAAAAAGCGCCCCAATTGCGCTTGGCAATTGGGTAGATATGCGTCACATTGCGTTTGCAAAAAAACATGAAAACCAATGGTCAGACCTAATAATTATTTACACACTAAATGTAAAACAGCTATTGTTTTCATAGTTCGAAACAAATCTAACATATCAAGATGACGCTTCGCTTGCGCGTCTGGAATAAGTCCGGGTTCCGGGGGGGAGTCCGGACTTTTTTATTGCTCTAAAATCTTTGCCCACAATAGAGCCAACAGAAGCTAAGTCGTAATGATGCAAACTAGCTGTTTATAGTAATTCTTTAGAAATCAACTGAAGTAAAAACGTTTCGCGCTCAATGCTCATGCCTTTTTTCGGGCTTTCTGCCATCGTTTTTTCATTGTGTGCAATTGCTTCGTGTATGTTCATCCATACCGGGCGCATTCCATTTTTAACTTCGTAATCTTCATACGCCGTTTCGCCTAGCTCACGTTCGATTTTACATGTATAACAATACGACACCATGTGCATCACGTCAGCGTCATCCTTGTACCACGGACGAAACTCCTCAAAGATTCCGAAAGGCTTAATACCATGTATATTTTGGGCGCCCGTTTCTTCCTCTAATTCACGGACTAATCCAGCAATGACATCTTCACCATCATCAATACCACCGCCTGGTAGCGTGTAGTCATGGTAACGTTCTGTATAGAGCAACAGCACATCTTCACCATCAAGTACAATGGCTCGCGCTGCATTGCGCTGAAAAACAATTTTGTCATCCAAATGCTCTATGTCTGGATGAACGGTCGATTTTAAATGTCTCATCGAAAATACCACGGTCAATGTTTTGTGCGCATATTACCGAATTTCACACTTTAAATCATTGTTGTAGGCCAGGTACGTTCGAGCGCTTGTCAGGAAGTGATTGATATGACCTTCACAACAATACGCCAAGAACAGAAGTGTGACGTGCTAATCAGCAATAAATGAGAATATCTAAATTCTTATACGTCCCTCTTACTTTTAACATCGATAAGACAATAATCTCTTAAAGTTGCCTATAATCAATACAATACTCGCCCACCCCATGCGGAGATAAAGAATGAAAAAGACAAATTTAATGATGGCTATGGCTGCAACATTGGTACTGGCTGGTTGTTCAACTTACGAGGGAGCGACCCGATCAACTGAGTATACCTCCGTTGCAAATCCCGCAGCCGTATACTGTGTTCAGCAAGGTGGTGAGCTGGATACCGTGTCGGAAAACGGCGAACGTGTCACTTACTGTGTGCTGTCGGACAATGAACGCGTCGAGCAATGGGAATACTATAGCGAGAATCACAAAGAAAATGAGGGTGACAACTACTAATTATTTTTATCGATACGTCACCTTCCCTCTATCACTTAGGAGCCTTTGGGCTCCTTTTTTATTTGATTTATCAAAGTGTTCTTACGTTGTTTTTACATATCTCTGACTTTACCGCACATCGACCCTATATCGAACAGTGTTCTATTCTTGACATTCCCCTGACATAACTTTCCACTTGGACAATAAAATTCCAAACACAGATCACACTAATTCACATTTCTTCCACATTTTCTGGGACAGGTGAGCAAGATGAAAACACAAATAGTAAAAGAAGCCGAGTCAGCCCCAAGCAACGTTGTTACTGAAAAATCGAAGCGCATTATTTATAAATCGAGTTTAAACGCCTTGATGATTGTCGCTATCAGTATTCTCGTTAACCTTAGTCTTCGTCTTGATTATGTCGTGTTGGGATCAAGCCTTGGCGAGCTTTCCGTTACAGAAACGCTCCAGCTTGTGATGCTTGCTATTGCATCATGGTCGTTTTTCAGCTTATCGAAACAACAGCCTCAGCTAAAGCATGCGGCTATTTTGATTGCAGGATTTTTTGCAGTACTTATTATTCGCGAAACGGACTATTGGACAGACATGATTCATCATGGCTCTTGGGTTTTCCCAGCACTTGCTGTCACCGCACTGGCTTGCGCCAAAGCCTACCAAGGTGGTAAAGGTACCATGAACGAAATGGCGACCATTTTAACGGTGCCACATATGAAGCTATTAGTAGGGGCTGTGATGCTATTATTAGTCTTCTCTCGTTTGTATGGTATGGGCAGTTTTTGGCAACAAGTGATGGATGAAAATTACATCCGTGATGTTAAAAATATCTCAGAAGAAGGTATAGAACTGCTTTGCTACTGTTTGATCGCATTAAGCGCCGTCCGTACAAAACGCGAGCTTAATGAATAGACTCAGGATCAAAGCGACGGTTCAATGCAGTCAGTATCGGATGGAAGATACTTAATGCCTTTTCCGCAGCACCTACAGATTCATCCAAGGCCGTCATTTCGACGGCCTTTTTCATTTCTTCAATATCTTGCAAAGCCTCTTTATCGAGCGGGAAAGAGAGCAATTTGTGAATAGCATCTCTTGCGATCATCAGTGGCTTTTTTCGGACAATTGATAAATCTCGGAAAAATACGCCATGCTTGACCCCTTCTAAATAAACTCGGTAGGTTGTGAGTTCATCGAGTAGCAAGAATGTCTCCGCCATAAGCCCTTTATGTGGGTATGGCACGCTAATATGTTTGCTGATATCCAGTGGAATATTGAGGGTCACCCCCATGGATTCGCAATCGGATTTAAGTACTCGTAATAAGCCTTGCTCATCCATCAAATTCTGGATATCAATGATTCGTTCGAGGTGGTAGTCATTAGACAGCAAGATAACCTCAACCGGATGCCCCGACCATAACTCGAACAACCCACTTTTGCACAAAACTTGGGAAACATAACGCATGTTTTGAAACGTGTTCAACGACTCCGTTTCTAAGAGTATATGACGTTCAGGGAACGGATTCACAGAGTCTGTGTTTAGGGCTCTAAAATACGCGTACATCGCCTCTGCTTCAGAAACACTTTGTCCTTGCGTTACTCCGCCACAAAAAACAATCACCGTTCGCTCTATCGGTAGTGATGCAGTCCTACAAGACAAAGCTTCGACTCTGGTTATGCCCTCAGAGGTCAACCTGTTATTGACGAGGCGTTTACCTAAAACGATGACGATGTTGTCTAACTTCATTTTAAAATCTCGCGCTTAGTTGGCAGTGTTACAAAAATCTTCTTTCACTCCCGACCCACAAGCTTTAACATCTAGTTAACAACACTGTTCTAGAGACCTTTATAAAGGTTCACTGCTAAAGGAAGTCAATTATGCTGTCGATTTTCGATATATTTAAAATTGGTGTCGGGCCATCCAGCTCCCATACTAATGGTCCTATGCTTGCCGGATTCCATTTCACTCAGCTAGTTAGCGACTCTATGGCGAAAGTGCATCGGGTGCAAGTGGACCTTTATGGCTCATTGTCACTGACAGGTAGAGGGCACCATACAGACCGAGCCACGGTCCTTGGTTTGATGGGAAATAAACCTGATGCCATCAAAATGAGCAGTGCCAAAAGTGCGCTACAAAATACCATAGACAATAATACGCTCATGCTCGCCGGTACACACCAGATTGAGTTTAGCTACGACCATGACATCGTCTTTCATAGCGACAACCTTCCCCTGCATGAAAATGGCATGACGATTACGGCATTAGACGCAGCTGGAGATCAAGTAGCGTTTGAAATTTATTACTCCATTGGGGGCGGATTCATCGCCACCGCCGACGAACTAGAGAACGGCACGCAACAAGATGAGGTCGCAGTACCATTTCCGTTTACATCCGCAGATGAGATGCTGGAAAAAGCCGAGACGAACGGTTTCAGCTTGGGAGGCATGATCCTCCAAAACGAACTCGCATTTCGCTCAGACGAAGAAATTAACCAAAGAGCAGAGCAAATTTGGAAAGTGATGTCGCTCTGCATGCAACGTGGCTTCGATACGGAAGGGATTTTGGAAGGTGGTCTAAATGTCACTCGTCGAGCACCAAACCTTTTGAAAAAGCTCGAAGCCAACGCTGCAGTTGAAAACGATCCGATGGAGATCATGGATTGGATCAATCTCTTCGCCTTTGCGGTTAGTGAAGAAAATGCAGCAGGAGGGCAAGTCGTCACTTCTCCAACGAATGGTGCAGCAGGGGTGATTCCGGCGGTATTGATGTACTACCATCGCTTCATCAAAGAGCTCGATGTTAAACAGCTAAAAGACTTTCTCGCAGTCGCCGGCGCTATCGGCATCTTATATAAAACTAACGCGTCAATTTCTGGTGCAGAAGTGGGGTGTCAGGGAGAAGTTGGGGTTTCTTCATCCATGGCTGCCGCTGGCTTAACAGCGCTAAGAGGGGGCAGTAACGAGCAGATTTGTATTGCTGCGGAAATTGCGATGGAGCATTCATTGGGTATGACTTGTGACCCGATTGGCGGCTTGGTTCAAGTACCTTGTATTGAAAGAAATGCCATGGGAGCAATGAAAGCGATTAATGCATCGCGTATGGCATTAAAGCGCACAAGTAAATGTTTAATTTCGTTAGATAAAGTTATCGAAACCATGTATCAGACTGGTAAAGATATGAATAAAAAATACCGTGAAACCTCTTTGGGGGGCTTAGCTGTCATTCATATGGCACCGCCATGCGAATAATGGCAAGTGGTCATTGTGCTTAGCTTCTCACCATACGCTTATCTGGTAATTATGATCTGATGATATTACATATAGAAATGCCGCGTTCTTCGCGGCATTTTCTTAACAAGAAACTATTCGATTAATCACGTCGACCACGAAGTTCAATTTTTTGAGTTGCAGCATCCGAATGGATTGTTACACCGCCATAGGCCATTTCATTGCGACCCTTCAGCGTCAATTGAGAATCTGCACGCTCTACGTCAACCTGATTTTTCGTTGCCATCGTCATATCAATCGTGCCCGTGTATGACCCATCGCCAGCAAATGCTACGTTTGTTGAGCAAACCATCAAAACAAGTGCGATTAGTTTTTTCATACATCACCTCTATTATCGTTCTTACTTTCTGTCGGTGGAAAAACTGTAACAACAGAAACGCGCTCATACGAGGAAAGCCATTATTTACCAAATGGAAATCCATGCTAATAAACTGATGTAACCAAGAATAACTTATCGTTACCTTCAATAAATCAGGGATAAGGCAGCAACTTAAATTGACCGAGCGTTGTCTTTTCTTAAGAAATTCAGCGATATGATTTGTCGACAAAAGCCAAGCGAGAGAATGTATGAGCGTTAATCTGGATATTCAAAACATTTTGGTATTAAAACGGATGTATGAGCTACGTAACGTCCGGTTAGTCGCAGAATCACTCGGTAAAACGTCAGGAGCAATCAGCAAAAATCTGACTAAGATGAAAACTCAGCTCAATGATCCGCTATTCGTTCAGACCAAAAATGGCTTTGAACCAACAGCTTTTGTGGAAGCGAACATTGCGCATTTTGAGCAAATAATCAACAGTATTGATTCCATCAAACCACAGCATTTTTCACCAGCTCATTTTGACGGCTCAATCACTATTTATGCCAACACATTGTTTTGGGAGTACTTCGGTGACAAGTTTTACTTGGAGTTACTAAAGCACGCTCCAGAAGCAAAATTCTCATGTTTGCGCTGGGGTAGCGAAGCAAAAAAACGATTAATTGACGGTGAAAACGCCATTGCGATTCATTACTTTGATGAAGATCTGCCACAGTCAATTGTTCAGACCGAGCTAGGGCGAGGAAAAGCGGTATTTTTTGTTCGACAAGATCATCCCGCTCAAAACTCCCAAGAACTAGAAGAATACCCTTTTATACTTTTTAAAACGCCGGGATGGAACGACTACCGATACCCAGTGTTAGAAAGGCTCAAACATATGGGTTTTAGAACCACGCCTAAAGTGGAAATTGAGCATCCAGCGATGATTAAAAAAGTGCTTCTGCAAACGAATCATTTTGGCATAACGATGAGTGGACATGTTCCTAAGGGTTGCCGGAGTATCGCGCTTCCTGCTGGGCTAGAGCTTGATGTTCGCTACGTGATGAGCTGTCGTCGCTCTCAACAGCAAGCTCCGGTAAATCAGTGGTTATTAGATGTCATTAAGCATGTCGCTCAGTCCTAGACTGATGACTTGCTACTGCTAATAATAGCCAAACCACACATGCGCTCTACTTACTCGCTGAACGAACATTAAAGACTCTGTATTAACCATTGAGCAAAGGTGTTTACGTGTGATTTTTCGGATGCTCGAACCATCATATAATGTGCACCAGAACTTGGCATATGCCAATTTCCAGCCTGGACTAATACGCCCTGTTGCAGCTCATCCTCAACAAGAAAGTCTCTTACCAGCAACACGCCAAGTTGATTAATCGCAGCATGAATAGCAAGCAATGAGTGTTCAAACTCGGCGACGACTTTGCTCACCTTCCCTTGATAACCTTGGTGCGTAAGCCACTCTTGCCAAGATTCATGATAACCGCTAGTACAGATTTTAGGCGCTTTAGCTAACTGCGAGAGGTCATTTATCGGGTTTAAATGCATAAAGCCGGGGCTTGCGACAACAATCCAGTTTTCTTGGGTTAATCGTATGGCTTCTTGCTCTTGCCAATCTCCATCTCCGTTAATAATTTCGATATCCGCAATCGCACTGGCGTTTGGAACTGTATTAGCAGTTGTCGAGACTTTAAAGGAAATGTCTGGGAATTGTCGCTGAAAATCAGCCAATCTTGGCATTAACCACTGAGAGCAAAAGCTGTGAGCGACATGTAAGTTAACTTGCGTATTCTTGGGACGAGTAAATAAATGCTGCGTCGTGGTCGATAATGTTTGAAGCACATGATTAACCACAGGCCAGTATTCTTGTGCGGAGCAGGTCAGCGTAAGGTGAGTGCCCTTGCGCACGAATAACGTCGCATTGAGCTGTGACTCTAGCGATTTCACCTGTTGGCTTACGGCCGCACGAGTCACATTTAGCTCCTCTGCGGCTTTTGTAAAACTCTGTAGTCGCGCCGTGGCTTCAAAAGCTCGGAGCAAATTGAGCGGCGGTAAACTTTGCATATCATTCTCCCAAGCACTTGGCTGTCATGCTATGAACTGGTGATGACAAATTGATGAAGGAGCTGAGTTTACGTATGTTGAGCACATGTCAAAGCGTCCCGATATAACTATGTTTCTACACAACTACTGAGTTTGTTAAGCGGGATCAAAAAAGCCAGCGTGATACACGCTGGCTTTTGGAACTTTATCTTAAGCAGGAATTATTCTGCTTTTTCAGTTGTTTGGTATTCAAACGCAGGAACAACCACTTCAACACGACGGTTCATTTGACGACCTTGACGTGTCTCGTTGCTTGCCACTGGGTTAGCTTCACCCATGCCTTTCACTGTCATACGCTCAGCCGCAATACCTTTTGCTTGGAACTCGTCAGCAACGGCTTTCGCACGTTTTTCTGTGAGTTGCTTGTTGTAAGCAGCAGAACCTGTCGTATCGCTGTAACCCGTGATCTCAACTTGAGCTTGTGGGTAAGTATTCATCAAATCAACGGTACCAGAAAGGTTCGACGCGTCTTTCACTTCTGCACTTTCTAAGTCGAATTGTACTGTCGCTGTTGTTTGAGCAGGGTAAACGTGATCTACAATGCGTGTTGCAGGACGTGCTTCTACCACCTCTTCAACGGCTTTTTCTTGAACGACTGGCTCAGAACCAAACTTGTAGTTGAAACCGATACCGAAGAAATCTGAATCCATGTCTTCAATTACATCATCAGACATATCTTGGTAGCGTTGGTATTCAGCACGTAGGCTCCAGTTGTAGTTGATTTGGTATTCAGCACCCAGAGAGCCAGTTGGTACGAAATCTTTCTCGTCACCAGCCATCATGTATGCAGCACCAACTTTCGCGAATAGATTCCAAGAATCCGTTAGTGGTAGGTTAAATTTAGGAGCAAGCGTCAATGCCCAAAGATCACCATCAACGGTGTTTAGGCCAGGCTTTTTGAAGTTTGCAGTGAAGTCACCAAGGTAATCAACACCATACTCTGCCGCAACGTACTTGTTGAAGCTGTAGCCTAAGTGCATAGATGCTGCAAAACTGTCGTCGTCACAAGGTTCGTTTAGGTAACACGCATCGTTTAGAGAGTTGTAACCTACTTTACCGCCCATGTAAGTGTCAGCAAGTGCAACGTTTGAGATCACACCACCAGCAAGTACAGTAGCCACTGCTATAGCGATTTTTTTCATTATTCTTTTCCTTTTTCTTGTACACAAAGCAACACATCGCGGCAGCATACTGCCGTAAAATATGAAGCCGTAACTTTCTCTTTTCTTCGAATAGAAATAGCTAAATAGCGTAGGAAAGAATCAAAAATGATATTCAAACGCCAATGACGTAAAACGGAAAAAGGTAACCTCAAGACCATCTATTCATGAGCTTCATCCGCATACCCAACCGAAAAATAAAGTTCGTTGCGTTGGTTTAGCCATAGTCAATTCGTTGCGGAGAATATCACAAAGAAGCCAACTTTCTGTGACGCAAATCACCATAAAAAGCCACTTTCTCAAATTTAAGAATCATCATTTAAGCTTGTGAATGGCAACAAATTTTTACAGGGGAGCGTGGATGTGGAGAGCACAAAAAAACAGCTCATTTAAATGAGCTGTTTTCGAAATAATGAAAAAGCGTTAACTCGTCGCGCTAAATTTTATCCGCTACGGTTAACGTTGCAGCTAATACATCTTGCCCAAACAAGACACTACGCTCAGGAGACCAACCGTAAAGTGGATCAGGGTGATTGTTGTTATCTTTAAATGGCATTTCGATTGTGTAAGACAAGCATTTGAACTGCTCTGCAATCCAATTTGAACCCACAGTCAAATTCGCTTTACCAGGCTCATCTTTATCGTAACCAATCTCATCTTGGAACTCTGGCGTAATAGTCAGTAACGCTTGCTTAAATGATGTCTCTAAAGCGGCAAGATTTTCATCGTAAGAAGGAATACCTTCTGAGCCAGCGACGAAGTTATACGGAATCGCTTCATCGCCATGAATATCTAAAAACATGTCAACACCCGTTTCCAGCATGCGCTGACGCACAAGGTAGACTTCTGGGCTCTTTTCCATTGATGGCGTTTGCCATTCACGATTTAGGTTTACACCTACTGCGTTGGTACGCAAGTGACCGCGAATACCACCGTCTGGGTTCATGTTTGGTACGACGTAAAGCACCGCTTTTTCAAGCAATGCACGCGCGACCGTGTCGTTTTCATCTAACAGACGTTGGATCATACCTTCCATGAACCATTCTGCCATCGTCTCACCTGGGTGCTGACGTGCAATCATCCAGATTTTCTTTTTACCTTCTTCTGGCTCACCGAAAGTAAGCAAGCTCATGTCGTTGCCGTCTAATGTGTGGCCTAGTGTTTCAAGTTGGCAGTGGTGCGCGCTTTGTGCCATGTGTAACAAGTCTAAATGACGATCGTACGTGTATGGCGCAAAGTACGCGAAGTAAATTGAGCTGCGCTCAGGGATTACAGTGAAAGTCAGCGTGTCGCCATCGAACTCTGCCGGTACTCGGAACCATTCTTCACGATCGTAAGACGCAACCACATCGTAACCTTGCCATCCTTCTGGATAAGCCGATTTAGCCAAATCAAGCAATTTGATGGTGTGTGATTGCTCGGCTTCTGTCTCAAGACGGAAGTGGAACCACTGGTAGAATTCCGACATATTGTCGTTAGGAATTTTGAGTTGGATGTCGTTTTTGTCGTCCGCTTTCACTACGTGAATGCTGCCGCTATCGAAGTTGCTGAATACTTTCATTTTATGACTCACCTTTTAAATCTGAGCTTGAAAGACAGAGGCTAACACAAGGCTTCATCGCGCCCCAATGACTTTCACTGCAAACTGTCTCGTTTGTGGCTAAAGTCTTCAGTTTAGTCAAGCTTATCCGCTTTGCCTGCTGGTCCCGCGAGTTTTGCTAGCCACTTATCCCAGATAAACGGCGTTTTCTCGTTATCTTCTGCTTCCTCTTTTCGACGTACCGCGTTGCGCACTATCATAGCCCCGGTCCAGCGAAGCGGTTCTGGTGGGAAATACCCCAACGGTCCTTTGGCTAAACCACTGTTCGTCCACTCGTTATCGATTCCCAATATCAATGAAGATAAGATCTTTCCGCCCATTCGAGTCTGCGCTACACCATTGCCTGAATAACCAAATCCGTAAAAGATATTGCTCTGTTTATCTAGCTCGCCGAAAAAAGGGAAACCAGTAGCAGAACGATCAGAGCCCCCCGTCCATGAATAAGCAAACTCCTCTCCTCTCAAATGAGGAAACAACTTATCGAACGACTTGCGCAGTAGACCTTGGTAGCGTGTTGGCTTGTTAAACATTGCGTCAACGTGGTTATTGAAAGAAAACTGATTGCCGCCTTTCCCCAACATCAAACGGCCATCTGGCGTATCTCGGTAATAGTGGACGAAGATACGTGAATCCAACACGCTAGAACCTGCCTGCCAACCAGATAGAGGTAGTGCGTCACCAAGCGGCTTGGTGATCACCATGTCGGAAGAGACCACCACGATACTGTTTTTGAACTGTTTAAACTGCTCCACCATCCATGCATTTAATGCCAATACCACCTGCTGCGCTTGAACATTTCCTTTAGGTGTACAGACAGTGGCAGGTTTTCCATAATCTAGACGCGTCATCGGCGTGTTCTCATAAACTTCTACACCCAGATCAATAGCAACACGGCGTAACCCCCTCACTAATAATGCAGGTTGAACGCTGGCTGCAACTGGAGAGTGAAAGCCTTCTATATGTCGAGGTGAACCCGCATTGGCACGCAGTTCCTCCACCGAGCAACGACGCCAACTGTTCACTTCTAATCGCTTTAACTCGTCCACAACTGGCTGCATTCCCCCAGTTTGAGCCTGATTGGTTGCAGTGTAATAAACCCCTTTCAACGATAAGTGCGCATCGATGTTGTGCTGCTGACAAAAGTCGTCAATCTCTAGCACTGCTTGTTCCGACTCTTTTACTAACCAAGCAGCATGTTCTTCACCGAATAACCGTTTCGATGTCGGAAACTTGGTAGACCAAGTCAGCATACAACCGCCGTTTGCGCCCGATGCACCACTGCCACAAAGGCCTTTTTCAATCACGACTACCTTTTTTTCCGGAGATTGCTGCTTAATCATAATCGCGGTCCAAAGTCCGGTGTATCCGCCACCAACAATCGCAACGTCAGTATTAATGTTCTGCTGTAACGGTTGTGGCGTTTCTGGTTGCTCAGCTTCAATTGCCTGCTTGAACCAATATGAATGATGTGTCATCGGGTATCCTCGTTAGTGCGTTACATCCATTTCCGCAAACACTTTACAAACGATGATGACAATCAACGAGCAAGAAAATCTAACGCTGAGCGATAGAAAATGTTGCACTGAGAGTGTGCGAATTTTCGCTTCCAACAAAAACAAAATGGGGAGCTCGTGACTCCCCAAAACAAACAGCAAAAAATATTAGTGGTAAACAATTCGAGTCCGTCTTACTGGTTAGTATTTACCGGTATCACGCATGCGGTACTCGTATTGAACATTGAGAATAGGCTGGTAAACAACTTGCCCGTCACTTTGCAAGAACTCATTTACCATGACTTTTGAGTCAGTGATAGAAAACGATTGGCGATCAACATACGTTGTAAGGCTCGTAAACTCATCACGGAGTTGTCCAGATGATTTATTTTGGTAGCTTTGGATCATGTCTCGGCCCATTTCATAAGCCGCTTGTTTGCTATCCATTACGTCGCCATGGATAGTTTCGGTATCGTTTGTCCACTGATAACCACCAGCAAGAGCCATAGAAGGTGCAGCAATCAGAGCAATCGTACTTGCTAAAGTTGTTAAGCGTTTCATAAACCTCTCCTTACTTACCTTTACATCGGGCCAAAATTGGCTCGATACTTATAAGGTACGTATAAAGACCTAAAACACGTCAAAACAATTTCAAATAATGTTCAATTTTCGTTCAACTTATTTCACATTAACTTAGCAACTCAACGTCATATTCAGCCGACATTCGCATTTTCTTCATTTTGAACAATGGGTTTCAACCTGACACTTCCTTACCAAACCATACAATACCTAAGGTCAATTTTCTCTTAGAATTCCAGCAAAAGAACAGTGTTCAAAACCTTACAAAAACGTCGGACACAGCAAAAACCACCTCTTTTCAGTCGTGCTTTGCATTCCTCCTTTTCGGGTTCTTCGCTGCTCGTCCGTCGGTTCTTAATTGTCGCTATTGAGCACAAGTTAATCTGGAGTGAAAATGACCGCGAACAAATCCATTTTTTACCATAGCAAATCGATTTACTCAGATGATTATGCTGATGTCTACAAGCCAATTTGGACCTACAGAGCTAAGTTCATCTTACGTGCGCTTTATTACAAACGTGCGTTTAAGCACCTTTCAGACAATATTGAATCGTCATTGTTAGAGTTGCTTTGTACGCGTACACACCGATTCCTAGAAAAACCGTTTCGCCCGTACATCATCAAGAATAACTCCGCCTTTGATCGCTCCAACTTGGTGGTTGATCACTATAAAACGATTTCAGAACTGTTTTCTAAACAAACAATCGAAGAAATCTACACAGACTCGAAAGGCCTAACATTAGCCTCTTTTGAAATTGACGAAATACTGTACTCGGTGAGATTAGTATACGAAGCACGTTATCAAAAAGAAGGCGACATGAGCCTAGTGCTGCACAGCGCTGAAGATGGCAACTTCTACACGCTCTCTTTTACGCTAGGTCACATCGAATCTGGACGCAGTATTATGATTGGCGGCTTACAAGGACCGCGAAGCAGTGAAGAAAACAACGCGAAAATTAAAAAGCTAACCCGTAAGCTTTACGGACAGAGACCAAAAAGCTTGATGGTGAGCTTGCTCACTTTGCTCGCACAAATTTGGGAAGTAAATACGATTCTAGCAGTGAAAACGCAGTCCCATACATACGCAGCTAAGCGCTACAGCAAAGGGCGAATCAAAACGGATTACGATGCACTCTGGCAAGAATTGGGCGGCACCGAATACAATCGTCATTTTTACTCAATTGATGTAAATGCACCCCGTCGAGATATCGAAGGCATGTCGCGCTCTAAGCGTTCGATGTATCGTCGCCGTTATGAATGGCTAGACAACACCAAGATCACTTTCGAACAAATATTAAAAGGCGAGCAAGCTAAAAGCTAAGGAGAAACGTTCATGCGTTATTCATTCATTACTGCTTTAGTGCTGTCGGCTTTTTCTTTGTCAGCCAATGCAGAAACCAGTGAGCACATCATAGGTACAAACATTGGTTATGGCGATGTGAACTACGATGCTCCGACAAGCAAAGAATCAGGCGACATGTTCTTAGGTGAAATATATTACCGCTACATGCCAACACATAACTTTGGTATCGAAGCAGGTTATAAAGGCGCGTTTGACGGTATCGGCTCGATACTCGTGAGTCCGATTTCAGAAGTCACCGATACGAGCTTCTCCGGACCTCGCTTGAGTGGCTATGCTAGCTATCCTCTGGGTTCAGGTTTCGAACTGTACGGCAAGGCAGGTGTCACTCTCTACACTCTCGAATACACTTATAAAGTGAACGGTCAGAGCAAGAACATCGAACACTCAAGTGTCGGAGGTGAAGCGGCTGGCGGTATCGGCTGGAGCTATAAACACTTTGGTTTGAATGCAGAATATGTGTACTCAAAAAACAGCGATTTTGACTCTAACGGCGTGATGTTTGGTGCGCAACTGCGTTTTTAAACAAGGCTTACAAGTTAATACAAAAGGCAGCGAGAGGCTCATTCGCTGCCTTTTTTCGTGAATATAGGTCAATACGCAAGCGCGAGAATGATCCCCGCCACAATCGAAGTAACGCCAAGCCCTCGGGTGAGATACCATTTCTCAGACAGAAACCAAATCCCCATAAACAATCCAAACACAATGCTGATTTGCCTTAGTGCTACGACCAAGCTAACGTTGTCTGTCATGGTCATCGCAAACAGCACCAAGCCGTAGGTGGATGCCATCATTACCCCTGCCATGCTGGCTGTTTTGCGGATCTGCCACGCTGTCTTAATCTCATCTGGTTTGCCCGTAACTAAGCACCACACAAGAGCAGGAATACCAATTGCCCAAAACTGCACGCCCAAGTAGAAGATTGCACTGTACTGATCATTCAAGATCTCTGATGCTTGTCCTGTGAGTAAACTCAGCGCTTCTTTGTCGACCACCGAGTAACCCGTTGTGCCTATTGCGGCAATCAATGCCCAGAACACACCAACGTTCAAATAGGAGCCCAATGTCATTTGACGAAAATTCGTCAGTGGCACCAGCATACAACCAAGGGTAATCAGCAAGAACCCAAGCCACTGCTGACTGGATAATTCATGCCCCAATGCCACACTGATTGCGCCGACCATCATCACAGGCAGTGCCCGAGCAATCGGATAAACCACACCCACGTCTGCGTGCTTATAAGCGACAATCAAACCGACTAGATAGACCATTTGTGAAATGCCGCTAATGAACAGCAATCCCCAAAATTCACTCGGTAATGATGTCCAACCAATGGTCGCCAAATACCAAATCAAATAAGGGGTAAGAATGGCACATGCAGAAAAGCTGGCCGCCATAGTAAACGCGAGTCCAGAGCCTGAGTTGCTTTTGCCAAGGATATTCCAACCCGCATGGAGAACAGCAGAAAAAACGACGAGACCAATCGCCAACAAATCCATTTCAATGTTCCTGTCTGAATAAAATAAAGGCCCCGAGATGGAGCCTTATATAATGAGAAAATCCACTTAACGATTGAGTTCCGCAAGAGATTCAATGCTGATGGCATCGTGTCGCCAATACTCGATATCGCAATCAATCAACTCACCGTGCTGGTTGTAGTTGATGCGCTCCACCACCATCGCTGGCGTGCCGGCTGTCGCGCGCAATGCTTGAGCCATTTCACCCAACAAAGTACTGGTTGAAATGCGGTAGCGAATCTTTTGATATGTAACGCCATAATGATCGCGATAAATGTCCGTCAGCGAATTTGATAAATCGTAGTCCAACAGGTTCGGAAATAACTCTGGGCGAATGTAGTTTGTTACGAATACCACAGGTCTGTCTTCAAGGTATCGCACACGGTCGACTCGATACACGTCCGAGAAAGGCTGCAAGTCCAGCAAGCGCGCGGCTTGTTTGTTTGCCAGCGTCCCTTTTGCTGCAACCAACTCCGTTTTTGGCACACGATTTTGCGCTTTCGCCATGTTCGGGAAGTTCAGCGTTTGGGTTGGGTCGTAACGCAATGGCTCAGGTGAGATAAACCAACCTCGGCGATCTTCGCGATAGATTCGACCTTCTGCTTCCAGCAGTGATAACGCTTCACGCAAAGTGACGCGTGTAGTATCGAACGACTCCGCCAACTTACGCTCTGCTGGCAGTTTTTGACGCGGCGATAGCATGCCCGCTTCAATCTGTTCAACAATCGAATCTTTAATTTTTACGTATTGCACGAAGTGTCCTTATCTTTTGCGCCAAGCTTGTGTGCGATTTTCTAACAATTTACCCAAAGTCATCTGAACAATCTTCGCAATTGCGGCAGCCATCATGATCATCACAGCCATCGCTGCTGCAGCGCCAGTTTGACCTGCATCGTCCATGTTCAGAATCGAGACCGAAGCCGGAATCGTATAGGTTGAGTAAAGGAATACTACCGCAGAAGTGGTGGTCAATGCATTAACAAACAAGTAAGTCGCAATGTCCAAAATCGCAGGTAAACACACAGGTAATGTCACTTTAAAGAACAACTTGTATTGAGGGAGCTTCACCGATGCCGCCGTGGCTTCAATCTCCGATGGCAACTGCTTTAGCGCTGTCAGGGCTGTCATGTGCCCCACTGTGTAGTAATGCACTACCGTGTTAATCACCAAGAATGCCATGGTGCCATAAAGCACGTTCAGAGGATTGTTCGCATCGTTGAAGTAAAAGATGTAGCCCAAGCCAAGCACCATACCCGGAACTGCCATTGGCACCACGCTAAGCATTTGCATTACCTGACGAATTGGACCAAACGCACGCCCTTTCTCAATGCAGTAAGCACCGACAAAGATGATGGCTGTACCAATAACCGCTGTCCAACCTGCCAGCGTTAGCGAGTTGAAGAATGGGCTCCAACCGTAAGTGCTCATTTCGGCAAAGTTGTAGTTATTTAGCGTCAGCGCTTTGTTCCAAGGCCAGAATGTAACTAACGAGCCATACACCGCCATGCCAAGCACAGCCAGCACTGCAATAGAAATGATGCTGCAGTAAACCAAACAGATGCTGTCGCGCGCTTTGTTAGGTTCTGGCTGATAAGGCACCGAGCGAGTGTCAAATAAGCTTTTTTGCTTTTTCTGAACCCAGCGGTCTGCGCCGAACGCCATTACCGCAGGGAATAGAAGCATAATGCTTGTCACCGCACCCATGGCAAAGTTTTGCTGTCCCACAACTTGTTTGAAGATGTCAGTCGCCAAAACGTTGTAGCTGCCCCCAATCACTTTCGGCACACCAAAGTCCGTGATAACCAGCGTAAAGACGACAATAAGCGTACTGATCAAACCGTATTTCGCCGCAGGTAACGTCACCATAAAGAAGGTTTTGATGGGTGAGGTTTTGAGTGCGCGGGCTGCTTCATACAAGCGGGCATCTGAAGTGCGCAGCGAAGTGGTCAAAATCATCAATGCATGAGGGAAGGTCCAGAAAATCAAACCCATCGAGATACCAATCACGCCGTAAATCGAGTTTCCTAACAGCATCTCTTTAGCAATGCCTTGATTACCGAAAAGGAAGATCAAACTGATCGCCGGCAACAACGAAGGCGCGAGAATCGGCGCAGTACCTAGGATTTGGAACAAACCTTTAAACGGCATGCATGAACGCGTCAGCGCGTAGGCATAGCCAAACGCAAGCACACCCACTACTGAGGTCACAATCACGCCCAAAGTGAAGGTGTTTCCCACCGACACCCACAAGCTTGAAGAGGAAAAGTACGTCGCAAAGTTTGCCAATCCGACAAATTCGCCATTGGCATTTTGCACACTCTTGGTCAACATTGCCCAAAGCGGCATTAAAATGAACAGCACCATCATGGTCGACAAACCAGCGAGCAAACCAAACAACACTAGGTTATCGCGGCTGACACGTCCGAGTAGGGATTTTGCTTTGTCTTGTGTGGTCAGGCTATTCATCGTCATTGTCTTCGCATCCATGTTTACACCTACGCTGCTAGCGCTTTATCAACCGAGGGCACGGCGTAACCATGCAGCCCTTCTTCAGCAAACTGGATGTAACGTACATCGCCCGCCTTGATATTGAGTTTTTGAACCTTTTCCACAGGCACATCCACTACGATGGTTTTCGTTGAGCTGTCGTTTTGCAATACGCAATCAATGCGGAAAAACGCCCCCAAAAACTCGGTAGCCGTAACTCGCACAGGTAAAGAGTTGTTGTAGTTTTCAACGAACTTGATGCTTTCAGGACGCACCGCAAGGTCAAAGCGGTCACCACGTTGAATCTTACGATTGGTCAAGCTTGGCGCTGGCATCAAGGTTTCAGCAATGCGCACTTGGGAGTCCGTTGCAACTGAGGTTTCAATAAAGTTCATGCTGCCGACAAACTCCGCAACAAAGCGCGTTGCTGGTTGTTGGTAGATCTCTTGAGGTGTGCCAACTTGCTCAATCACACCATGGTTCATTACAACGATACGATCCGCCATCGACAACGCTTCGTCCTGATCGTGCGTAACCATGATGGTGGTGATGCCCAGCTTGCGTTGCAGCTTACAAATCTCGTCACGTAAGTGAACACGTACTTTTGCATCCAGCGCTGACAGCGGCTCATCAAGCAGCAGTAGACCCGGAGACAACGCCAATGCACGAGCCAAAGCAACACGCTGCTGTTGACCACCAGAAAGCTGGTTAGGGAATTTCTCGCCAGAGGTTGGAAGACCAATGGTTTCTAGCCAGTAATCTACTTTCTCTAACGCTTCTTTGGTCGACATGCCTTGGTTCTTCAAACCCACCGCAATGTTCTCTTGCACAGTTAGGTTCGGAAACAGCGCGTAAGATTGGAATACGATGCCGAAATCGCGCTTCTCTGGTGGTAGGAATGTGGTCTCTTGACCGTTTTGAAAAATCGCACCAGACGTTGGCAAGTCTAAACCTGCAATGGCACGTAATAAAGTGGTTTTACCGCAGCCAGAAGGACCAAGAAAACAAACGAACTCGCCCTTTTCAATCGCTAGCGAGATTTTCTTTAATGCAGTGAACTGTCCGAATTGCTTCACTACATTTTCAATATTTAGGTAATGTTGGTTAGTTGACATAACACACGCTCCAAATGGTATATACCAACTTTAGTTTTGGAGTGTTACGTTCCAATGACAAATTTATAGCCAGAAGATGACAAATAGATGAAGGGCGATGAGGTTTGTTTAAGCGGTAATTAGAGATTCCCGACTCACTCCTTCGTCGCTCTCGAGAATGACGTTGTGAGTGTAGATAGAAGCTCCCAACTTTCTTAAGTCCGTCATTCCAGCGAACCTAGGTGAGACTAGGAATCTACTTTCAACAAACTCTGAAATAAAAGAGAAAACAAAAAATCCACCTCAACCGAGGTGGATTTCAACATTCAACTCAAAGCAAATTCCATTAAGACTTTGGCTCTGATTTCGCGTCGAACTTCTCAGACCATGCCGCTAGGATCTCTGCACGCTTGCTGCCCATTTGCGCGAAGTCCATCTTCGCCATGTTCTCTTGAACGTTAGGGAAGTTAGATACGGTCGCTTTCACGTCTTTATGTGCAACCACTGGGTACATTTCTACGTAAAGCTCGTTTGCCTCTTTAGAGATTGACCAGTCCACAACACGTTTCGCTGCATCCGATTCTTTTACTAGACCAACAGCTTCTGATTCCCAGCCGATGCCTTTTGGTGTGATAACCGCTAGTGGTGCACCTTGTGTTTTCAGCTTCGCGCCGCGGCTCGCCATCGAGATACCGATAGCCACTTCACCCATACCCGCTTGAACACATGGCTTAGAACCCGAGTGCGTGTAGTGTGCAATGTTCTTGTCTAGGTCACGCATGTAGTTCCATGCCTGATCTTCACCCATGTTTTGTAGCCAAGCAGAAACCTGCATGTAGCCAGTGCCTGAAGAAGCTGGGTTAGGCATTGCAATGTGACCTTTGTAAACCGGCTTTGTTAGGTCTTCCCAAGACGTTGGTTTCGGTAGGTTAAGTTGTTTCGCTACCGCTTCGTTGAAACAAACTGCGTTAAAGAACGCATCGTTACCGAACCAAGCTTGGTTTGATTGAGGGTCGTTTAGATTCGCGTGCAGCTCTTCCAAACCTTTTGGTGTGTAAGGCTTAAGAAGACCTTCATCTTTAAGCAGTGCCATTGACGAGCCAGCAAGACCCCAAACCACTTCCGCTTGAGGGTTGTTCTTTTCTGCCAGCAATTTCGCCGTCATGATACCGGTTGAATCGCGAACCCACTTAATCTTGATATCTGGGTTATCTTTCTCAAACGCAGACTTGTATTTCGCAAGAATGTCAGTTTCGAAAGCGGTGTAAACCGTGACTTCCTGTGCTGCCATTGCATTCGTAGCTAGCAGAGAGACAAGTGCAGCCAGCGATCCTTTCATCAAACGGTTTTTCATCATTTTCTCCAGTTAATTTGGCTAAGTTTTAATTTGGTCTGTACCAAATGACGATATACACCCTACTGAGCCTTTGTGACGAAATCATGACCATTAAATGGCAGTTTTACGAAAATTATCGATGAATAATCGTTCAATTGATCCGCCATTTTCTGGATATTAAAGTTTTATGAAATTGGAGACTCGCCTATTTACTGCCCTTTTCTTCCTCGCTAGAGTGAACTTGAAATTTGGTGTAGACCAATTAGCCTATTCTGATGGAAATCGAGATGAAAAACGAATACCTACTACTGACTCCAGGTCCTCTATCTACTTCTGAAACAGTACGTGAAGCCATGCTAAAAGACTGGTGTACTTGGGATGATGAATACAACAAAGACATTGTAGAAGTGATCCGCACTAAGCTTGTAAAACTGGCGACGGAACAAGACGGCTACACCAGCGTACTAATGCAAGGTAGCGGCACCGCATCAGTAGAAGCGACGATTGGCAGCGCCATTGGCAAAGATGGAAAATTGTTGGTTGTCGACAACGGTGCTTACGGTGCGCGTATCGCTCAGATCGCTGATTACCTAAATATTCCATGCCATGTAGTTTCCCCAGGCGAAACATCACAGCCACACTTGAACGAGGTGGAAACTGCATTGGCATCGGATCCTGCTATCACACACGTGGCAATTGTTCACTGTGAGACAACCACTGGCATGCTTAACCCAATTGAGGCATTTGCTTCTGCGGCAAAAGCACACGGTAAAGTGGTGATTCTCGATGCCATGTCGAGTTTTGGTGGCATTCCTATCGATATCGCAGAGCTTGGCATCGATTTTATGATCAGCTCTGCAAACAAATGTATTCAAGGCGTACCGGGCTTTGGCTTTGTGATTGCGAAACAAACTGAGCTAGAAAAGTGCCAAGGTCAGGCACGTTCTTTGAGCCTTGATCTGTACGACCAATGGCAGTGCATGGAAGTGAACCACGGCAAATGGCGTTTCACGTCTCCAACGCACACGGTGCGCGCTTTCTACCAAGCCTTGTTAGAACTGGAACAAGAGGGCGGCATTGAAGCGCGTCATCACCGTTACCAAACTAACCAGAAAACACTGGTTGCAGGTATGCGCTCTCTGGGTTTTGAGCCACTACTGAGTGATGACCTTCATTCGCCAATCATCACTTCTTTCTACTCTCCGACGCACAGTGATTACCAGTTCAAAGCGTTCTACACACGTTTGAAAGAGCAGGGCTTCGTGATCTATCCGGGTAAGGTATCGAACGCAGATTGCTTCCGCATCGGCAACATTGGCGAAGTTTACCCAGCAGATATCGAGCGCTTAATCGGTGCGATTGAAAAAGCAATGTATTGGCAAGTTGCGTAAAGCAACCTTCTGATTGAGAGAGCGTTATGACTCAGAATATCAAACCGACCCATTTTCGCAGCGAAGGCGATGTCAACACGACACCTGCGCGCCAAGCTTGGAATGCATCGATGGATGACGAACGCACGCAAGCATTACTGAAGCGTGATTCGGAGGTCTTTCTTCATCAAGCCATGTCAACGCCTTGCTTAGATACCTTGGAAGCAGCAGAAGGCATCTACATCCAAGATGCTACCGGCAAAAAGTACATGGATTTCCATGGCAATAACGTCCATCAACTGGGCTACGGTCATCCGCATGTGATTAAACGCGTGCAAGAGCAAATTGCCAAACTTCCGTTTTCACCACGCCGTTTTACCAACGAGACCGCGATTGAATGTGCCGAAAAACTCACCCAAATCTGTGGCGGCGAATTGAACCGCGTGCTGTTTGCTCCGGGTGGCACATCTGCAGTTGGCATGGCACTTAAACTAGCGCGCCACATCACGGGCAACTACAAGGTGGTGTCTCTGTGGGATTCTTTCCACGGCGCATCGTTGGATGCCATCTCTGTGGGCGGCGAAGCGTGTTTCCGCCAAGGCATGGGACCATTAATGGCAGGCGTTGAACGCATTCCACCAGCCGTATCTTACCGAGGCGCTTTCCCAGTCGCGGACGGCAGCGATGTGCATTACGCCGATTACCTCGAATACGTGATTGAGAAAGAAGGCGGCGTGGGCGCGTTTATCGCAGAAGCAGTTCGCAACACGGATGTTCAAGTGCCAAGTAAAGCCTACTGGAAACGCATCCGTGAAATCTGTGACAAACACAATGTCATGCTGATCATCGACGACATCCCTAACGGAATGGGTCGCAGCGGCGAATGGTTTACCTACCAAGCCTACGACATCGAGCCAGATATGCTCTGCATCGGTAAAGGTTTGGGTGGTGGCTTAGTGCCTATCGCAGCCATGGTAACCAAAGACAAATACAACACCGCCGAGCAAATCTCCATGGGTCACTACACTCATGAGAAAAGCCCTATCGGTTGTGCTGCGGCACTGGCAACCATGGAAGCCATTGAGCAAGACGGCTTGCTAGATAAAGCCAAAGCCGACAGCCAGTTCATGCGTGAAAAGCTGCTAGAGATGAAAGCCAAGTACCCTGTGATTGGTGATGTTCGTGGCATTGGCATGTTGTGGGGTATTGAGTTGGTCACTGACCACGAAAGCAAGGCACGCGCGTATGACGAAGCGGAAGCTGTGTTGTACCAATGCCTCAACAATGGTGTGAGCTTCAAGGTATCGCAAGGCAATGTGATTCAACTCAGCCCACCGCTGATCATCACCCGCGAACAACTAACAGAAGCGTTGGCGATCTTCGAAGAAGCCATCGCCAAAGTGTGTAAAGACTTTAACTACTTTTAGGGTCAATAGACCTCAACAAAATCAATTTATTCAGAGCGCGGTTCCAACGAGTGGGCAAGCGCTCTGGCAAGCAAGAAAAAGGATTGAACATGAGCAACTCACCAATTCAAGCAGTGATCTTTGACTGGGCTGGCACTATCGTCGATTTCGGCTCTTTTGCGCCAACTAGCATCTTTGTGGAAGCATTCAAACAAGGCTTTGATTTTGACATCGACCTTGAAGAAGCACGTGAGCCAATGGGGCTTGGTAAGTGGGATCACATCCAAGCTGTGGGTCGCATCCCTGCAGTTGATAAACGTTGGAATGAGAAGTTTGGGCGCTCAATGACCAACGAAGACATCGACGCAATTTACGCGGCATTTATGCCTCTGCAAAAAGCAAAAGTGGCTGGCCACGCAGAGCCAATCCTTAATGCGATTGAAGTTGTGAACGCTCTGAAAGACAAAGGCATCAAGATCGGTTCTTGTTCTGGTTACCCTCGCGAAGTGATGGACGTACTGATTCCTGTTGCAGCGGATTACGGCTACAAACCGGATTACGTAGTAGCAACGGATGACCTACCACAAGGTGGTCGCCCTGCACCATTTATGGCATTGAAAAACGTGATTGAGCTGAATGTAACGGACGTTAATGCGTGTATCAAAGTGGATGACGCAGCACCGGGCATCGATGAAGGTCACAACGCCGGTATGTGGACCGTTGGTTTGCTGCTTTCTGGTAACGAAGCGGGTCTAACGTTTGAAGAATACCAAGCCGCGGACGAAGCAACGCTTGATGCCGCTCGTGAAAAAGCGCGTGCAAAATTGATCAAGAGCTCGCCGCACTACCTTATCGACACCATTGCTGACTTCCCAGAAGTGGTTGCAGATATCGAACGTCGCCTAGCAGCAGGTGAGCGTCCTTAGTCGACAATCACTATTCTCACGCATAAAAAAACCTCTCAGCATCGAGAGGTTTTTTGTATCACGTATTAGTTTCTAACCAAATGAGGTTAGTTGATCGCAGTACTAGCTCGGCGTTTTAGCTTAAAGCCCATGTCCGTTGCATGCTCTACAGGCTCACCTTTAATGGCTTGCAGTAACTTGTCTGCGGCTTTCGTCCCCATACGTTCGTAATCGAATTCCGCGCAGGTCAAACTTGGGTAGGCGTGCTCACCCATCGAAGAGCCTTCCAAACAGATAATCGCAATGTCGGTCGGGACTTTCAGCACTCGGCGGTGACACTCAAACAACGCGCCAATCGCAATCTCTTCATGGCTACATACCAGAGCATTCAAACTTGAATCGCGCAGCAATAACTTTGCCAACCCTTCCGCACCTAATTGTGAAGATGGCGCTTCGTGGGTGGTTAAGAAATGGTCCGGTGCAAGGTAGTTCTCAATCATCGCGCTTTGCCAGCCGTGTAGCTTACGTTGCAAAGTGGAGTGATCCCCACGCGCACCAATGAAGCCAACGTTCTTGAAGCCTTGTTCAATCACATGCTTGGTACAGGCTTTACCCACCTCAAAATGGTCAACACCGATATTGAGATAGCTCGCTTTCGAACTTAACTCAGCAATTTCCAATACTGGCGTATTCGAGGCTTCCAAAAGCTGATTGGTTCGCTGGCTGTGTTCATTACCAAACAACACCACTCCGGCTGGACGGCTCTCAAGAAATGTCGAAAGCAGTTTCTCTTCTTGTTCTACCGAGTAGTCGCTGTAGCCAAGCAGTAACTGATAACCCGCCTTGTTCAACGCTTGTTGAAAGCTCGGTAAGAAAAGCGCGCACGCTTTTTCAAACAGGGAAGGAATGATAAGAGCGATGGAGTAGCTTTCAGCAGACGCCAAAGCCCCTGCCGCTTTATTCGGGATATAGCCGAGCTCATCAACCACTTGTTGAATCTTTTCTCTCAGCTTGTCAGATACTAGCTCAGGCGTTCGTAATGCTCTCGACACCGTCATGGTGCCTACGCCGGCTTTTTTAGCGACGTCCGCCAAGGTGACATTGCCAGTACTTCTTCGTTTGCGAGGTTCGCTCATTGTTCTTATTTAGTGTTCTCTATTTTCTGCCGCGACATCTTACCACAGCGTTTTAGTGGTTTTGATATTAGCGCATTAGAAGTCGATCACAAGCATATGAAACTCGGATGACTGATAAAAATGGTAGCGCTATCACAATTTATGATAGCGCTATCAGATAGCGCTACCATTTGTGATCATTCTCAGGTTTTTCTGACAAATTGATCGATAAAGTACCCATCAACAAAACAACAAACCGGAAAGATCCAATGCTACGTGAACTGATTACCTCTGATGTGATTCGCATCCATTCTGATGCCACTGACTGGAAAGATGCGGTGAGCAAATCCTGTGAAGCACTGATTGAAAATGGCGCGATTGAGCCAAGCTACGTGGACGCTATTTACCGCTCCCACGAAGAGCTTGGTCCTTACTACGTGGTAGGTCCTGGTATGGCAATGCCACACGCTCGCCCTGAAGATGGCGTTAACCGTTTGTCTCTTGCTATCACGGTGATTCAAAACGGCGTGAACTTCGATTCTGAAGGTAACGACCCAGTGAAAATGCTGGTTACGCTAGCCGCGACAGACAGTAACTCGCACGTGGATGCGATTTCTAAACTGGCTGAGTTGTTTATGAATGAAGAGCATGTAGAAGCCATCTGCTCCGCTCAAAACACACAAGATGTTCTTGCGATCATCGAAAAATACTAACTCCTGATGTGCCCTTCAAAATGGGCATACACCCCTATAAAAAGAAAAGGTCTGAATTATGAAAATTATGGTTGTTTGCGGTCACGGTCTTGGTACTAGCCTAATGATGGAAATGAGCATCAAAGGCATCGTGAAAGAATTGAATGTAAACGCAGAAGTGGATCATATCGATCTAGGTTCTGCAAAAGGTACGGATTGTGACATCTTCATCGGTACTAACGACATCGTTGAACAGTTGAACGCGCTTGGCGTTGAACCTCGCATCGTTGCGCTTGATAACATGGTCGACAAAGTGGCAATGAAAGAGCGTCTATCTGTGGCACTTCAAGAGCTTGGCGCTCTATAAGGTGGCGTTATGGAATTCTTCAGTTTCTTAATGAACGATGTCCTATCAGAGCCGGCGGTTCTGGTAGGTCTCATCGCCCTAATCGGCTTAATTGCCCAGAAAAAACCGGTCACCGAGTGTATTAAAGGCACGGTAAAAACCATTCTAGGTTTCATCGTGCTTGGCGCGGGTGCTGGTCTGGTTGTGACTTCTCTGGGTGACTTTGCGACGATTTTCCAACACGCATTTGGCATCACTGGCGTGGTTCCAAACAACGAAGCTATCGTCTCTATCGCGCAAGAAGCGTTTGGTAAAGAGATGGCGATGATCATGTTCTTCGGTATGTTAGTGAACATCTTGATCGCTCGCTTCACGCCATGGAAATTCATCTTCCTAACAGGTCACCACACACTATTTATGTCGATGATGGTAGCGGCGATCCTTGCTTCTAGCGGCATGAAAGGTGTTCCACTGATCGCGCTTGGCTCTCTGGTTGTGGGCTCTGTGATGGTGTTCTTCCCTGCGATTGCTCACAAGTACATGAAGCAAGTAACAGGTTCTGACGACGTTGCGATTGGTCACTTCTCTACCCTTTCTTACGTACTAGCTGGCTTTATTGGCAGCAAGTTCGGTAACAAAGAACACTCTACTGAAGAGATGAACGTACCTAAGAGCTTGTTGTTCCTACGTGACACGCCAGTGGCAATCTCGTTCACTATGGGCATCATCTTTATGGTGACGTGTATCTTCGCTGGCGGTGACTTTGTACGCGAAGTCAGCGGTGGTAAGCACTGGTTCATGTTCGCGCTGATGCAATCCATCACATTCGCCGGTGGTGTGTACGTTATCCTTCAAGGTGTACGTATGGTTATCGCAGAAATCGTTCCAGCGTTTAAAGGCATCTCAGACAAACTAGTACCAAACGCAAAACCTGCGCTTGATTGTCCGGTTGTATTCCCATACGCACCAAACGCAGTATTAGTTGGCTTCCTATCGAGCTTCGCGGCGGGTCTTGTAGGCATGTTCCTACTTTACGTGATGGGTCTTACTGTGATTATCCCAGGCGTCGTTCCGCACTTCTTTGTGGGTGCTGCTGCAGGTGTATTTGGTAACGCTACAGGTGGTCGTCGCGGTGCAATCTTGGGTGCTTTTGCACAAGGTCTACTGATTACCTTCCTACCAGTATTCCTAATGCCAGTGCTTGGTGACCTAGGCTTTGCTAACACAACCTTTAGTGACGCAGACTTCGGCGCTGTTGGTATCTTACTGGGTCTGATTGTTCGCTAAGTGGTTAGCTTAATATGATTAGCTGAGAACTGGCTTGATTGATGCGGGAATAGGCTCATCGGCATCGATCCTAAAGAACCTCTAGTCATAGCAAGCGACTGGCTTTATAAGAACCGGATCATGAAAGAAAACAGACGCCCCTCACGTGAGGGGCGTTTTTCTTTTTGGCACTATCTCAAGGAAGTTTGGCTTATTGAAGCGTAGTTCCGTTAGATAGCAGCTTTCTTGTCGGCTCTTGCTCGGTGTATTCGACCGCATCGTGATCCGCGAGCTTATCGACTTCCGCCTGTTCACCCACCACAATCAACACATGTTGTTTCACCAGAGCATCGACCACTTCAATGTTGTGCTGACGAAGAAGCGCTCTCACCTCGCTCTCTTTTCCTTCATGATACTTAACAAAGTAGCGTGCAGGTTGCTGCTCGGCTTGATCTTGGCGTTCATCCACGAGAGGAAATCCTTGATTGTTTGCCAAGCTGCTTGAGCTCAGTCCGATTGCCAATAGTGCGGTAGCGCCTACCACAGACAAAGAAAGTAAGGTCAACTTCTTCATAGTCACTCCTTATTGAAAGGTCAGAGTCCAACTGTTGATGGTGCCTGTGTCTCTTCTGGCACTGTCCACCGCTTTTAGTTCCCATGTACCTTGCGATTCAAAACCAGAAAAATCCGCTTGGAACGTATTTTTTATATCGTTAGCGCTGCCGCCAGTATTATTGTGAAGTACAACTTCTCCACCAGTCGGTGACGTTAAAGTCACTCGTAGATCACCGATGTAAGTGTGGCTAATATCAACGTCAATACTTACTGTGCCTGAATCACCAGAGCGATCGACTTCTACTGCACTGATTGCGCCAGAAGATTTATTATCTGGAATCGCAACAGGGCTGGTATTTGAGAAGCTAGAGTCCGAAGAGCTACCACCATCAGGTCCATTACAGCCAGCGTCCAAGAACAGCTTCGCCGCTTCAGCATTAACTAGGCCGTGGCCAGTACGGTTGTCTCGACCAGCAACATCAATATCTGTTGCAGTTTTCACTAGGGCATTACGTACTTGCGCTGCTGTACAGGTTGGGTGGTAACTCCACACCAAGCCAGCTACGCCCGTTACGTGCGGTGTCGCCATTGATGTACCATTGTAGTACTCGTAATCTTCACCAGAGGTTGTTGCAACAGTAATTTCCTGACCAACATACCCCAATAGCTCTTGACCAAATGCACGATCAACCGTTACCGAAACCATACGATAAGCGTTGTTTGTGTCTACCAAGAAAGGGTTTTGTAAACCAGGTAGTTCAGAGTTGCTGTATACGATTGCAGCTCGCGCACCCGCATTGTAACAAGCCTGAACCGCATCTACTTCAGGGTAGTTTCCTGAAGACTGGTTGCCGATACGCTCAGTCAAACAAATTTTGCCCGACATATCACCACAGTTAAAGTTACCGCCAGAGACATCACAGCTATCTAGCGTTGCAGTTACTGAACCCGCGATTGGATCCGGAACATACGAAGAACCGTTATTGATCAAACGATTGTGAGGAACAATCCCACGATCAAACTGACTGACACCATTCAAGGTAATATCAGAAAGTTTACCTTCACCTACCGTAACCGTTGATAAGATCGCCACACCCGGGCCTGAGATCTCAACTTGATTAGTAGATTGTGAGAACGCTGCATGATCATTTTGATTATCAACAGCCGCAACAGACATCACTGAGTCATAAGAAGCTGGATAGCTGTGCGCTGTATTGCCATCATTACCCGCTGCGGCGATCAATAGAACGCCTTGATCGTAAATATTTTGCAGTGCATTTTGCTCAGTTCGGCTTGATTGACTACCACCAAGGCTCATGTTCACAACGTTAGCACCATTATCGGCACAGGTTTGGATTGCTTTAACAAGCCCAGATGAGTAACCCCAACCCGATTCGTTAAATACTTTCACGATGTGCAAATTCACATTCTGGTTTGGCATCACACCCTTTACACCTTCGGTGTTGGCAATCGCAGCAATCGTACCCGCGACGTGAGTACCGTGGGCATTGTTGTTACCCGGATCACTCCATGATCCCGTACCACTATCGTTAGTACCAGCAACGCGGTTTCCGCTTAGGTCGTTGTGCGAAATGTCGTACCCTGAATCGATAATACATACAGTGCGATTACCCGCATTGAAGTCAGCTAACAGTTGAGCATTAACCGCTTCATATCCCCATGGAGTCGTTTCGCTGAGCAAATAGCGAGGTGGATCGACTTCCACGTATTCCACATCACTACGGTTGCGAAGCGGCTCTAAGTCATCGCCATCCAATTCAACGCTGTAAATGGCGCGATTGCCCAGTTTTTCCACCTTACGTGCCTTCACCTGTTCTAGAACAGACTCCTGCGCGATTCGTGGCCCCCAGAATGAGTTACCCCCCATTGAAGAACGGCTGACTGCATCTTCTTTGAATTTGACGATGTACTTCGTCGGTAACTTAGATTCATCAAATCCCATTGGTGGAGCCGCAAACGCTGACATCGAAGTGGTCAGTGCTATTGCTACGGCAGACAACGAAAATAAGCCTTGTTTTTTACTTGTTGTGTAGTGCATTTGCCCTATTCCTTATTTGAGCTAATTTTTATTCACTATATTCTCATGAAAAGTCATCATCATGATGTTTACATGAGAGCTTCAGCTATAGTTTACAGAGCAAAAATGCCAAACAATTTGTTTCATGAATATACAAATTTGTACAAAAGATCATTCAATAAACACTTTAAGTTAACATTAAAAATCATCGACAAAACCTTATAAAGCAATTACTTAATTAACAAAAAGTGAATGTTAAATTAATGTTAGTGAGTAATTATTCTAAATATCACCCATTTAATCGATTGCTATGCTGAATGGATTTTTTGACCGTGGTGCCAAAACTGAAATATTGAATATTTAGTTGTTGACTGTCTTGAGCATTTACTCAGAATTAGAAGGTTTAGTGAGAAAAATTCTCATCTAAATACTGTTATAGCCGAGCGTATTCACGCATTCGGAACAATAACCATTACAAGAAGAGTGAATGATGAAAAAAACAATCACACTATTAACTGCATTACTTCCGCTTGCCTCCGCCATTGCAGAGGAGCCAACTTTATCACCGGCAATGGTTTCTGCGGCTGAAGTGGTTAGCGCGCAAGAAAATCAAACTTATACGTACGTTCGATGCTGGTATCGTACGAGCCACTCTAAGGACGATGCGGCTACCGATTGGAAATGGGCAAAAAACAAAGATGGTAGTGACTTCACTATCGATGGTTATTGGTGGAGCTCTGTTTCATTTAAAAACATGTTCTACACCAATACCTCACAAAACGTAATTCGCCAGCGTTGTGAAGAAACACTAGATCTAGCGAACGAGAACGCAGACATTACATTTTTTGCTGCCGACAATCGTTATTCTTATAACCACACGATCTGGAGCAATGATGCTGCAATGCAACCAGATCAGATAAACAAAGTAGTGGCTTTAGGCGATAGCTTGTCTGATACAGGCAACATCTTTAACGCGTCCCAATGGCGCTTTCCTAACCCGAATAGCTGGTTCTTGGGTCACTTCTCAAACGGTTTTGTTTGGACGGAATACGTTGCTAAAGCCAAAAACTTACCGCTATACAACTGGGCAGTTGGTGGCGCAGCAGGTGAAAACCAATACATCGCGCTAACTGGTGTCGGCGAACAAGTTTCTTCTTACTTAACCTACACAAAGCTTGCGAAGAACTACAACCCTGCTAACACATTGTTTACGTTAGAGTTTGGTTTAAATGATTTCATGAACTACAACCGTAGCGTGCCGGAAGTAAAAGCGGATTACGCTGAAGCTCTGATTCGTTTAACAGACGCTGGCGCGAAGAACTTCATGTTGATGACACTGCCAGATGCAACCAAAGCACCACAGTTCAAATACTCAACACAGGAAGAAATTGAAACGATTCGTGCGAAAGTATTGAAGATGAACGAGTTCATCAAAGCACAAGCGATGTACTACAAAGCCCAAGGCTACAACATCGCATTGTTTGATACACACGCACTGTTTGAGAAGTTAACCTCGGCACCAGAAGAACACGGTTTCGTAAATGCAAGCGACCCTTGCTTAGACATCAACCGTTCATCCTCTGTTGACTACATGTACACTCACTCATTACGTTCTGAATGTGCAGCATCTGGCGCAGATAAGTTCGTGTTCTGGGATGTGACTCACCCAACCACAGCAACGCATCGTTATGTGGCAGAAAAAATGTTAGAAAGCAGCAATAACTTAGAAGAGTTTCGCTTTTAATAAGCCGTTGTTGTTCATTGCAAGTTAATCTGCATAAAAATGACCACGATGCTTCGTGGTCATTTTTTATCGATATCGACCCCCGATAATGGGTTTATTTGAGCTCGCTTACTTCAAGCCGTTGATTTAGAGACGTTGACTTTGAGCAGTCTCATTCAGCGTTCTGTTTTGGTACGTTACCGCGGAAGCTGTTCACCATAATAGAGATCAACGTCTTTAAGGTTTCATCATCACTGCGGTATGAGTAGGCTCGTATACCCGTAAACTGAACCTGGAACAACTGAGCAAGAAGCAATGTATCCTGGGCTTCAATTTCGCCATTCTCGATTGCTCGCTCAAACAGCTTTGCAAGAAAAGATTCAAATTGGTTTGCTAAGCTGTTTGTTTGATTGCGCAGCGCATTAAAATCCTCAGCAAATTCACTTGCTGATTTGACTAACATGCACACTTCACTGGGATTGGAGTCTCGCTGATTGATAACCACATCAATCGCGAAAGCTTCTATTGCATCTAGAACCGTTGTGTTCTGAGCTAAATGCAACTCAAACAGGGCTTGTAAGTTCGCAACGTACATTTTTAGCGCTTCACAATATAGCCCCTCTTTTGACCCAAACGTCGCATAAATACTTCCAGGACGCAGATTCACGCTATCTTGTAAATCACGTGTAGATGTTGCATGAAAACCTTTCTTCCAGAATAGATCCGAGGCGGCTTTCACCACTTCATCACGTTGGAATTTCTTTGTATTCGCCATGAGCAATTATCAATTTTGAACATATGCTCAATTTTATATTGAGCGACCGCTCAAAATCAACTATCCTGTTCTTGCCTAATCCGCTCATATCCAATTACAGGAGATTTAAACATGGCAGAATTTAAACTGTATACCGCAGAAAACGCACCCGAAGGATCAAAGCACCTGATTGAAAATTCAGTCAAAGCGTTTGGCATGCTACCAAATCTTCATGCTGTTATGGCTGAAGCGCCAACCTTACTTGAGGGTTATCAAGTTGTGCATGAGCTCTTTCAACAAACATCATTTAACGCAGAAGAATTGACCGTCGTATGGCAAACCATCAACGTTGAACATGGTTGTCACTACTGCGTTCCTGCTCATAGTGCGATCGCGGCGTCAATGAAAGTGGATCAGGAGATTGTCGATGCTCTCGTCAACCAAACTCCATTGGCAGACGAAAAACTTGAAACACTACGAGAGACAACGCTTCAAATGGTGCGCCAACGTGGTGTAGTGGAAGAGTCTCAGATAGAGAAATTCTTTGCGGCGGGTTACGGACAGCAGCAACTGCTTGAAATTGTTCTTGGTCTAGCGCAAAAAGTGATGAGTAACTACACCAATCACCTAGCTGACACACCGGTTGATGCACCTTTCAAGAAGTTCGCCAAGTAACTTAAGCTTTTATTACTGGTCCCATTCATGGGACCAGTAATACCTTCAAAAAAGGCTTTGTTGCATGGCGCTTCGCTAGTGTGAGCTGACCCCTAATTACAACGGCGCAACATCGGTTCCTCCTAAAGACTGGTAAAGCGTAACCTGAGTGAGAAACTGGTTGTAACGGTTCTCCAACAAAGAAGCTTGCGCGTTTCTGGTATCTTCTTGTGCATTCAAATAGTCCATGATCGATGTCGAGCCATACTGATACCGCGCAGCATAAATGAACTCAGCGGCACTCGCGGCATCATACTGTTCTTGTAAACGCGCCGCCTGATACTTCAATTTCTCGCGTGCCGACAAGGCATTTTCGACATCTTGGAATGCGGCGTACAACACTTGGCGATAGCTCACAATGGCCGATTGATAGTCTAAATCGGCAATGGCTTGGCTATTTTTCATCTCATTCCACTGCAAAAACGGTAGCGTCATATCCGCACCTAAGCTGCCAATCGGGTTGGAAAGCAGGTCTTTGAGCGCTTGTGACGATCCACCCAGAGCCCCAGTAAGCGTCAGCTTGGGCAAATAGTCCAAATCTGCTGCGTCTTTATTTGCTAGCGCGGCTTTGACGTCATAAATCGCTGCTTTAATGTCGGGTCTGCGGATCAATAAATCAGACGGAGCACCAACACTCAACGATGGCATATCGCCTTCAGGCAGCATTTGGATGTTTGCACTGATGCTCTTCGGCGGTTGATTGAACAAAATCGCAAAGGCGTTGTTTGCCTCAAGTAAACTCTGTTCAAACTCACTTTGCTGCGCTTGTAAGCTTGCCAACGTACGTTTGGCTTCAAGCACATCTAACTGATCCACAGCGCCAAGTTGGTACTGTTTTTCAATCAATTGTAGCGTTTGAGCTGCGTCTTCCACATTACGCTGACTGAGGTTTAAACGCTGTTTCAGATAGCCGATTTGCCAATATAACGATGCCGTCGTTGCCACCAAACTTTGTGCGGTCGCCTCGCGATCTTGTTGACTTGCCATCGCCGTCCACTTGGCTTGGTCAACGTCCGCCGAGATTTTTCCCCACAAATCCAACTCGTAATTGACGGACAAGTTAGTGCTGTAGCTATCTGCCGATTCCCCGCTATCAAGAGATTTTTGAACTTGTCCTGATGTGGAAGAACTCAACGTAGGGAAAAGGTCATCTTGCGCTAAACCCAGCTGTAAACGCGCTTTCTTTAGCGTTAGCGTTGCCAGCGTCAAATCGTTGTTTTGAGCCAACACCTGAGTAATGTATTGATTAAGCGTTGGGTCGTTAAACGCCAACCACCAAGGATCCATACTGACATCACCCGCAACATGCATCTGTTGCCAATTTGCAGGCACTTGCACCTCAGGAGCTTGATAGTCGCTACGCATAAGCGAACCACAACCTGACAACCACACTGCGCTTAAGGCAGCCGCGACCAATCGAGTTTTGAATTTCATTGTGTTACTCATTTTTAGTCTCTCGCTAGCGCTTCTATTGGATCGAGTTTGGCGGCATTGCGAGCGGGTAAAAAGCCGAAAGCGATGCCAATCAACGTTGAGCAAATAAACGCCCAGATGATCGAGTTCATTGAGTAAATCATTTGGAAGCTGCTGCCAGATGTACTGAATGCAAAACCAATCAAAAACGCCAACCCAATACCAGCAATACCACCACACAAACACACTAGTACCGCTTCAATCAAAAACTGACGCAAAATATCCGCTTGCCGCGCACCCACAGCCATTCGCACACCGATCTCTTTCGTGCGCTCTGTCACCGACACCAACATGATGTTCATTACGCCAATTCCGCCGACAATTAGGGAGATCACCGCAATCGCTGAGATCAGTAACGTCATGGTTGCGGTGGTTTTCTCTATGCTCTGACGAATGGTGTCAGTGTTAATCGTGAAGAAATCTTCTGTACCGTGGCGCATTTTTAACAAGTTGATGATGCTCTGTTCTACCGCTGCGCTTGGGGCGTTCTCATCAATCCGTACAGTAATGCCGTTGAGGTAACGTTGTCCCATCATGCGCCCAGACATGGTGGTGTATGGCACCCAAATTTTCAGCGCGTCGCTGTTGCCAAACGCGTCTTCTTTTTTCTGCGTGACACCCACAATACGCACTGGCAATGAACCTAGAAAAATCACTTCACCAATCGGATTTCTATCTGCAAACATTTCCTTTCTGGTGTTGTCATCAATCACTGCTTCTTGGGCGAGTGAGTTCACGCTCTCTTCATCCCAAAACTGACCTTTGGCGATCTCATAACCGCGCACACGGAAATAATCTTCCCCAACCCCTTCCACAGACGCAGTTGCATCCTGATTGGCGTAACGCACGGTTAAGCTGTTGGATAAAGACGGCGTGACACTGTCGACAAAAGGTAGACTCTCCAACGATTTAGCATCGTCGGCGGTTAGCGTTTTCACTCGTCCGGAGCGGCGGTCACCAAACCCTTTGCCCGGCCTGACATCAATGGTGTTTGTTCCCATGGATGAAATATTCGACAAAATTTGCTGTTGTGAACCATTACCTAGTGCCACCACGGAAACCACCGAGGCTATACCAATAATGATGCCGAGCATGGTCAAAAACGTGCGCATTCTGTGGCTAGACATCGCTAGCAGCGCCATTTTTAGCGCGTCAATAAAACTGTCCCACTTCCACCACTTACTGGCGGCTTGCGCTGGGCGATGAAAAGACGCGCTCGGTGTCTTTGCTGCTTGCTCATTGATTACAACTTGTGCATTTGGCGTATCTGCAATGATTTCACCATCTTTGATTTCAATGATGCGATCCGCAAAGTTCGCCACGTTCATATCATGAGTCACTAAGATGATAGTATGCCCAAGTTGATGCAACTCTTTAAGCAGTGCCATCATCTCTTGCCCACTGTGACTGTCTAGTGCGCCAGTGGGCTCATCGGCGAGAATCACCTCACCACCGTTCATCAGTGCACGAGCAACACTCACGCGCTGTTGCTGGCCACCACTCAGTTGGCTGGGCTTGTGGGTCAAACGATCTTCCAGCCCTAAGCGAGCCAATAACGACTGCGCTCGCTCCGTTCTTTGACGATGAGGAACTCCCGCGTAAACCGCTGGTACTTCCACGTTTGCCACCGCGGTTAAATCCCCCAGCAAATGGTAACGCTGGAATATAAAGCCAAAATACTCGCGGCGCAGTTCCGCCAGTTGGTCGGATTCCAACGTCGATACATCTTGCCCATTAATGAAGTATCGACCGCTGGACGGTTTATCCAAGCAGCCGAGCACATTCATCAGTGTCGATTTACCTGAACCTGATGCCCCCACGATCGCGACCATTTCACCGCGTTTTATCTCTAAATTAATGTGGTTCAACACGGTAAGCGACTCGTCGCCAGAGACAAATCGTCGAGTTAAATCCTCAACTTTTAAAAGCACGTCACTCATCTTAGAACCTCATCGGAGGTCGACGACGATCACCTCGGCTTGATGATTCTCCATCCATAGCATTGCCAAGAACAACTTGGTCGCCCTCCTTCAAACCTGAGAGAATTTCTGCGTTCACTTTGTTGTTAATACCCACTGTCACGGGCTTTTGCACCACTTGGCCCTGTTCAAGCACTGGCACGGTATAGTTGCCTTTGCCGCCAGATTTTTGCAGCACTTGTGAAGGGACAATCAAGGTATTTTCCGATTGCTCAAGGACAATCGAAACTTGCGCAGTCATGCCGATGCGCAAAATACCTTGCGGGTTCTTCACATCAAATACAGCGTTGTAGTAAATGGCGTCGCTATCTGAAATGCTCAAATCGCTGTCATCGCCATCCATGATGGTTGGCCCCGGCTCAATGGCGCGCAATGTGCCTTTAAACTGCTGATTCGGTTTGCCTAAAATGGTGAACAGCGCCGTTTGGCCTGGGTGAACAAAAATCACATCAGCTTCCGAGATTTCGGCTTTCACCGTCATCGTATCTAACTTAGCTAACTCGATAATAGTTGGCGTGGTTTGATTGGCGTTTACGGTTTGTCCTTCTTCCACCGCGGTGTAGACCACCGTGCCATCCATCGGTGCGTTGATGGTGGTGTAACCGAGATCTAACTGCGCATTGTCGACGTTGATTTTGGCTTTCTCGATTTCGGCATCCAGTTGCGCTAACTCGGCTTTGTAGATGGCGAGCGTCGCTTCGGCATTCTCGTAATCAGCTCGTGAGCTCGCTTTCGCTGCCAACATGCCTTTTTGGCGCACGTATTCATAGTTTGCTTGTTTAATCTGCGCTTGCTTAGCCTGGTACTGAGCGTTGAGACTATTAAGAGACGCTTGGGCTTCTTTGAGGCTGTTTTGCTGAGTCAGGCTGTCAATCTGTGCAATCAAGTCCCCCTGTTTTATCTCATCCCCTAAGTTCACAGCGAGGCGTTGAATTTGCCCAGATACTTGCGCACCTACATTCACCAATTTGGACGCTTGCAACATGCCGTTAGCTAATACCGCCTTTTCGATATTGCCTTTGCGAACGACTTCTGTCGCGTAAGGAGAAATGGGTTCTGGACGTTGCAGATAATGATAACCACCAGCACCAAAAGCAAGTAGGCCACACAAAACGAGCCATTTTTTATTGAGTTTCATAGCAGGAGTGAAGTAAATAATCGTTTTGATTTTATACTGCTATTTGTCTTAGCCGTACAGGGTACGAGACGTAAAGATAGGTAAATTAACGTCAAGAAACTGAATGAATAACTTCACTAACGTGAAAAATCAGAGATATTATAGTCACTTCAAAACTTTATCATTCAATAAATATAACAAAGATCATTTTTAATATATAAATTCAAGTTATAAGTATTATAAACAAAACTTTTAAATACTAACAAACCAGTAAAATCCAAAATTATTCAACATTCCATTAATTTAAATTTCATGATGGCCATTTTGATGATTGAATTTAAAGAGGAGTTAAGTGACAAGTTAAATAAAAAATACCCACATAACACAGGTAAGACCGAGAGGGGTGTGTCATGTGGGTTTAAAACGATAGTTCTCTTGCTGATTCGAACTACCAACGTTGGGATGCAATGGAAATACAAATGACTCAGAGTTTCCATCACGGACACTTTATCGCTGGATTTCCCTCTATTTGTTAGGGAACAGTCAGCACAATAAAAATAGAGAAGTAATACCGCAAAAATAAAAATAGAGGTTCAGGGTTTAATTTACACTTAAATAACTACTATATTCACGCCATGAAGCATTAATAAATTCAACAATAAATATTTATTAAGTTAAATTTACTTATTGTCAGCACACTGTTAGTTTTACTCTTAAATACACTGGTCAGATTTGTTTATTTTACTAATTTTAGTTGCAATACAACTTCTAATTAATTCATGAGAAAAACATGCAGCGACAATTAACTCTTTCACCGATTTATTTATTAATCGGGTTAGCCTCCTCGACGGCGTATGCCGGTGGTTTTCAAATTAACGAACATTCTGCGACGGGTCTTGGTCGTGCTTTTGCTGGTGATGCCGTCATTGGTGATAATGCATCTGTAGTCAGCCGCAACGCCGCAGCGATGACGCTGTTTAAACAAAATGCCTTATCGTTCGGTGTCACTTACGTCAAACCTGACGTTACCGTTAAAAATGCGCAATATCATCGAGCTAACATTAATGCAGATGTCAATGTTGGTATGGGCGGTTTTCCTCCGTCCCCTCAAGTTGACATTACCCCGTCCTTCTCTCAAACCGTGACCGACATTGATGACGTCGATGGCGTTGGTCAACCAGCCGTTGTACCCAATTTTTACTTTATTCATCCTATCAACGACGACTGGTATCTAGGCTTATCGGCATATTCCAACTTCGGAACCGACATGGAGTTTAAACCAAACTATGGCGCACCTGTTTTTGGCGGTGTCACCAGCGTAGCGAGTGTCAACCTTGGCGCAAGCTTGGCATACAAGGTGAACGACCGTTTTAGTATCGGTGGTGGTATTGATGTGATTTACGGCTCTGGTGAGCTGTACCGCGATATGGACGTGGGTGTTTGCGTTGGTGGGAACATACTTGGAAACGAACTAGAACAACGCTGTGGATCCGTAAAAGGCAACGCACTTGATGTGGAAGCTGGCGGCATTGGGCTTGGCGCGAACATTGGCATGATGTACGAGTTTAACGAACGTCATCGCTTAGGTTTAAGCTACAAGCACAGCCCTAACATAGATGCCAAGGGCGACATCCACTTTGCTGGCGAATCGTACGACTCGCTTGCTATGCCGCTACCGGATATTGCGGAGTTTTCCGGTTATCACCGCGTCTTACCTAAATTTGCCCTGCACTATTCTGTGCAGTGGATTGGTTGGTCAGCATTTGACAGCTTGAAAGCTGATGATCAGTTGCTAAAAGATTTTCAGTGGCAAGACTCCGCGCACTACTCCATCGGTGCGACTTGGTACGCCAATGAACGTTGGACACTTCGCACGGGTTACATGTTCGACAAAACACCTGTCGATGAGCTGACTTCGCTTTCTATTCCAGATTCGAACCGTCACTGGTTATCTGCGGGGGCCTCTTACCAATGGTCATCAGATACCACGGTTGACATCGGCATGACGTACTTGATTGGTGAAGATGTCAACGTAGAAGAGTACGCGTATGAAGGTGTTCCTGCACCGATGGTGACGGGCGTTACCCATTCAAACGCGTTCCTAATTGGTGCCCAACTCAGCCACCGTTTCTAATTTGTCAGGCAGTGATCAAACCTCTAGGTCATTGCCTTGTAACAACGCTTATCAAAGCGACCGAACAGAGACATTATTATGAACAAAACACTACTTGCTTTTTCACTCTCACTTCTCACTCTAAGCGCGGCTCAGGCTTCGGAATGGGGCTATGGCAATGACAAACACGGGCCAGAACACTGGGGAGAAATCGCCAAAGACTGCGCAACCACGAAAAACCAAAGCCCAATCAACATCGACAACCCAGCCGATGCAAAACTGGAAGCACTGAACCTTTCGTACACTGGTCAGGTCATTGGTTTAACCAACAATGGTCATACGCTGCAAGCGCAAGTGAACGGACGTAACAGCTTCACCATCGATGGCGAGACGTTCGAGCTGCAACAGTTCCATTTCCACACACCATCAGAAAACCAAATCAAAGGCCGCCAATATCCACTTGAAGCGCACTTTGTACACGCCAACGCAGACGGCGAGTTGGCGGTAATTTCGGTGATGTTTGATGCTGGCGATCAAAACGCAGCGCTGTCTAAACTGATCAACGCAATCCCACAAGAGAATCAAACCACCTTCTTTAAAGATACTTTTGAGATTAACGACTTACTGCCAAAAACTGCAAACTACTATCGATTTAACGGCTCTTTAACCACACCGCCATGTTCAGAAGGTGTGCGCTGGTTTGTGCTTAAAGACACTCAAACCTTATCCAAAGATCAAGCCGCGAAACTGATGGAAGTCATGGGACAAAACAATCGTCCGCTGCAACCGCTAAATGCGCGCGTTGTACTTTCTAACTAATCGCCATATCCGATAGGGGGCATCGTATTTGCCCCTTATTTTGATTCGCTCTAACCTCACTTCGTTACAGGAACCCCCGATGAAAACTCCATCTGTTCTGTCACTCTTACTCGCACTCGCCCCGACATTCGCCTTCTCTCATAACCTTTCTGTCGGTCAAACCACCCCTTCCGTCAGCATTGATACCGATGGCGAAATGACGCTGCAAGGAAACGATGTGGCTTATCAACCTTGGGCAACTCAGCAGATGTTAGGCAAAGTCCATGTGATACAAGCCATTGCAGGTCGTAGTAAAGCCAAAGAGATGAACGCGCCGCTGATGTCAGCAATCACTGCCGCTCACTTTCCTGAAGATCAGTATCAGACCACAACCGTGATCAACCAAGAAGACGCCATATGGGGAACCGGTACATTTGTAAAATCGTCGGCAGAGGACAGCAAAAAGACATTCTCTTGGTCTTCCATGGTGTTAGACAAAAATGGCGTATTAGCAACAACTTGGGATCTGCAGCAAGAAAGTTCTGCGATTATCGTACAAAATAAACAAGGTGAAATTTTATTCGTGAAAGAAGGGGCTTTAACTCAAGACGAAGTCACACACGTCATCGAACTGATTAAACAGAATATCTAAACCTAAGGTAAGGAAAAGCTATGAAACTGTTCAACACCATCGCACTCTGTCTTTTAGCGGCTGTAGCCTCTTTCCAATCGGTTGCAGGAGACAACGATTGGGACAAGATTGCAGATAAGACCGTCAGTTTTAAATCGGAAACCGACACAGTCAATCCACTGTCACCATTTGCTAACGCTCGTTTCAGCCACATAAAAATCAAATGTACACAAGGTACGGTCGATCTGAAAAGCGTTAAAGTAATCATGAAAGATGGTCAGGAAAAGACGTTCGACAGTTTAGGTGTTCTGACTAAAGGCATGTCATCAAGAAGCTTAAGCCTACCAACAAAAGATAACGCGAAGTTAGACAAAATCGAGTTGAACTATGAATCGGTTGGCAGCACTGCGCTGCAAGTCGCGGGGGTGACTAAAAAAGCGCAAGTGGAAATCTTAGGTAAGAAAATCGACGAGTAAGCGATGGCTCAACGAACTCACCCAAACTAAAAACAGCGGCACTAGGCCGCTGTTTTCATTAAAAATCGTCATGGATAACTAAATGAATTTCTTCAGCTTCGCCAAACCATAAGCGGCGATGGTGACACAATCTTTGATCGTGCCGTCGATCATCATCTGTTCGAACTCCTCAACCGAAAAAGCGCGAGTGATCAAATCCTCTTCTTCACTGTCGAGTTGATTGCCCACGTCCGTTAAATCAGTGGCGAAGTAGACGTGACATGTCTGATTCAAAAAGCCGTATGCGATAAACTGCGCGCCGACATACGCCATAGCGCTCGCCTGCATGCCCGTTTCTTCACGCAGCTCGCCTTTGGCAAGCTCAAGATGATCCGCATCTGGGTTTGATTCCCACGCCCCTTGTGGGATCTCCCAACAACGTTGACCTACGGTGTAACGGTACTGCTGAACCAAGTGAATCATCCCGTTATCGATAGCCAGAATCGCAGCACAATCAGGTTTGTCGACCACACCATAGATGCCCTCTGCGCCGCTCGGACGTAAAATTTTGTCCTCACGCACCGTCATCCACTTATTCTGGTAAACGACTTTGCTGTCTAGCTGTTTGATGTCTGACATGATTATTCCTTGATTTTTCTGAGGGTTACTGCGGAATAATACCCGATTCGGTTACGCCACCAAAATGTTCTTTAGTTCACTCAAAGACTCAACGGTGTAATTTGGTGCGATACGCTCATCGACGCTTGCGCCTGTGGTATTTAACCAGCAAGTTTCAATACCAAAATTATTACCACCCAGAATATCGGAATGCAGGTTGTCACCCACCATCAGTACGCGCGTTTTGCATGGGTTGCCCATTTGCTGCATCGCGTATTCAAAAATACCTAAGTCCGGTTTTGCTACGCCCACTTGTTCAGAGATCACTACTTTATCGAAGTACTCAGTCATCCCTGTGCGCTCAAGGCGAATTGCTTGCAACTCTGTAAAACCGTTGGTGATGATGCCCATTTTGGCTTTGCCTTGCAGCGCTTCCATCAGCTCTTTTGCACCTGGCAACAAGCTGCAAATATCGGCCATTGCTTCTAAAAATGCGCTATTGAGATCTGCTGTTGTGGTATTCAGCTTCTCAGCCCACTCGGTAAAACGCTTATGTTTTAGCTCATCTGCCGTTACTTTGCCGTCTTGGTAATCCACCCAAAGCGGTTTGTTTACGGTTTGGTAATGAGCAAAATCTTGTTCAGTAAAATCTACGCCTTTGCGAGAAAACATAAGCTGCAAACCTTTGAAAGCATCAAAGTGGAATAAGGTTTCGTCAGCGTCAAACAGGATCCAATCGTACTTCATTTTCTTCTTCCCAAAATCAAGGTCGTAATACTGGTGCATAGTCTAGATTGTTTTCTTCTTGAAGATAATCTCTATAATTGGAAATTAATTGTATCCTTGTGCTCAACAATAAATGCTTCACGATAATAGGAGATTGATGTGAACGCGATTGCCTCCCTGCCCGTTTTTGTTGCTGTTGTCGAATGCGGCAGCTTTTCCCTTGCGGCCAAACAGCTGAATCTGACGAAATCGGCGATCAGCAAACGCATCAACCAACTAGAAGACGATTTGGGCATTCGTCTCCTTAACCGAACTACGCGTAAGCTGAGCCTGACCGAAGCGGGAGAACGCTATTTTGAGTACGCTTCTCAAGCGCTCAATCTGGCCCAGCAAGGCGTAGACGCGGTATCGGAACTGCAAGGCTCTCCACAAGGTCGGCTCAAAATTACCGTGCCGATGTCTTTCGGTGTGCTGCATATCGCGCCTTTGATCAGCGAGTTTCTCGCTCGTTACCCGAAAATTGAAGTGGATTTAAACCTCGAAGACAAAATGGTCGATTTGGTTAAAGACGGTTTTGATTTGGGGATCCGTATTGGTGAACTCACCTCTTCCAATCTAATCGCAAAACGCCTCGCCCCTTGTAAAAGTGTGCTTTGTGCCTCGCCAGATTACTTAGCGGAGTTTGGAACACCACAAAAACCAAGTGATTTAGTCAGTCACAACTGCCTGCGCTACTCCTATTTCCGTGGCGGCGTCGAATGGATGTTCATCAACAACGGCAGCGAATACAAGGTGCTTCCAAAAGGAAACTTTATCGTCAATAACAGCGAAGCCATTCGCCAGTTGCTGTTGAGAGGTTCGGGCATTGCGCAACTGCCGACGTTTATTGCAGGAAGAGACTTTGCCGCAGGAAATCTAAAACCGGTGATGGAAGAGTATTCTCTACCAGAACACGCCATTTATGCGGTGTTCCCTGAGCGCAAGCACATGCCGTTGAAAGTAAGAGCCTTTATCGATTTTATCAGCGAAAAACTCGGCACAGATTTACCTTACTGGGATCGTTACAACAGCCCAGAAAAATAACCATATTGATGATAAGTGAGTGAGATTTCACTACTGACATGTTCTGACATTCCATCCGCGTAACCTTCTTTGGAACTCAACAGGCAATCCGCCAAAACCAATAAGGAATCACAATATGGAAACCGTTATCGAAACTGTGCAATTTCGTCTAACCGCAGGCACAACAGAGCAAGACGTGATCGCCGCTGCCAAACAGTCACAAACGTTTGTGAAGAATCTGCCGGGCTTTTTGTATCGCTCACTCAGTCACGAAGCGACGGACGATGTGTGGACAGACATCATTTACTGGCGTTCAATGGACGATGCAAAACAGGCGGGAAAACAGCTTAAGCAAGCCGCTGAATTTCAGCCTCTGTTATCAATGATTGACTGCGAAAGCCTCGAGCTTATACATCACAACTTAAAAATGTGCAGTGAGCTAGAGAAGTAATCAGCCACACTACTACTAACAACCAGTAGGTCTAGATAAGGAACATCATGAGCAAATCAGAACGACTGTTTGAGCTACTGACGCTTTTGCGCGCAAAGCGTTACGCCGTGACAGCGAAAGAGCTCGCAGAAAGAATGGAAGTCAGCGAACGTACGATTTATCGCGATATTCAGTCGTTGCTTAGTTCTGGTGTTCCTATTCAAGGTGAAGCAGGTGTTGGCTACCTGTTGCAAGCTGGCTCTCATCTGCCGCCTTTGATGTTCTCAGAAAAAGAGATGATGGCGCTTGAACTGGGTATGCGGATGGTTCGAGCCTGGTCGGATGTTGAACTCGCCGAAGCGTCTCACTCTGCGTCCACCAAAATACTTTCGGTATTGCCCGATAAGCTCAAACAACAAGTGGAAGATTGTCCGCTGATTGTGCCCGATTATCACACCCAATCCGAGACTGCCAAACGAGGGCAGCTTCTGCGCCACGCGATTGATCATCAGTTTAAGGTCAGTTTGGATTACCAAGATGAAAGCGGACAGGTGACCGAAAGAAAAATCCAACCGTTAGGCCAGTTCTTTTGGGGCAAAGTCTGGACGCTGGTCGCCTGGTGCGAATTGCGCGATGACTACCGCCAGTTCCGCCTCGACCGTATCCAAGCACTGCGTATGCACGATGAAGAGTTTCAGAGTGCGGAAACCAAATCTCTCAAACATTATATTGCGCAGTATGAATCGAAAGATTGAGTGTTCTTCATCCTTCCATCACAAGGATTCTAAATTGCTCTGCTCAATGCGCGATATTTGGAAAGGCACATTTAGTTAAACTAATGTTTCATTTTTAACAGATGCGCAACCAACCTAAGATCGTTAACTTAAGTAGCACGTCAACCACACCGGAGCGTGAAGCTATGAAAGTACTGATTCAATACACCCAAGCAGGGAAATATCGAGATCAAGCGTGGGAGTCTTTAACTCTTCGATCTAAAGGTGATATGCAGGCAGTTACCCCTTCTTATGCTGCCCAACTTATCGAACAAAGCAAAGCGACACTTGTGATGACTGAGGAGCAACAAATCGTTATTCATCCATAACCGACTATTAGCCTTGTTTAACCAACCTTTGTTAGTTGTGCAAGGCTTACATCTCGCCATTACACGTTATCCATTTTATACACGACCAACTATATTTACATAAAAATCAATAAAATAGTTCTTATTTTCGTTCTCGACACTCCTTAAAAACGCCCTTACATTCATAGCTAAGATATAGGTTATCTGTTAGTCTCTTTATTTCTTCATGATAAAAATTAGGATAAAACCTTTGAAAAAGCATCGGTTTATTATAAGGATAGGTGCAATATGCAATTGATCTGGAACATTATTGGATACTTAATGTTCTCTGGTGTATTAGTTATTTTTTTTCAAACATTCTTTATAGGTATCATGCACCTTTTAATGCCAAAAGACATTGTCAATAGCTACTTTAAAGAACCTTATTTTAACACTTTCGAACTAGCTCTATTTACAGGTTGGCCTTACGCATTTTTCCGAACATTGATGTTTGTTCGTTTAATCGTTCAACCTAACTCAGGTAAAAAACGAAAGTTACCCGATGTATCCCAAGAGGTGCCTAGGTGGTACCGTCTATTATCCTTCATTTTAATATGGGTAATTATCATAAACTCTACAATGTTAGCGCTTGTATTTTTTATCGCAGGTTTTTTATCATTAGCAGATCATGTATGACCTTTACCTATCCAATTAAGTCTAATGTCACACTTTAAATGTAAATAACATTAAGAATTTCACACAAATAATAAATACATCAGCTAATTTATGGCTTTTTAAAATGAAAGTCTAGAATGCAAAAAAAATAAAATTTTTAAATATAGTTTCTTGTTAATATCTATACAAATAAATTATTAGCTAGAGGTGCTCTGTGTCGGGATCTTTTAAGTATAAAATAAAAGTCATGATAACTTATCACCTATTATATTAAACATGTATGGTGCTCCATATGGTAGCAAGGACTATCAGATGGTACTGACTCATATAATGACATTAAACAAGCATATTTCAGATCCTAACCGCATTAGAGCAGGCGATATCATTTGGTTATCAGCTCTACCCAAATCAAGCTCTCAACTTAAAACTCAAAGTAACAATGCGTTACCTCCTAAAAGTATCGCGAAGCTAGGGACCTACCCAGCGTCTAAACCTCAAATGCCCAGCACTCCTCCCCATAAAGTTTTGCCTCCCAATCTTCTCAGCTACAATCAACCTCCAAAATCAATCTCAAATCAAGTTCCACCGCAACATGCTGACATGTTTTGGGCGTTGGCATGGCTGGAAAACAACGCCAATATGATTACTATTCCAGGAGGTACCTTGATGGGTGCTACAGGGAACTTGATGAGTAAAGGAAATATTAAGCTCATTGAGAACATCAACGACCTTTACGCAAACTATAAAAACGGAGTAATAAGTAAAGGACAATATGATGGTCGACGTAAAAAACATTTAGACCTACTAAAGAAAAATGTTGGCCCTATGGAAAAGCTGCTATTTGGCAACAAAACGACTCACCAGTCTATTCGCATAGCTCGAAGTGGAGGGTTACCTGCGAATGCTCATATAGTTAAACAAGCCGAAAAACTGAATAAAATAGCTCAAGCATCTAAAGTGGGCGGACATGTTTTAGTCGGTGTTGGTCTGACGGCTTCCTGCATTCAGATTGCGAATACACAAGACCAACATGAGAAGAATGAAATTTTTGTTGAGTCAATAACTAGCACAGCTGTAGGAATGGGTACCAGCGCGTTAGTCGGTCTATTTTTAGTATCAAACCCTATTGGCTGGGGGACTGCCATTGTACTCGCTGCCGGTTCAACGGCTGTAGGTTATGCATCCGGTAAAGTGGCAAAAAGCTTTTATAATTCAATTGAAAGCAAGCCAAACTTAGTCGCTAGTACTGGAATAGAGTCTATATGCAGCAAGTAATCACATTTCTTTTTTACACTTTAATGACTGGTGTGATTATTATTTTCTTACAAACCATTTTTATCGGTGTCATGCACTTTCTGATGCCGAAGGAGATTGTTGGAAACTATTTTAAAAAACCATATTTTAATGAATTTGAGCTTTCTTTATTCACAGGGTGGCCTTACGCATTTTTCCGAACATTGATGTTTGTTCGTTTAATCGTTCAACCTAGCTCAGGTGAAAAGCGAAAATTACCTAATATTTCTAGAGAAGTACCAAAATGGTATCGTTATTTGTCGATTCTATTACTAGGTATTATCATTGTTAACTCTGTTGTCGTTGCCCTGACTTTATCAATTGGTGCCGTTCTTTTAGCAATTGAGTGAGGAATTAACATTAAAATATAACGATGTACTCGACGAAGAGAGCTCAGTCTGAACTCTCTAATCGCCAGAGTTATTGCATACTAACCTCTACTATTCTTCGTTGAGACGGCGAATCAACTTAGCTGGCGTGCCTCCGTATAGACAATCTGGCTGCACATCATGGTTAACGACCGAGTTCGCCGCAATCACCGAGCGAGCGCCAACTGTTACACCTTGGTTGATGACGGAATTTCCGCCAATCCACACATCATCTTCAATCGTGATAGGTTTACAAAACGTTTCCCAACGTCGACGACTTCGGTAATCAACAGAATGAGAAGCGGTATAAAATTGCACGCTCGGTCCAATGAGCACGTGGTTCCCGATGGTAATTTTGGCACCATCGAGCATGACCACGTTCATGTTGATAAAGGTTTCTTCACCTATTTCGATGGTCTTACCAAATTCACAATGAAAAGGGACCTGGACAATACAACGGCCTACCTTGCCAAATAGCTGCTTTTGCAATTCGTCGCGCTGACTTTCGTCGGTGTTATTATTGAGTGCTCTAAGTGCTTGAAGAGCATGGCTTCTAATGGCGTCAATTTCTTTGTCCATGCCATCAAAGACCTGGCCAGACATCATTTTTTCTAGTTCTGTCACTGGAAGACTCCTACAACCTGCAATTACTGCTTTCAGACTCCTCACAAGGTACGTGAATTGCAAAATAAAAAAAGAGAAAAGCCCGGACTTTTCTCTTTCCTGTTTTTATATTTTGTGGAGTTTGTCGACTTACACAATTTCCCAACTGTGGGTCATCTCAACACCTTCGCCTAGCATTAAGCAAACCGAGCAGTATTTTTCTAGCGAGTCAGCCGCCACTTTTGCTACGACTTCTGGGTCAAGCTCGTCACCTGACACTTCAAAGTGGATATTCACTTGCGTAAAGATACGCGGCGCGGTTTCACGACGCTCTGTGGTTAGCTTGGCATTAACTGACGAAACCTTTTGGCCTGCTGTTTTCAAACCATCAACAACATCGACAGAGCTACAGCCACCAGCAGCCATTAGTACCATTTCCATTGGGCTTGGTGCGGTTGCACCACCATTGCCATCCATCACTACGGAGTGGCCCGACTGAGATTGCCCAAGGAATTTAAAATCTTCTATCCATTTAACTTCAGCTTGCATGATTTACCTCATTTAGCATCGCTTATTCAAGGCATCGTTGCCCTTACTAGCGGTGTGTTTCTTGTCGATACTTTAGCTCTATCGCATAAAAGGGCAACGGAATTTTCAACATTACTGTAATTTTTTCGCTCGGTTACCTTTCTCTATACGTAACACTTTTTATTTAAGTAACACTTTTTATTTAAGTAACACTTTCTACAAAATAACGATGAGGTAGCTATGAAGAATATGTCTAAGTTATTGGCCGGTTTCTCCTTCGCACTTCCAGTCTTGTTTCTACTATTGAGTAAAACAGGTACCGCCGATACGATGGATAAGCTGAAGGCTTCAGAGAATACAAGAATCGCAACGCTAGCTGGCGGTTGTTTCTGGTGTACAGAATCGGATTTAGAGCAACTGCCCGGCGTAATCGATGTTGTATCAGGTTATTCAGGTGGTCATATTGAAAACCCGACTTACCGCCAAGTCTCTTCTGGTAAATCTGGTCATATTGAAGTGATTGAGGTGAAGTACGATCCTGCTGTCGTGAACTACGAGCAAGTGCTGGACTACTTCTTCCGTCATATCGACCCTACCGACGATAAAGGTTCATTTGTTGACCGTGGTCCTCAATACCGTCCAGCGATCTTCTACCATAATGCGGAGCAAAAGCAGATTGCTAAGCAGTTTATGATGGAAATCGACAAGGCGATGATCTATCCAAAACCGTTGAAAACAGAGCTGATCGAGTTTGAAAAGTTTTACCCTGCGGAGTCGTACCATCAGGATTACTACAAGAAGAGTAGCTTGAAGTACAAATACTACCGCTACGCATCAGGTCGCGATAAATATCTCGACGAAGTATTTGGTGAAGATCGAAAAGAAAGTCCTAAAACACTTCGACAGTTGATTGAAGAAAAAAAGCTGCTTTCGAAAGTGAAAGCGTACAGTAAACCTGCTCAGTCTGAAATCAAATCAAACTTAACAGAGCTACAGTATTACGTGACGCAAGAAGAAGGCACGGAGCGTCCGTTTGATAATGAATACTGGGACAACAAAGAAGCGGGAATTTATGTGGATATTGTGACCGGTGAACCGCTATTTTCTTCTACTGATAAATACAAATCTGGCACAGGTTGGCCAAGCTTTACTCGACCAATTAACCCGGGTTACATCGTGGAGAAAACCGATTATAAACTGCTCTACCCTAGAACGGAGATCCGCAGTAAGTTTGGTGATTCACACCTAGGTCATGTGTTTAAAGATGGTCCGAAGCCGACGGGATTACGCTATTGTATGAACTCTGCTGCGATGAAATTTGTACCTGTGAACAAGATGGCGAGTTTAGGCTACGGCGATTACCTGTACCTATTTGATAAGTAGTTTTAACCAAATTAGGAGTGAACATTCAGCGCGATGAAAGGTTTTAAATCCAACCTTCCCATGAAAGTCTGTCCGGTCTGTCAGCGCCCATTTTCTTGGAGAAAGAAGTGGGCGCGAAATTGGGAGGAAATCGTTTATTGTTCTGAGCGTTGCCGAAGAAATAAATCAACGAAAACGTAGGTCACTCCGACCCTCTCTGGAGTATGTTATTTCATTTGTATTAACGTTTGTACGCGTTCTCTTACCAAGGTAATAACGTCCCATCATAAGCCCAAAACGCCCCGCTATCTTGCGGGGTTGCTTTTTCTATCAAGCCTAATAAATCCTTAGCAACTCGCTCTGGCGTGAACAACTTTCCCTCTGGGACATTGGTTTGAAAAGGTGCCGACAAAGCGGTATCTGTGGTGCCAGGGTGAAGTGAAAGCACCGTGCCATGTTTGACCATTCTTTGCCATTCGATCGACATGGTTTTAAGGAACATGTTTAATGCGGCTTTCGATGCTCGATAGCTGTACCAACCACCTAACTGATTATCGCTAATGCTGCCAACTTTGGCCGAAATGGTCGCAAACTTAGGTGCAGTACTGCGTTTTAGTTTGGGCGTGAAGTATTTCGCCAACAGCAAACTTGGCAAAGTATTAACCGTGATGGTTTGCTGAAAAAAGTCTGCGTCGAGCGAGCTAAGATTCTTCTCAGGGCCTTTTTCTTGGGTGTGCAACATACCGACGCTGTTCACCAACCAATCGACGTGTTCAATCTGCTCACTGAACGCTTTTACCTGCTCGTCTTGCGATACATCCACTTGATGCCAAACGACATTTGGGTGTTGCCAATCTGGTTGCTGCTTACGATAAGTGGCATGCACGCGAGCTTGAGGAAACCGAGCTGCGGCTTCTCTCACCATCGCCAAACCAATTCCACCATTGCCACCGACGATGAGTATTTCCATCACAAGTTCTCCACGTTTTCTATGTAGTGCTCTGCGGTATCAAGAATCGCTTGGCGTTGTTGTTCTTCCATGTTGTCCCAAGAGCGGAAAATCATCCCGATTCGTGGATTGGCTGCGAGGCGCTTGTCGTGTTTGTTCATAAAGCGCCAATAAAGGCTGTTAAACGGACACGATCCTTCCCCACTCCTCGCCTTATTGTCGTAATGGCAACCCTTACAGTAGTCGCTCATTTTGTTGATGTAAGAACCACTCGCCGCGTAAGGTTTGGTGCCAACAATGCCGCCATCCGCAAACAATGCCATGCCACGTGTGTTCGGCATTTCGACCCATTCAATCGCATCAACATAGATACCGAGATACCACTCATCCACTTGATCTGGGTCGATCTCGGTTAGCAAGCAAAAGTTACCAGTGACCATCAATCGTTGGATGTGGTGTGCGTAGGCGTAATCGAGGGACTGCCCAATCGCATTGCGCATACAAGCCATTTTAGTTTCACCATTCCAGAAGAAATCTGGCAGCTTTCTTTCTGCGCCCAATTCGTTGTTTTTCGGGTAATGAGGCATGTTCGCCCAATAGACCCCTCGAATGTACTCTCGCCATCCTAAGATTTGGCGAATAAACCCTTCAACTTGAGAAATGTCGATGTCCGCGTTGGAATGAAATGCCTTGAGTGAAGCATCAATGACTTCTCTCGGGTGCAGTAATTTGCTGTTAAGCGAGAATGAAATTCGGCTGTGATACAAGCTCCACTTAGCGTCGTGCTGGCCTGTCATGGCATCTTGAAAACGTCCGAATAACGGCAGACAGACTTGGCAGAAATGCGCGAGTAAAGAGAGGCTTTGCGCGCGATTAATCGGCCACAACAAGTCCCCTTCGAGATTTCCGATGGTTTTGATGTCATGTCGTGCCAGCCGCTCAATAATGCCGTGGATGTCAGTACTGAACATCAAAGGTTGTGGCAGTTGTTCAATGTCTTTGGCTTTGAGCTTGTTACGATTATTGGCATCGTAATTCCATTTTCCGCCGACGGGCTTTCCGTCTTGCATCAAGATGTCGAAGCGCTTGCGCATACGGCGGTAAAAGTGCTCCATCATGATGTGTTTACCTTGAGGAAACTGCGATTCTATTTCCTCAAACGGCAACAAAAAATGTTCCGAGTCGACACAACGCGTCACGACCCCATCAAGCTTTAGTTTGGCTAACTGCTCCAGAAGACGGTATTCATCCGGGCGTTGATATTCAAACTTACTTGCACCAACTTCACTCGCGTAGTGTTGCAAGACTTGCTCAAGATCGTCGAAGGATTGTGTGTCATCCAACGTGAGGTGCAGAACTTGGTGACCTTCACTCTGACGCTCTTTCGCAAACTGTTCCATTGCGGAAAAGAACGCACACACTTTCTGAATATGATGCGTGACGTAAGTATTCTCTTGCTTGAGCTCCGCAATCAGGTAAAGCACTTGCTCATCCGGTTGCTGAAACCAAGAGTGCTCACTGTTAAGTTGATCGCCCAAGATCAATCGTACGGTTTCAAATTGCATTACGGTTTCTCCGATGACGAAGCTTTGTCACTGCTGCCCATCACAATCGGCCAATCGACCATGTCTACACTATCCAAATGCGCGCCAGGACAACGACCTTGCCACCTATCGATGAACTCCATGTGCGGGTCGTACATTTCGGTTTGCTTTTCGAGGTTGAATTGTCGTGAACCACGCGGATCAGCACCAACGCCTGCTAAGTATTGCCAATTTCCCCAGTTTGATGCCACATCGTAATCGACCAGTTGTGACTCAAAGTACGCCGCGCCATAACGCCAATCGAGGCCAAGCTCATGCACCAAACAACTGGCAACTAACTGTCTGCCACGATTCGACATATAACCCGTTTCATTAAGTTGGTGCATACACGCATTGACGATAGGAAATGGCGTTTCACCTTTCTTCCATTGTTGAAAACGGTGCGCGTAAAAGCTGGTGAGTGGTGCTCGATTTTGGATGCCACCGAATCGGAAGAGCTGTCGCTTGTGTCGACGGGCATACCAATAAAAGTATTCACGCCAAAGCAGTTCGAAGTAAATCCAGTAGGTTGAATCATTTGCACCATTCTCCGCTTCATAACGTTTCAACATGGCATAAATAGTTTTCGGAGAAACGCACCCATGAGCTAACCAAGGAGAGAACTTGGTGGAGTAATCCATGCCATCTAAACCGTTGCGTGTTTGTTTGTATTCACTGGCTAGTGTGGAAGCAAAATACTGGCGACAATGTTCAAGCCCGCGGCTTTCTCCACCATGAAACGCAGCTTTTGCGTCAAAGTAATATGCAGTAACGGAAGGAAGATTCACACCTAAAGGAATTGGAGGTAACGAACGGATACTCTCGTGGGGCCGAGAGATGTCTAAACCTTCAACTTGCTTTCTAAACTGCGTGAAAGTGGTAGGCAGATTGCTCAAGTCAAATGGCAGTTGTTCTTCCCTTAACAGGGTCCGGATTGCTTGCTGTTTTATTTTTACATGAGAAGCGCCTTCAGCTACGCGATCTAACGCTTGTTGCTCATCCGAACCGGGAAAGGCGTCAGCATATATATGTGTGACGCCGAAGCGGTTAACAGCATACTTGATTGCTTGATCGGGCGTTAGTTCAACCGCCCATAATCGCTGACCAAGGTGATTCAAAGATTGATTGAGTTCACTAAGCGATGCGTCGAGAAACTGCAATTTCGCACGCCCGAAAGAGGCTTCCTGCGCAAAGTGATGCAAGTAAGGCGTCATTGAAGGGTAGCAATACAAGCAAATTAACTCGTCCATTTCTACACTGGCACTTTTCAACAGTGGGTTGTCGTGCAATCGCAAGTCGTTCGTGAACCAATAAAGTCCTATTTTCTTTTTCAATTCGCACCCTCAGATGTTAATTCTTCGTCTACGAGTTCTTTTCACGGAGACCCTGACGTTAAGCCTTTTGATTTACTTGCTTTTATACGAAAACGAGAGTTTGACGATCATTAGGTTACTAACGTTTACACAGAATCCATTTGCTGGATATCTCAAAACACGCAATACCACCAAATGCCTGTACATGTTTCATACTGATATTTTATAAAATTCGAATCCAACGGTATTGATCACGATCTTAATCACTCATTTTCTATATAAACCATGCAAAAGTGATAAAAATTAAAGCGACATTAGTTAATATCCGTTAATCTAAGCCCAATCCCATTTTGCTAGTACCATCGCAGAAATGACCGACGAGTTTAAGAAATCAACCGCTAATTTAAAAAAAGCGGTCCCACTGATGATCAAAAACCATGTTGCTGCCACGCCAGCCAACTACGCGCTTTGGTATACCTACGTTGACAAGACCATTCCAGAACTCAACTTTGAGTTAGACATGGTGTTAGAAAACTACGGTATTTGCCCGCCAGCAACCAATAAACAGCTTTACAACAACTATGTGGCCAGCAAAGCAGAAACCAGCCTTGAAGATCTTAGAACCAATGTAGAAGTTCTGCTACACGAAGTATCCAGTTCAATGAGCGATACGATTTCAGATACTTCCTCCTTTTCTGAGATGGTAGACAAAAGCTTTAATAAACTGGAAAAAGTTGAGGACAATAGCCTAAGCATTGAAGAAGTGATGGTAGTGATTCGTCAACTTGTCGCAGAGTCACACGAAATTCGTCACTCAACAAAGTTTTTGAATAGCCAATTGACTAACGCGAGTGAAGAAATTTCTCGCCTCAAAAACCAACTGGCTGAAGTACAGCAAGATGCGTTGTTCGATGGTTTGTCAAACCTATACAACCGCCGAGCATTTGACAAAGATCTCTCTTCACTTATTGCATCAAATCAGGCAATGACCTTGATCATGCTTGATATCGATCATTTCAAATCATTTAACGACAATTACGGGCACCTTTTTGGCGATACAGTATTAAAAGCCATTGCCCGCCGGCTACAACAAAGTTGTCGAGATGGGATATGTGCGTACCGTTTTGGTGGTGAAGAATTCGCGTTAATTGTACCTAACAAATCTCTGCGAATTGCTCGCCAATATGCAGACACACTACGCCGGATGATAGAAAAACTGCGTATCAGAGATAAGCGCTCAGGCACACAAGTTCACAGCATTACCGCTTCTTTTGGGGTAGCAGAATTTGAGCCTGGTGATACGCCTGAAGCCTTAATCAATAAAGCCGATAAACAGCTTTATGAAGCAAAACAACTCGGTCGTAACCGCGTGATGCCAATTTAAATAAACTGACTAAGCGAAAACGACTTTTACGATGAAAAAGAAAACCCCGCGACGTAAAGTGCGGGGTTTTTATATCCAATCATGAGTATCTTAATCGACGCTGTAGCAGTAACTTAGAATATAGTCGTCACCATTTTTTGCGGTATATTCTTTATCTTCACTGCATGCCATCGGCTTACCTTTTTTGTCGCCTTTGATTAGACTTATCCAATGGCGCATCGCGGTTGGTGAATTGCCAGTTAGTTCAGGATGAAACGTCGTGCGAGTTTCCAATTGAATATCGTCAATGTCCACTAATTCCACGCAACCAGTGCCTTTATGACAGCCAAACAGCACTTCTACATGATTGCCCGAATCATCTTTGAACAAAATAGACTTTGGATCTTCCTTTTCACCAGTGTACGCCACGAAGTGTTTTGGGCTTTTCAGGCCGCTGTGTGTACCGTCTTTGAAATAAGCCAAAACATGGCGGTAATCAATCACGTAACTTGATACATCTTGGTGCGACCCGTTCTCCAATGGGAACATGCGGTCAAGCAGTTGCTTCGCTTTTACTTGTTTCTCACTCTGCTGCTCAGCACTTACCGCTTCGACGGCAAATACGGCTTCAGCGATAAATGGGCGTTGTTGTTGTTGCATCTCTTTTTTATCGAAGTTCAGCATATTCATCGTCATATCCTCGCACTTAAAAACTCGTCCTAGAGTAAAAACTTAAATCCTTTATTTAAGTTTCAGGCAATTCTGTGAAGTGGATGGTTAATTTCCTTGCCTGCTCATTATGTAGACTAGCGAAATATTGACTACAATTTCACAACAAAAATTTTACAATGTGAATTTTACAAAATGTCTGTGTCAAAAAGCCTTATTCGTCAGTCTCATTTTCTTGGTACGAAAATTCGTAACCTAAGAAAAAACAACCATTTAACGATGGAAGATTTGTCTGCCCGTTGTGTAAGAATTAATCCAGAGTACGCTCCGTCGGTTTCTTACCTTTCAATGATTGAGCGCGGAAAACGCGTACCGAGTATCGATATGCTCGAAGTGATCGCGGAAGTTTTTCAAAAAGATCCGGCGTGGTTTTTAGATGATGAACCCGAATTAGAAGCCATCACACCCAACAAAGGAAATCGTGGCGGGATTAGTGGCATGGCGTTGGAGCCGAGCTTTCTGTTCTCCAATGATATTCTTCAAATCGCGATACCAGAAATGCTCTCCCAAACAGGTATCACGGGGCGTCAGTTTGCTCATCTCTTGATTCGAGCACACCAAGAAAACCATCAAAACCATTTTCCTGATTTAGAGCGCGCCGCCGAAGAGGTCGGCTTGAAGCGGCTGAATCTATCTGTAGAAGATCTCGTAGACATTGCAAAGAGTATGGGATTGGATATCCGCTGGGTAGATCGAGCGCCACAAGATGTGATTGATGAACTGGGCGTCAGCGCCAAACAGTTGATTACGTCTTTCATGGAGCCTCCTGGGACTATTTATCTCAATAAACGAATGCGTGACTATCCAACCCGATTGAAGTATGACTTGGCGGTATATATCGGCCATCGAGTGCTCCATAGCAGCGATGCAATGAATAACGTTCTATCTATCGGGCATCAAAACAATTGGGAGCAAATGGACAGCCCTGTGTCGAACTCTGAACTCAATTCGCAAGATATCCTGCAAGCTTGGCGTGATTTTGAGTCCAGCTTCTTTGCCGGTGCCCTACTCTGCCCCAAAGTACCCTTTCGTCAGTTGCTTGACCGTTCTGGTTACGAGATTGATGTTCACAAAAAGGCGGGGGTTTCTCCTTCTGTTGCAATGCGTCGCATGACGGTGGTCTCGCCTTACCCTCATTGGCACTATTTTGATGCCTATGGCCCTGGCAAGTTAAAAGCCGTGTATCGCGGAAATGGTATTCCATTGCCTTGGGGTAACATGCGCAAAGTGAACGACCCTTGCCAGCACTGGGCGGTATTCCGACGCCTTTCCCAGCCTTTGGATACCAGTTCAGCGCAAATTTCGATTTTAAATGTTGGCGACGAGCCACGTATCTACTGCTGCGAATCGGTCAACGTATTTGATCCTGCGGGGAATAATCGCGTGCTATGTGCCGGTATTGATCTTAACCCTGCCATTTCTGCACAAGGTGGCGATGCCGTTTCCATAGCGGAAGAACTTAAGTCCCTTTGTGTCGCTTCCGGCGGAAGTAGTGTTATTCCTCCCCACATCAAAAAAGACTTAACGACTATCGCTAAGATATTAAACATCAACTGGATAGAGCGCGGGATTCAAACCCAAGCAAGGTTGATCTGCTCCAGAGGGGCGGTTTGTCCAAGACAACCTAGTTGTTACAGCAAGTGCGGAGAAGCTGATGAGACGGGCAGCGACGTGAATATCATCGGGCTTTAGAAAGAAAAAACGCCAATCACAATAAACGTGATTGGCGGTATATACTTGTGAACAATTTGTATTCACTAACAACGTCAGTTGGCTAGGTGACCCTCGGCTTAATAAGGGTCACTCTAAGTAATGCACGATGCGTGCCAACTTTAAAAAAGCCGTTTTTTAGTAGATCCAGATGCATATCGTTGCTTTATTAACCATTAATTTCGCAAACTGCATTTGCAAAATGCAACATTATGCAAATATGCCACTGAATGCACTGCTAATAACGACTCTCTCAGCAAAGTGTCTGTGAACATATGAAGTCACATATTCTTGCACCTCAATGATGATGAGATTTCGGGCTCCCAACTTTACCATTCTTCTAACCCCTTATTGAAACTGGGTTCAGGCTCATCCGCCATGCTTTTGTTGATACATTCTCTCATCGGCTATTTTCATCATTTGCTCAGGAGATGACATTTTCGGGTCAAATATCGCGTACCCAATACTGGCTTTCAAATAGATAAGCGTTTCATCGTAAATGACGGGCGTCGAGCATAGCGCTAATCGAAGTTTTTGTAGAAGGGACTGAACATTTTCTTCCGTTCCTGGGTGATGAACTACAACTAAGAACTCATCACCGCCCATTCTGGCCACGATGTCTGATTTACGCAGAGAGCTTTTTACCCTTTCAGCCGTAGCGATTAAAACTTTGTCACCTGCGTCGTGACCATAGGTGTCGTTAATGTGTTTAAACCTATCTAGGTCAATATTAATTAAGGCGAAGCTATAACGCTTTTTATAACGTTTCGCTATTTCGAACTGCTGCTTATAAAACTTCATAAAATAGCGACGGTTTGGTAAATTCGTGAGTTCATCGTGTAAAGCTCTGTCATCTGCAATGGTATACAGTCGATAAATGGCGAACAGCGCGAGGCTAAGTGCGAATATAATGGGATAGCCGATTACTCTAGCTAAATGCAACTGATGCCAAGAGATTTGGCGATCAGCTTTGCCTCCAGAGAAAACCACCATACTCCACCCACCATAAGGAAAATGAACCATCTCTTTTGCATATACCATGCTATTTACACTTTGCGCGCCAAAGAAAGCATCACCAAATGAGCCACCGCTATCGTAACCACGGATCATTAAAGGGTAACGATACGAGAAATCAATTACGCCGGTTTCTCTCATCAGAGCATCGAAATCAATCACCGCACTGATCACTCCCCAGTAGTCCTGATTCATTGGAGGATCAAGAAAAACAGGCACACGCACGATCAAACCTCGGCCACCTTGAATCAAAGTCACTGGCCCTGCGATGAAAATTTCTTGTACATCCTTGGCTTTTTGCACCTGTACCCACTGCTGTGGCACTGCGCGGTAATCAAGGCCGATTAGGCGCTCATTACCTTGGCGTGGAAATACATGACTAATTACATCATTTTTCGCGATACCGATGATTGTAATATGTTTACTTTTATTTAGGATTCGGTGAGCGGCGATACTCAATTCTTCTTCTTGGTTTTTAGGAAGTAACGTAATGAGTGTCGCTAAAGTACTGGCTTTGTAGATATCCGCCATAAGTACCGCTTCCAAATTGGAACGGAGAATGGAAAGTTGTTCTTTGGCCTCAACTTGAACTCGCTCTTTGTGAAGCTCTTGCTGGTTTCGATTTAACAGCTCGATAACCCCAATACACAAAGCGAAAAAGGTGAGGAAGAACAATGCAAAATAGCATCGTTTTCTGGGTAAATAACGCATTTTCTCCCCACAACTCGTATACAACTACGAGATTTTTTATTTATTGTTAAAATTCTTATTATCACAAGAATAACCAATCATAATCAGAAAGGTAACAGTGATTGACAACTTTTATGTTTTAGGTGTGAGATGATGCATCAACAAGGCGATTTATTTGGCGGCGATCTATGGCAAGAAGTAGAAAGAGGAAAACTTTATTATGATCCTCAATTTCTTAACCATCTTGAGGCGGATAATTACTTTGACCAACTTCGAAAGACACTGCCATGGCACCAAGAACACATTGCTATGTTCGGCAAGTCAGTACTTCAACCTCGCTTACAAGCGTGGCACGGTGATGCAGCATATACTTACTCAGGCTTAACCATGCAGCCTCACCCTTGGACTCCTGAGTTAACTCAGCTCAAAGTGCGTTGTGAATCAGTTGCTGATGTCACTTTTAATTCTGTTCTCGCTAACTTATATCGACACGGCCAAGACTCAATGGGCTGGCACCAAGATAATGAACCAGAGTTAGGTAGAAACCCTGTTATCGCATCTTTGAACTTAGGTGAAACACGTCGATTTTTGCTTAGAAATTTACATTGTAAAACTGAGATTGAATATGAGCTTTCTCATGGCTCCTTACTGATTATGGCTGGCGAGCTACAGCATCACTGGAAGCACTGCGTACCAAAAACCGCGAAAACCAAAGATGAACGTATCAACCTGACTTTTAGGCAAATTTTTAACTATTGACTCAGCTTTTACATTCTCAATTAATATTGATGGTAGGTTTAGGTTCAGGACTTCATAGGGAATGGATTTATGCGTATTAAACCTCTTAGCTTAGCGGTCTTACTCTCTTGCTCACTTACCTTTGCAGCTCAGGCATCACAGGAAGAGGTACCGCTTCTCGATAATACTCAATCAGCGCAGTTGATTCGTAGTACCTACGAACAAGAACTGTTCACTTTCCCGGCGTTTAAAGAGGGCCATTTTGGCTTACGCATGTACCGCCAAACATTAGATGAGAAATATCACGCTGCCATTTGGACCGACATGGCACAAGTAGCCAGCCGGTTAAACCAATTTGCTAATGAAGTCGTTGAACCAGAAGACATCATTCTCTATTCATCTCAAAGGCTGACCACGTATCAAGAGAAAGAAACCGAACGAGGGCAGCGACGCTATACCGTGACTAAACACCATCCTGAGTACCTTTATCTTGGTGTGGATTTGCTTGGCGCAATGGCAAGAGCAAACGAATACGGCCTAAAGCATAAACAAGACAAAACGCTGAGAAAAATTATTAGGCGCTACGATTTCTCGCGTTACGTTACGGACAAAGAGATGATAGAAGCATGGGCAGCTCAGCTTGCAAACCAAGTCTACTGGCTTCGTCAGTTAGGAGAGCAAGATGTGGTCGAGGAATTCACTCAAACCTTCCGTGACACCTACCCCGACGATAAAGATAAGATGCTTTCAGCTCAGCAGTATTGGAACAAACTTTATGGTATGACGCACATCATCTTTGCCGATTCACAGTATTATCAGGAGCGAGTAAGCGAGAAGAAACACCAATGGATTTATGATTACTTTCGCAACAATATCGACACTATCCTACTGCGCGCCAAAGAAGACGTGATTGCGGAAGTCGGCATTTCGTTTTTGTTAGCAGGCTTGGACCATGATCCGGTCGTAAAGAAAACCCGCCAAGCCATTCGTCACGCAATCAACGCAGAAAAAGGGATGATTCCGTCGGTCGACGGTAACTTTGATCTCAAGTACGGCGAACACCGTAACGTACTAGCCATCATGCTGCTCGATTGGAAAGGGGTACATAAAGCGCCAACTTATCAAGAGCACCCAGAGGCTTTTAAATCGATACCTTACGGCTTAATGCCCAAGCCTTAGAAATAACAAAACCCGCCATTTAGGCGGGTTTTTAGTGTGTATCTTCAATCTAAATTAGAGAGAGATAAAAATGCCCGCTAAGCACGCACTCATCAGGTTAGCGAGTGTACCAGCAGCAACCGCTTTTAGGCCTAGACTTGCAACATCTTTGCGGCGCTCAGGTGCCATCACGCCGATAGAACCCAACTGAATCGCAATTGAGCCAATGTTCGCAAAACCACACAACGCAAAAGTGATAATAATTTGAGTATGCTCAGACAGTGTCGCTTTGTGCTGCACAAAATCGATAAACGCAACAAACTCATTCATCACCACTTTCTGACCAATGTATGAACCCGCAGCTAGAATTTCGTGGCTTGGCACACCAATCAACCACGCTAGAGGTGCAAACAAATAACCAAAAATCGCTTGTAGCGTTACGCCAGAGAAACCAAGTATCTCACCCAAGTTTTCTAGCCCCGTGTTCACCATCGCGATAACACTCACGAAAGCGATAAGCATGGTACCAACAGCAACGGCAACTTTCATACCGCCCATGGCACCGCTTGCTAGCGCATCAATTACGTTGCTTTCTTCTGATTTATCTAGCTCAATATTGTTGTAATCGCTTGGCGTTTGACGCTCAGGAACGATGATTTTTGCCATCATCAAACTACCTGGTGCTGCCATAAAGCTTGCCGCGATCAAGTATTTGAGGTCGACACCCAAACCAGCATAACCACCAAGCACACTGCCCGCCACTGAAGCCATACCACCAGCCATCACGGCAAACAGTTCAGAGCGAGTCATGTTAGAAAGAAATGGACGAATAAGAAGTGGTGACTCGCCTTGAGATAAGAAAATGTTCCCTGTTGCAACCAAAGACTCTGCTTTACTCGTACCCAAGAACTTCTGGATAGCGCCGCCAATAAATTGAATCACTTTTTGCATAATGCCCAAATAGTAAAGGGCGGAGATAAGAGCACTGAAGAAGATGATGATAGGAAGGACACGGATAGCGAAGATAAAGCCAGAAGAAGCGAGGTCACCAAAGAGGAATTTAATCCCTTCATCAGCAAAGCTGAGTAGCCCCGCGACACCATTACTTAAACTCGCCAGCGCCGCTTGACCCAACGGGAAATAGAGCACTAACGCAGCAAACCCCATTTGTAGCATCAAGGCGCGAGATACAGTTTTCCAATTAATGGAAGAACGACCCTCAGAAAGTAGGAAAGCACAACCTAGCAGTGCAACAATACCAAATAGACTAAATAGAACACTCATGAGCTGGACCTACTAAACGTTGAAAAAGAAAAAAGAGCCAAAGGAATTGGCAGAAGAAAGGGACAACGCAGCGAGTGATAACTCACTTTTAGATCCAGAATGTAGACAGAACGAATAGTTCGACATCTTATTTTTACCTTATACAAGCAATTGAACGTAGCTGGTCCGGTCCGTGGGGTCATTCACTGCTGGCGAGCATGTTGCTTGGCCTGCTCCATGTGACGGCTTGTATGGGTAAGGGTCCTGAACAACTAAACCCTAATTCCCGCTTAAACGGGACGCAAGTATAGCCAACAAAAAGAGATATTCATCACATTTATTTACGCAAACGTTCAAGCGTTCAAAATTTAGGCAAAAGTACTCTTTTGTCGTCATACTATTAATAAAAGTAAGGGCATAAGGATAGGCGTTGATGGTAAAAAACATAAAAGTGACCAATAAATATGCAATCAAACTCGAAAGAGCCAAAATTCGTCATTTTGCTCTCGCCAACAGGTGGATTTTGGTTATACAATTCGCGTTGCTTCTTTCGAGGCCTCTGAGTATTCAGAGCATCATGATGCCGAGATGGTGAAATTGGTAGACACGCTAGCATGAGGTGCTAGTGCCTTTGGTGTGAGGGTTCGAGTCCCTCTCTCGGCACCATTATCCTTCTTCCCTAATTTTGTTCGAGTGTAATGCAAAGTTCTAAGCAGGCAAGACAGTCTACAGATGCTAATCAACTTCTGAGTGAGCTTGCGGTTCACGCTTTATTACACCTGCACTTTAAAATTCACGCGTCCTCGCATGGCCTCTCCCTTAAAGAACGTAATGACTTACTTCAGAAATGGCTGAAACCAAAACTGAAGAGTAATCGCTATAAGCTGATTAAAAAGCCGTTAAAGTCTTTGACTCAGCAGGCAAAAGGTGAGAACGGAAATCTGGAAGAATTACTCGAGCGCTGCGTCGGTGCAGACAAACCCAGAAATCCTCAACCCGATCTAGATAGCTACTTGCTGCTGATCAACGAGATTGAGAAGAAACTGGGGACTACCGTGTTATTATCGCGACCGGAAGACGTCGACTTATCTCACGACCAACACGGCTGTTTGCTGTGTGTGCTTTCTGAGAACTTAAATCAGCACTTCGATGATAATAACGCCCTAATCGCTCCTATTTCGATGCTGTTCCGCGGACCGATGAGTCAACGCTCACTTTTCCTTGGCAGCATTTACGCCAGTGGTACCTTCAATTATGAAGTGCAGTATCAAGACGACCAGTTCGTTCGCATCACATTAGAGTTAGCGTAACTGTAACGCTAAGAAATAAACGAATCGAAAAAGGCCGCGAAACTCGCGGCCTTTTGCTTATCTAGATTTAAACTTGAGTTAATCGATCTCTTTAAATCGAGCAGTAAAGTGGCGCAGCACTGGTGGCTCGTACTCGAAAGTGAGCCCTTTTAACTCATGTGCACGATTTTTCAGTTCGATAATCGCATCCGCAATGTAATCCATATGATCGTTTGTGTAGACACGACGTGGAATGGTCAAACGCATCAACTCAAGCTCTGACACTTTTTGTTTACCCGTTTCCGGATCTCTACCAAGCAGCAACGATCCTATCTCTACTGCTCGAATACCCGCTTCCAAGTACAAAGCATTACACAATACCTGCGCAGGAAACTGATCCGCTGGAATATGTGGCAAAATCTTAGCGGCATCCACAAACACCGCATGACCACCCGTTGGGTATTGAATCGGAATACCGCCTTCACGTAAGCGCTCACCTAAGTATTGAACTTGGCTAATTCTATAGTGAAGAAAATCCTCATCCGCGGCTTCATACAAACCGCGAGCGAGCGCTTCCATATCACGCCCAGCCATGCCGCCGTATGTTACAAATCCTTCCATGGGTACGCAGCGCGTCTGCACCGCCTGGAACAACTCCTTATGATCACGAATACAACACATGCCACCAATGTTTACCATCGGGTCTTTCTTAGCTGACATGGTGAGCATATCACCGTACTGGTACATCTCACGGATGATTTCCAGAATCGATTTATTCTCGTAACCCCCTTCACGCTGCTTGATAAAGTAGGCGTTCTCACAGTAACGAGCCGAGTCAATCACCACTGGAATATCGTACTTGGTTGCAATCTCGTACACACTGCGCATGTTTTCCATCGACACAGGCTGACCACCGGAGCTATTACAAGTAATCGTGGTGATAATTGCACAAATGTTATGCGAACCGTGCGCTTCAATTGTTGCCACCAGCTTATCGATATCAAAATTGCCCTTCCAATCATAAGGCGTAGTGGTGTCGAATGCTTCTTCCGTTACCACGTTAATCGCTTTACCGCCATTGAGTTCAATGTGACCCGCTGTGGTATCAAAATGGTAGTTCGAGATAAATACTGGCGTTTCGCCACCACGCACCTGACGCATACGCTCAATCAAAGCTGGGAACAAAATTTGCTCGGCACCACGCCCTTGGTGTGCAGGCACGGTGAGCTTATAACCGAAGAAGTGCTCCACTGCATCACACAGGTTGTAGTAATTTCGACTCCCCGCATAGGATTCATCCCCCATCATGATGCCAGCCCACTGATTATCACTCATGGCACCAGTGCCAGAGTCAGTCAGCAAATCGATATAAACATCATCACTACGAAGAAGAAATGGATTATAGCCCGCTTCTTTTAACGCGACTTCACGGTCTGCCAAAGTCGTCATTTTGATTGGCTCAACCATTTTGATACGGAAAGGTTCTGGAATACGTTTCATTGTTAATTTCCTTATACGCATTGCCCTACGCAGTTTCACGTAAGACTAAAAAACAAATAGATAGAATGCTTTTCAATGCGATTGCATTGAGGAAATCAACGAGAAGAGATTTTACTAAGAAGAGACAAGCAGTAGTCTAGGTTATACCAGAACGACAGCACCAAACGGCTATCGAGAATATCCTTTATTCTCATCGTCTTCGTCCTCCTGATAAAAATAAAAAGTCAGAAACCCCATGTCTCTGACCTTTTCAATATAGTGCAGTTTTCAATCAATTTTCAGTGAGGTCACCCTCATTTTAAGAAGGTCTCGCCCTTTTCATTCTGCGTTTGATATTACTTTCTTTGACTAGGTAATCGAAAAGTGGCGCGAATAAGTTAGCAAATAGAATCGCTAACATGATGCCTTCTGGATAAGCCGGGTTCAGCACTCGGATAAAAATCGTCATCACGCCGATTAATAGTCCGTATGCCCATTTCCCGTTATTGGTAAAAGCTGCCGAGACAGGGTCTGTCGCCATGAAGAAGGTACCAAACGCAACCCCACCAATCACGAAGTGCCAGTAGAACGGCATGGAGAACATGGGGTTAGAGTCTGAACCGATCGCATTCAATAGTAATGAAGCTCCGATTAAACCGACCAACACGCCCGCAACAATTCTCCACGATGCAATCTTCATAAAGATGAGAACCAAGCCTGTTAGTGCGATCAACAACGTGGAGACTTCACCCATCGAGCCTGGTAAATTACCAACAAAAGCATCTCCCCATGAAATTGGCTCTCCCGTCATATTATTTATCAAAGCACTTTGCCCTCCTTCATACCATTGGCTGAGTGGAGTAGCGCCAGAGTAACCATCAGCCGCGACCCACACGGCACCACCGGACATGTTGGCAGGATAGGCAAAGTATAAGAACGCGCGCCCTGCTAAAGCTGGATTTAGGAAGTTTCGTCCAGTACCACCAAAAATCTCCTTCGCCACAACAATACCGAAAGTGATACCTAAAGCCGCTTGCCATAGTGGAATTGTCGGAGGAAGGATCAGCGCAAAGAGTATAGAGCTGACAAAAAAGCCTTCATTTACCTCATGCTTTCGCACAATAGCAAACAGAACTTCCCAGAAACCACCAACGATAAACACCGTCGCATAAACTGGAAGAAAGTAAGTAGCACCAAGCCACATTTTACTTCCCCACCCCGCTTGTGAAACCGCATCTAACGAGCCCCATACCCAACTCAGTTGCCATGAAGAAACAAGCGCTTGCTGAGCTGAGGCTTGATCCATTCCATACAACAAGGCATCACTCGCTTGCTGGCCTATGTTGTACATACCCCAGAACATGGCAGGGAAGACCGCCAGCCACACCATGATCATAATACGTTTTAAATCGATGCTATCTCGAACGTGAGTCATGCCCTGGTTTACCTTACCAGGCGTGTAAAAAATGGTTTCGACAGCTTCGAAAAGTGGGTAGAACTTGTGATACTTCCCACCTGGACCAAACTTAGGTGTCGCTTTCTCAAAGTAATGTTTAAGGCTCATAACGCTCCTCCTTTATCTAAAAGATGGTACGCACATGTGTAAAAAGCGATCGTTTTTTAATCTCTTCGTCTTCCTTCTTCGTATTTCACCTTGTTCGCCACTCTTCTGTCTCCTCTTTAAATCCGGCGAACAGTTTATCCAACGAAAAAGGGACCGCTCATGGACACACTCGCCATTGACCTAGCTAGATTCCAATTTGCCTTTACTGTCTCTTTCCACATTATTTTTCCAGCTTTTACGATTGGTTTGGCAAGTTATCTCGCTGTATTAGAGGGCTTGTACTTAAAAACGGGCAACAAACAGTACATGCAAATCTATAAGTACTGGCTCAAAATCTTTGCCATCAGTTTTGGTATGGGTGTGGTGAGTGGCATCGTGTTGAGCTATCAATTCGGTACTAACTGGAGCGTGTTTGCCGACAAAACAGGCCCAATCCTGGGCCCGCTAATGGGTTATGAAGTTTTTACTGCGTTTTTCCTCGAAGCGGGGTTTTTAGGCGTGATGCTTTTCGGTATGGATAAGGTGGGTAAGAAGCTTCACTTCGCCGCGACTTGTATTGTTGCATTCGGGACGTTTTTGTCTGCGTTTTGGATACTTTCGGTTAATAGTTGGATGCAAACACCAGCGGGCTACAGTATCAACGAAGCCGGACAGTTTATCCCAGAAGACTGGTGGGCGATTGTCTTCAACCCTTCCTTCCCTTACCGGCTCGTTCATATGTTGCTCGCCGCTTACCTTACTACTGCCTTTGTTGTAGCCGGCGTTGCCGCTTATCACTTACTAAAAGCAAACCATAACCCTCTAGCCAGAATTATGTTCTCGATGGCAATGTGGATGGCTGCCATCGTGACACCAATTCAAATCGTTGCTGGAGACATGCATGGTTTAAACACCCTTGAACATCAACCCGCCAAAGTCGCCGCGATGGAAGGGCACTATGAGTCTCACCAAGGCGCGCCATTGATCCTCTTCGGTATCCCTAACGATGAAGAAAAACGCATGGAATACGCACTGGAAATCCCCAAACTCGGTAGTTTGATTTTAACTCATGACCTCAACGGTGAAGTGAAGGGATTAGATGCTTTTCCAGAGGAGGAACACCCTCCTGTCTCTATCGTTTTCTGGTCTTTCCGAGTAATGGTCGCGCTTGGTTTTGGCATGCTTGTTATTGGTTTGTGGAGCCTTTGGCTAAGAAAACGTCGCAAACTTTTTGATTCAAGGGCACTTCAACGTATTTGTGTGCTGTTTGCCCCAGCGGGGTTCATTGCAGTTTTAGCAGGCTGGATAACTACCGAAGTCGGTCGACAGCCTTACACCGTATACGGTCTTTTAACCACAGCCAATTCGGCATCGCCTATTGATGCCGCCGCGGTGAGCGTCTCCCTGACGGCGTTCATCGTGGTTTACTTTGTGGTTTTTGGAGCTGGCTTCTTCTATCTCCTACGTTTGATGCGCAAGTCTCCAACTCGATATGAAGAAGGTCTAGATAGCCGACTTCCTGATGGCACGAAAACTGATGCCATCACACATTCTAACCATCTAACCTAGGAGCTAACTCATGGATTACGCATTAATTTGGTACGCTTTGATTGGGCTCGCCGTTCTGATTTATGTCGTGTTAGATGGCTTTGATCTCGGTATTGGTATCCTATTCCTCAGCGCTAATGACGATGAAGAGCGCGACATGATGATGAACAGCATCGCTCCTGTTTGGGATGGGAATGAAACTTGGCTAGTTCTTGGCGGTGGTGGGCTTTTTGCCGTGTTCCCCCTCGCCTACGCGGTCATTATGCCAGCACTCTATGCTCCCCTGATTTTAATGCTGCTCGGGTTAATTCTGCGCGGGGTTTCTTTTGAGTATCGCTTCCGAACACAACGCGGAAAGTTTTTATGGGATAGCGCTTTTTTCATTGGTTCACTCACCGCGGCATTGATGCAAGGCATTATGCTCGGAACCCTGCTCCAAGGTATAGAGGTTAGTGAACGAGCATACGCAGGTGGATGGTTTGATTGGCTTTCGCCATTTAGCGTATTTTGTGGCTTGGCGCTTGTTTGTGCTTATATTCTGCTCGGTTCATGCTGGTTATTAATCAAGCTTCCAGAAGAGCTGATGGGGCGCTATTACGTAGTCGCGCGACGATGGGGACTAGCGATGGTAGCCTGTATATTCATCGCCAGTTTGTGGCTGCCATTGAGCCAAAATATCGTATTTGAACGTTGGTTCTCATTACCAAACTCGCTACTGTTTTTCATTTTACCAATTATTACAGCGGCACTTATTTGGCAGCTATTCAAAGCCTTACTCGACCACAAAGCCGTCCGAGCCTACGTTCTTGCGATCGGCCTGTTTCTTGTGTCCGCGATGGGTTTCGGTGTCAGTACATTCCCTTACTTGGTCCCATTCGCACTCACTTATCAAGACGTCGCCGCGCCAGACAAAAGTTTGGCATTTTTACTTGCCGGTGCGGTGGTATTACTTCCTCTGATCATAGCCTACACGGCTTATTCGTACTGGGTTTTCCGCGGCAAGATGAAACGTGGAGAAGGATATCACTGATGAAACTAAAGCCCATTTTGTGGTTCATTGGCATTTGGCTGGCAAGCGTGGTCGCCTTGTTTATCATCAGTTCGTTGATACGAACTGCGATATTGTAGGCCCAGAGTCTACTGCACCACATCTGAAGCCATTGAGGTCTATACTCAAACAAGAGTAAAACAACGGAGTGTTTTTATGACCTTAAAGCGGTTTCTGGTAACTTTGATTCCTTTGACGGTTCCACTGTTTTCACCAAATGCATTGGCCGTAGACAAGCAGATGTCATCCGCCATGAAAAGTAAAATGCGGTCTATTTGCTCCGCAACAAACGAACAGAGCCATTGGCAACTTGCTGAGGCAACTCCTGACGCCAGACGCTCACTCAACATGGTGCTTTATCAAATGAATGCCGATGATAAATTGAAAGCAATTCATGAGGTGAGAACGAAAATGGTCGGCGGCACCCATTATGCTTTTGAGTTCGAGTTGCAAGATGGTCAAGTCTGGAATGCAATTGTATTGCACAGTGCCCGAGGCGATTACATGATAGAAAGACACGCCAAGAAAGGGGAACTCTGCCCTAAAGATGGCGACTCCTAATCCACAGATTCAAATAAAACAAAGGCGACAGTTACGTCGCCTTTGTTTTATACCGTTTTCGCTTCTATCTTCTCATTCACTTTATCGCAAATGTACTCTCCAATAGGCATTGCAGATGTCGCTGCAGGAGAGGGGGCGTTGCAAACGTGCAGGCTTCTGGCGCTTTCGGCAAACAAGAAGTCATGAACCAAGGTTCCGTCGGATAACACCGCTTGCGCACGAATACCCGCAGGATATGGTTTGAGATCGTCTACCTTGATGCTTGGGCAGTATTTATTGACCAGCTTGAGATAGCCCGGCTTCCACCACGAGTTCTTAAACTCATCCAATCCGGTTTTTAGATGCTTTTGTGTCACCTTCCAGAAACCGGAGAAGCTCAGCATTTGCATGGTATCTTGCAAGCTGAAGTTAACCTTGTCGTACCCTTCTCGCTTCCAGCCTTGCACCGCATTTGGACCTACGGTCACACTGCCATCAATCATGCGAGTCAGGTGGACGCCCAAGAATGGCAAATCAGGGTCGGGAATTGGATAAATAAGATGATTCACCACTCGGTCGTGTTTGCTATCTAAGCGGTAGTATTCACCACGATAAGGGATGATCTGAAAGTCAGTTGGAATACCCATCATCTTAGTCATGCGATCCGCCATCAAGCCGCTGCAAGTAACCAAGAACTTGGTATTAAGCTGCATCGTTTGACCGTCTGAAATGCAGGTCAGTTGGACTTCTTCGTCCTTCTCTTCGGCAGCCACCACTTTGGTTCTCAGGCTGATTTGACCACCGAGCTTTTTGAACTCTTCCGCCATCTGCTCAGTGACCAAACGATAGTCCACAATACTGGTGGTTTTGACATAAATCGCGCCCAATCCCGTGATGTTTGGTTCAGCCAGTTTAAGTTGGACTTCATCGAGTAGCTTTACGTCGATGCCGTTGACATGGCAGCGCTCATAGAGAGCATTCATGCGTTCGACTTCTTGCTCATTGGTCGCAACCAGTAACTTGCCACAGTTCTCCACCGGAATATCGTGCTCGGCACAAAACGAAATGGTTCGCTCTACCCCACGCTTACAAAAATCCGCTTTTAAGCTGCCCGGTGCGTAGTACACCCCGGCATGAATCACGCCGCTATTGTGTCCGGTTTGGTGCTGGGCAAAACCGGACTCTTTCTCAACCAATAAAATGGATTTGTCTGGATGACGTTGCTGTAGTTGCCATGCTGTCGACACACCAACGATACCGCCACCAACAATGATGTAGTCATAGACTGATTTCATACGACCTCTTATAAAACCGATAGTTGAGATTGTTGCAATTTGAACTTGCGACCACTGTAAATGAACACCGCGACAAATACCGCACAGCTTGCCACACGAACCAACATTGGGATATCGTGCCAAACCAGCAATGTACCCACCACTACCAACAAGAGACGCGTCAGAATGTTTAGAGGACCTTCCAAGTAGCCTTCAATCGCACCAATCAATGCATAGGTACCGATGATGGCAAAGAAGCCTACGGTAATTACCGACGTCACATCCCAACTGACCAAGCCTGTATAGGCAATAAGTAGCGGTACAAGATACAAACCTTTGGCGATTTTCCACGCCATCAAACCAGTGCGCATCGGTGGTGTTTTGGCGATGGTTGCTGCTGCAAAAGCGGTCAAACACACTGGTGGTGTAACGTTACTGTCTTGCGATAACCAAAAGATGATGAGGTGAGCAGCCAGCAATGCCAAGCCTACCGCTTCCATACCCAAACTTTGCTCTAGTAGGGTTTCCATAAAGTCCGCAGGTACTAACGCCACCATTTCTTTCGCGGTTTCCAACGCCATTGGTGCATTAAGCAGTTCCAGCTTTTCTGGCGCCGCCAACATAAAGATGGCTTTTGCTTGTTCAGGCAATTGACCCGACACCATCAATTCAAGCAATTGGTTCTCTGCAATCAACTTGTAAAGCGCAGGGGCAGACAGTGTACCCAATACAATATACGCCGCTGTCACAGGTAAACCCATACCCAAAACAAGAGAAGCGAGTGCAATCAGAACGATCATGATGAACAAGTCACCATTCGCCCAACCATCGATCATCAATGAGAACGTGTTGCCGATACCCGTTGTACTGATCACGTTGATCACCAAACCAATACCCACCAGCAATACAGCGGTTGTCGCCATGTTTTTCGCGCCTTGCGAAAGTGCTTCGATGATCGCTTTTGGTCCCATCTTATGATCTTTCGAAAACCAAGACGCCACCACCACTGAAATGATCGACAAGCCCGCAGCGTAAGTTGGCGTAAAACCTTGAACCAACAAAGTGACCAATACCGCCAGTGGGATAAGGTTGTGCCAACCGCTGATCAACACTTTCAGTAGAGATTCATCGCTGGTCGTGATTTTTTGAACGCCGCTGCGTTTGGCTTCGATACGCACAAAGAACGCAACAGATAAGAAATAGATAAGAGCAGGAATAAAAGACACCGCGATGATATCAACATACGGAATTTGCGTGTAAGACGCCATGATGAAAGCACCCGCACCCATTACTGGTGGCATCAACTGACCACCTGTCGACGCTGCAGCTTCAACCCCCGCCGCAAAGCGTGAAGGGAAACCTGCTTTTTGCATCAAAGGAATACTGATAACACCGGTGGAAACCGTATTTGCCACACTTGAGCCAGATACTGAGCCCATCAATCCCGAGCCAATCACTGCTATAAAACCGGGACCACCGATGATTTTACCAGCCGCAGCACGTGCCACATTGATGATGTAATCACCGACACCAGAGCGCACAAGAAACGCACCAAACAGAATGAACATGAATACGAAAGTCCAACTGATGCGCGAGATAGAGCCAAACATGCCCTCAGAAGAATAGAAGCTACGGTAGAGCAAGGTTTCCATGCTCAAACCCGGGAAGTGGAAAATACCTGTCGCCCACTTACCCCAAAGCACAACGTAGCTTAAACACACCACAATCAACACTGGAATAAACCAGCCCATGGTGCGTCGAATCAGCTCAATCACAATCAGGATTGCCATGATGGCAAAGACCCAATCGCTGGTCACGAACTTCACACCGCGTTCATATAGCGCATCTTCGGCATAGGGAATGTAGAGCAAACACGCGACCGCGCCCATAGCAATTAACACATCGATACCGAGTGCAAGCTTACTCTGCTTGAGAGAGATATGAGCCGGATACCAAAGCGCACAAATCACCGCAAAGCCAGCAAAGTGAGTCGCGGAAATCCATAACTCTGGTAACGTCGATAAGGTATTAAACCAAATGTGCAAAGCAGACAACACCACGCCAAACACTGTGATTGTGGTGGTTACCCACGGAAAATCAGTGCGCGTGGGCAGCTCAAATTTCTGCAATTCCTTTTCTATTGAGTCGCTCATCTCATACTCCAAGCTCTGGCGGCTTTTTCCATCTTAGAAATCGGTAGGGATAAAATGCCCCGAGCCGAAACTCGGGGCGAAGTTGGCGTTATTTCGCCATTAGGTCTGATGGGATTTCGATGCCCATTTCTTTGTAGTAACGCACCGCACCTGGGTGAAGAGGCACTGGCAAGCCAGCGATCGCTTTCTCAATCGCCATTGCTTTTGTTGCTTTGTGGATGCCTTGTAGGAAAGGCAGGTTCTCGTAGATCGCTTTGGTTAGCTGGTAAACGTCTTCTTCCGAGATATCTTCACGGACTGCCAAGAAGTTAGGCTGTGCAATGGTAGTGATCGGCTTATCTAGACCCGGGTACGTGTTCGCTGGGATCTCGTACTTCGTCCATAGGTTGTAATTGCCGTTCGCCTCTTTGATTTGTTCGTCAGTAAACGAAAGAATCGAAATGTCTTTACCCAACGCAGCAAAAGCTTGAGTGACCGCACCAACAGGTACACCCGCAGGCGTGTTCATGCCGTCAATGGTGCCGTTTTGAAGTGCGCTCGCACTGCCGCCGTAACCCATGTAAGCAAGATTGAATTTATCAGGGTCGACCTTCAGACCTTTCATGATTTGGCGACCAGAGTTCTCAGTACCTGAGTTCTTCTTACCGATAGAGAACTTCTTGCCATCTAGGTTGTTCAGATCAGTCACTGTGCCCGTTTTTGCTAGGTCAGAGCGAACAATAAAGTGCTCAACGTTTTGCCACAGCATAGAGACTGAACGCAGCTGCTCTTGGCGACCGCTCTTCTCATAAGGACCTTCACCAGACCAAGCCCATGCACCGTAAAGACCTTGCAGAATCGCGAACTGTGCTTCGTTTTCGTTCAGCAGTTTGACGTTTTCACCAGAGCCCGCAGAGCTGATTGCAGAAAGGGAGAAGTGGTGCTTTGGTGCCAATTTCACTTTGCTTAACGTCGCCAACGCTACGCCCACAGGGTAGTAAGTACCACCTGTCGATGCCGTTGCAAGAATGTAGCTACGATCTTCTGCCGCAGCGTTAGCAGCAATACCAAAAGAAGTCACAGCGACAGCCAAAGCTTTTACCAGCTTATTCATTTTCATTATTACTCTCCGTGTAGTCGTTTCACGATTGGGGATTTACATCATGTTAAACCTTTATTAACAACACATTCCCTAGAGCAATTGAAATGCCAACTTTTAACCCTTTGTATTTATTGAACTAAGCGCTGAAAGACATCAAAAATGAGCAAAATCATGCTGATTTGACAGCAAAGTAATGAGCAAGATCTTGCTCATTGAAGAGAAGAAGGTTGCACGCCTAGATCGCAAAAGGTTAATAAAATGTGATCAAGACAAAATAAATGCACGATTCACTAATAAGCAATATTTTGCCGATGCAATTTTGGATTGAACTGCAACTAATGATCGTCTTAACAATAAGAAGAAAAAGCGCATCATTCTAAACTGCTCACTTTATCAGCGGAGGTTTATAGCCTAAACGACTACAAATAGCACAAAAATACAGCAAAACAAGTCATGTTACAGAAATGAAAAGTCATTTATTCTAATTTTGAATTTAAAAAGCAGTTCGATCCACCAGTTCAGAAACAAACATTGACCGTATCAACTTATTTTCTACTTCGGGGTTGTACCAATAGCCCTATGTTCGTTAGTGTAACAACACACCAAGGCAAACGTATTCCTTGGTATTTTTTCGTCATTAAGGATTACCCATGTCAGCAACTGCGCAATCACAATTCGCTTTAAAACGCCCATCTGGCGTTGCTGCTGCGATCCTCCTGCTCTCTCTGAAACTGATTCAGAGCTGACAGGCTATATCTAAACTTTCTGTCAGCTTGAGAAGAAGCTGACGGGAACACCACATACTCCTCCCATTCCTTTCAGTTTCTTCCAAGCGAAACATAAGAGGAATAACAATGTTAAGCGCACGTAATATCGCCGCTTTGGGCTTCATGACTTTCGCCATGTACTTAGGCGCGGGTAACCTGATCTTCCCTCCATTTTTGGGTTACCAAGCAGGTGAAAACTTTCTGAGCGGGATGTCTGGCTTCCTATTAACGGGCGTAGGCCTGCCTGCAATGGCACTGGTGATGGTGGCTATAGTAAACGGTTCAGACAAACTAACCGCCGCCCTACCTAAACCTTTGGCGACCAGTTTTTGGGTGATGGTGTTTATTGTGATTGGCCCTGCGTTCGTGATCCCACGTGCGATTACCGTAGCTTACCAATTTAGCTTTGCACCAATGTTTGGTGATGCCGCTTTGGTGCCTTTCACTATTGCCTTCTGTGCTATCACCATTCTATTTGCCCTATATCCGGGTAAGTTGGTCGACAACCTAGGCAAGATCTTAACGCCTGCATTGATGGCGATCTTAATCATCATGTCTGTGACGGCTTTGGTTTCTCCTGCAGGCGAGCTAACTGCCGCAACGGGACCATACGTATCTGGCGCATTTGCTGAAGGCTTGACCCAAGGCTACATGACCATGGATGCGCTAGGTTCTATCGGTTTTGGTTGGATTATCTTCCGCGCGATTCGCAGCATGGGTGTGGACTGTCCGAAAGCGACCGCAAAATACACGCTAATTGCAGCTTTGATGTACGCGGTTGCTATGGCATTTGTTTACATCTCATTGGCTTACATTGGTTCGACAAGCTCATACTTGGGTTCTGAGTTCAGCAATGGTGGCGACATTTTAACGGCATTCACCTTCAGCCACTTCGGCGCATTTGGCTCACTATTACTAGGTGCCGTGATGGTATTGGCGTGTTTGACTACTGCTATCGGCGTAACCACAGCAGGCAGTGAGTTTTACGACAACACTTTCAGCAAAGTGAACTACAAAGGCTGCGTTATCACGACCATGGTATTGGCTGGTTTGATCGCCAACGTAGGTCTAGAGCAACTATTGGCTATCACATTACCAGCGGTTGTGGCGCTTCACCCAGTAGCGATTGCATTGATGATCATGGCACCAGTGCGCGACAAGATGTCGCAAATCATGGTGGTCGCAACCGCGTTCACTGCTCTAATGTTTGGTTGTGTTGATGCGCTGCACATCCTAGGTTACATGCCAAGTTCCACTGATGAGTGGATGGGTAATTACATGCCTCTGTACAATGACTTTGCTAGCTGGATTGTGCCTAGCGTATTTATGATGATTGTTGGTCTGCTGTTTACGACGAAAACCAACCAAACCGAACAATTCGAGCTGGTGAATGAATAGCCGTTTAACATAAGACATCGCTCAATAAGTGCGTTACTATGTAGCTCGCTTATTGATATCAGGCAAAGGAGTTGCCTGAATGAAAGATTGATATGGGTCGCCTATGGATAATCAGTATCTAGACATCAGAACACTGAACTTTATCGTTATTCTGTTCTCTTGCATTTACTCTATTAGTCTGCTTTGTTATCAATACACTCAGGGTAGAGTCAAAGGCCTAAAAACCTTCTCGATATCACTACTGTTTATTGGTTTAGGTCCTTTTTTACTTGGCTTTAGAGGCTCTGCGCCAGACTGGCTGACCATCGTCATAGCCAACACTCTCATATTAGTCGGCTTCTTGCTTACGCTATATAGCGTAAGCATTTTTCGTCAATACCCTTTAAAATTGGCTCACTGTCTCACCTTGTTAACACCTGTTTTTAGTGGTTCATTTTACTATTTCACCTTCCATGACCCTTCTATCAAAAGCCGTATTATTTATCTGAGCATGTATATTTGTATCGTCACCTTCTTTAGTGGTGTCGCCATGCTTAAAGGTACCCAAAAGGACTTAAAGCTCCCTGTTAAAGCAATGGCTTACTCTTTCTTTGGATTTAGTTTTTTTATGGGATTTAGGGCGCTTTGGAGTACTTTTTCAGGTGAGTTACCAAGCTTTATGGTCGCAGGCCTTATCCATCAGCTGACTTTCTTATTTAGCATCTGCCTGATCGTTGCTTTGAGCTTTAGTATGCTGTGGTTAATTAACGGACGCTTGGTGCAATCCATTAATGATCTCTCTCATTTAGATGCACTCACAGGGCTATATAATCGTCGAGCCATGGAAGAAATCGTTCCAAACTTGGTTAGTAAAGCACATAAAAAAAGCCAAGCAATCAGCATTATTATGACTGATGTAGACAAGTTTAAAGCGATTAATGATCACTATGGTCACACGGTTGGCGACTCCGTCATGGCAACGATCTCCACTATTTTTAAAAAGCATCTTCCTGAGTCCGCCTGCATTGTGCGATTTGGTGGTGACGAGTTCATGATTGTTTTGCTCGAAAAAGCACAGCAAGCCAAAATTGTCGCAGAGCAAATTCGCCTTGCGGTCGAAACTGAAACCGCTTTGCAATCATTTAAAACTGAAGTGACCATGAGCTTTGGTATCAGTCAGTTATCTGAGGGGCAATCACTTCAAGAGGCGCTTGCTGAAGCAGACGAAGCGCTATATAGCTCTAAACATACTGGAAGGAACCTCGTTACCTTGTTTGGAGAAGGGAAAGACCTAAATTATAAGTTTGTCCCAGCTCCAGCCAAAAGCGCATAACGTGTTTGTTATGCCAGTAATTTCGAATTAGCTAGAAATCGCACTAAGTATAGTCGGAGCGATTCAAACCAAACTTCTGCATCTTTTGGTTAAGGGTTCGACGTGGTAAATCCAACTCCTGCATCACCTCATTGATGCGTCCATGATGCCTGACTAAAGAATCATGCAGCACTTTACGCTCAAAATTATGTAGCTGAATCGCCAACGGAACGCCTGCTTGTGTCTCTTCGGTTGTAGAAGATGGTCGACTGGAGAGAATTTCCATCACGGAGACGGTTTCATCCAGAGCAAAACGCATTGCTACATTTCTAAGCTCACGCACGTTACCGGGCCAAGCGTAAGCAAGAATGGCTTTTCTATCGGCTTCACTCAGCGGACGACTCTCAGGGTTACTTTTCAGGGCAAAGTGTTCGAACAAGATCAACGCGTCTTCTTCTCGCTCACGTAGCGGAGGCAAATAGATCTGCGCCACATTAAGACGATAGTACAAATCCTGACGAAACTCGTCATGCTCATTGAGATCTTCTTTCGCGGCGGCGATCACTCTTAAATCAACCGAGATCTGTTGGTTACCCCCAACGCGCTCAACCGTATGTTCCTGTAATGAACGCAACACTTTCACCTGCATAGACAGTGGCATACTCTCGATTTCATCAAAGAATAAAGTGCCTTTATCCGCGTATTCCAACTTACCAATGCGCTTTTTACCCGCTCCGGTAAATGCCCCTGCTTCATGTCCAAACAGCTCACTTTCAAACAGGTTCTCAGGAATAGCGCCACAGTTGATTGGCACAAAATGATAGGATCTGCGTTGGCTTTCATTATGCAAACTGGTCGCCACCAGCTCTTTACCACAACCTGTTTCGCCGTAAATGATCACGTTAGTATCAATGCGTGCTAACTTGGCAACTTGTTCTCTAAGCTGTTGCATCACACGGCTTCGGCCAATCAGCACTTCTTCTAAGCCGCTAACGCTAGATAGATACTCTTGGCGATCTTGAGTAGACGTTTGTGCGCGATAACTCTCGACCGCATCGGTCACTCGCTGGGATAGGCGCTCAGGTTGGAAAGGTTTCTCGATAAAATCGAACGCACCGTTTTGCAACGCCCCAACTGCCATATCGACATCACCATGTCCGGTGATCAAAATAACTGGCGTTGGGATGTGATTAGCAATCAGGCTTTCTAGTATCGACAAGCCGTCGGTGTCCGGCAGGCGAACATCACTGACAATCGCATCAAATTCTTGGCTAAGAATGGCCGCTTTGCCCTCTTCTCCTAAACTGAATGCGGTCACGTCGAACCCCGCCAGTTGCAGCCACTGACTGGTAGCCTGACGAACAATGTCATCGTCTTCGATAAGTGCAATTTTAGGGGTGTCGTCAAAAGCCATGAGTTACTACCGTAGGTGGAATAGAAATCGCTCTTTGCTAACGGTAGCAAAAACCACTGAGGAGAAAAGGAGCTAGATCTCACTTCTTGCTTACAAGTCTTTAACATCCAACCAGTTAGGCGCACTCTTTAATGACTCTCGGTGAGAACGCACTAGCTGAACGGAGTCAGTATGCAGCGCAAAAGGAATGGCAAAACGTGGCTTGTGGTCGTAATTGCAACAGTGCTGATGTTGTCTTGTTATAGCGCCAGCAGAGAGGTGGCTCGTCAGTGGTTGAGTGTACAAACTCAAACCGAAGCTCAACAAAAACTGCTCGACTATATCGGTGAAGTTCGCCGTGCACTCAAACGCTTCTATCACTTGCCTTACCTTGTCACCAATAACCCGGAAACCATCGCATTTGTGAAAGGAAACCGGACTTATTACGAGCCATTGCAAACCCAACTGACTCAGCTAGATAAAGCCGCCAATACGGAAGGTTGGCTAATCCTGTCTAACTCTGGCGAAGTATTGGTATCGAGTTTGATCGAAGAGCGCTTTAGCCTGTCTGACCGAAAAGCCATTGTGGAACAAATTCACAATCAAGGCGGCGGTGTTTCCTTGGTGAACAAAACCAAAGGTTCGAGCCCGTTGTATTACCTTGCAGCTCCTATCTACGACGGTCTGGATATCGCAGGCATTGTGGTGGTGCAGATCAACCTCAGCTTGTTGACCGAACAGACCATTACTAGCCAAGACATCATTACGTTGCAAAATCGCCAGCAACGCTTTTTCCTATCGAGCAGCTCGCTCTATAACGCTGACTGGTTTAACGAACCGAGCAACACCGTTCAGTTAGAAACGCAGCGCTTATACGACAACACCAATATCAGTGTGTGGACGCTCAATCAGCAACGCTATTTTGCGCACACCGTAAAATTGGATGATTTGAATTGGTACGTAAGCTACCTCACCCCTTCTAAGCCGATTCAGCAAACCATCAACGTAATTGGTTGGAGCGTAGCAGCGCTACTCTTATTGGTTATATTACTCGTCATCATTGGTCTACAACGTCGCCAAAAGCACATCAATCAACAGCGAATTCAAGCCCTGTTGGAAGAGTCCCAACGCCGCTTGAAACAGATGATCAATAAAACTCACGTTGGTTTGCTATTGATTGATGAACAAGGACAACTGTTCGATCTCAACCCAATGGCGAAGCGTTTGTTCTGTTTACCAGAAAGCGTCAATCGACACGCTTTTGCTTGGGAATTATTCGACGCAGGCAACCCCAATTCCACCACACTTAAGTTGCTCAAGGACTTGCCTAAGCATAAAGAGCTCGCAGAGATCAGCACGGTCGAAACCATTGCCAGACGCAGCGATGGAAGCGTCTTCCCTGTCCTGTTCTCGCTAACCAGTTTCCCTTGGCATGGCGAGCAGTATTTCCTTGCAACGATCATCGACATCAGCAAGCGGAAAAAAGCCGAACAGTCACTACAACAGGTCAACCAAGAACTGGCACAACGGGTTGAAGAGCGAACTCAAGCGCTAAAAGAAGCGCAAAGCCAGTTAATTGAATCGAGCAAAATGGCAGCCTTGGGGCGCATGTCGAGCGCTATTACTCATGAGCTCAATCAGCCACTGACAGGCTTGCGTACCCTACTCACCACGAACGAACTGCTGGCGGAACGCGGCGAAGCCGAGATGATGAAAGCCAACAATGTTTTGGTGCAAAAGCTGATTGATCGTATGGCAAGCATGACCAGTCAGCTAAAGACGTTCGCCTACAACAAACCAGAAAGCCTACAAGCAATTTCTCTTACCTCCGCACTCGAAGAAACCCTACGCGTTTATCAAACCCAATTAGACAAGGTGGATGTACGTGTTCGAGTTCCTCATGACTTACCTAACATCATGGGTGAAGAACAACGACTGCTTCAGGTGCTCGGTAATCTTGTCTCGAATGCGCTAGACGCAATGAACCGTACCACCCACCCGCAGCTCAGCTTGATCGTCAACCCAACCGGCAATCAGGTCGAACTGATCGTCAGTGATAATGGCTGCGGCGTGTCGGATGAGATGCTTGAGTCGATGTTCGAGCCCTTCCAAACCTCAAAGAAAATTGGTGAAGGATTGGGGCTGGGTTTAGCGATTACGGCCAACAATATGCGTGATATGAACGGACAAATTACCGTGCATAAGAATGAACAAAATGGGCTGACTTTCACTCTATTGTTCAAATCAGCCTAGGTTGATATTGATTACAAAATCATCATTAGAACTAGGCATCCCCGCTGTTTGAGAAAAACACGATCTCGATACAAGAATCCCTCCTTGACCTACACTATTCTCAAGCAAATAAAACGAATAACTTCCGAACGATAAAGAGTGAGAAACATGATTAAGTTTCCTGAACATTTTCTTTGGGGTGGTGCCATTGCTGCAAACCAAGTAGAAGGGGCGTACAACCTTGGGGGTAAAGGGTTATCGACATCAGACATGCTGCCAAACGGTATTTTGAGTCCGCATCAAACCCGTGAAGAGCGTACACCGGGTATCAAAGACGTGGCGATCGACTTCTACAATCGCTACCCAGAAGACATCGCGCTGTTCAAAGAGATGGGCTTTAACTGTCTGCGTCTCTCTTTGGCATGGAGCCGCATCTTCCCGAACGGGGACGAACTAGAACCTAACGAAGAAGGTTTGGCGTTCTACGATAAAATTTTTGACGAACTTGCCGAGCACAACATCCAACCTTTCGTGACCTTATCTCACTACGAAATGCCTTACGCACTGGTTGAAAACTATGGCGGTTGGGGCGATCGTCGCGTCATCGAATTCTTCGAACGTTATGCTCGCACAGTGCTGGAACGCTACAAAGACAAAGTGAAGCTGTGGTTAACCTTCAACGAAATCAATATGTCTCTACACGCACCATTTACTGGTGTTGGTTTGCAAGAAGGCGCCAGTGAACAAGAGATTTACCAAGCGATTCACCACCAGCTAGTCGCAAACGCAAAAGCGGTAAAACTTTGTCAGCAAATCGTACCAAACGGCAAGATTGGTAACATGCTGCTTGGCGCAATCAATTACCCATACACCTGTAACCCTGATGACGTGCTGGCAGCAATGCATGAAAACAACAAGTGGTTGTTCTTCGGTGATGTGCAAACACGTGGTCAGTACCCTGGCTACATGAAGCGTTACTTCCGTGAAAACGGTATCGAAATTCAGATGGAAGCAGGCGACTTAGAAGAAATTGCATCGGCAAGTGTCGATTTCATCTCATTCAGCTACTACGCAAGTGGCTGTGCAAGTGCAGACCCGAAACAGAAGGAAGTGGGTAACATTGTCGATAGCGTACCAAACCCATATCTTGAGAAGAGCCAATGGGGTTGGTTGATCGATCCAAAGGGTCTTCGCGTTCTGCTGAACTTCCTTCACGATCGCTACCAAAAACCACTGTTTGTCGTAGAAAACGGCTTAGGTGCACGTGATGAAATCGATGAAAACGGTGAGATTCAAGATGATTACCGCATCGCTTACTTGAACGACCATCTTGTTCAAGCACACGAAGCGATTCTGGATGGCGTTGAGCTGATGGGCTTTACCAGCTGGGGGCCAATCGATTTGGTCGCAAACTCAACCGCAGAGATGAGCAAACGTTACGGCTTTATCTATGTCGATCGTCATGATGATGGGCAAGGAACGCTAGAACGTAAACGCAAGAAAAGCTTTTTCTGGTATCAAGACGTGATTCGTACTTCAGGCGGTTCATTGAAAAGCTAAGCCGGTTGTCTAGGTATAAAGTGCAACTAGGCATTCGCCTAAACCATCAAGCCCTGCAATTGCAGGGCTTGAATTTTAAGGTGTTTATTCATTTAGAGATTAAACTGCAATCTCTCCACCGTCTTCACGTCGAATAACCACTGTCGCCGCTCGTGGGCGCACAGAAACACCAGCAGGCGTTTCTTCGGCTGCATCTTCACTGTATGGCCAGTTGCCTGGGTGCTGAATATTCACAAACAATGATTTGTAATCAGGGCTGATGGTAAAGCCTGTTACTTCACAACCATTTGGTCCGACAAAGAAGCGTTTCAATTCAGCTTGATTATCCGCACCAATCACAGCTTGATCACCATTCTCATCTGTTAGCTTAGATGGCACAACAGCCAACATTTGATCATTGGTGTAAGACGTGACTTCATCTGCGCCGTTATCAGTCTGAATCCACAAAATACCACGGCCATCAAACGCTAATCCGTCTGGGCTCGCAAACTGGTTTAGCTCATTCAAGCCAGAACGGTTGGTATCTGCATCACCATTTGCTGGCGAACCGAAGACAAAGATATCCCAAGTAAAGTCAGTTGCTGAAGCACCTTCATCCCAACGAATAACATGACCAAACTTGTTATTCAAACGTGGATTCGCAGGGTTGGTTTCATCTGTACGGCGCGTATTGTTCGTCAATGTTAAATATACTGAACCCGTGAATGGATCAACCGTACACCACTCTGGTCGATCCATTGGTGTTGCCCCAACTAAATCCGCCGCACCCGCAGTATTGATGATAATTTCAGCCAGTGAATCAAAGTGATCCGCTAATGTACCACCAGCGGTTGTTACGCTATCAAGCGTTAATGGTAACCAAGTACCTGTGCTGTCTTCATTGAAGCGCGCCACATACAGTGTGCCTTCGTCCATGTACTTGTCACCCATCGCCAAGCGGTTATCAGGGTTAGCATCTGCTGGATCCCACGCTGCCGCTGATTCAAATTTGTATAGGTACTCAAAGCGAGAATCGTGACCAGAATAAAATACCACTGGTTTGCCTTCTTCAAGCTTACCGAAAGTACAGCCCTCGTGACGGAAACGACCTAGCGCAGTACGTTTCTTCGCACGTGAGTTTTGCGTGTAAGGGTCAATCTCGACAATGTAACCGTGACCATTGGCTTCATTACGGTAATCATCCATCGCACTTGCTCCTGTTGGAGCCACATTAAAGCGAGAGAACTCATCAAGACGCTCTTCTGAATTTCCTGCTAATGTCTCCCACAAGTAGCGTGTACTTTGATCATCGACACCAATGCGATCTTGCTCTTCTGTACGAGTCCCGGCATTAACAAAGTAACCTGGCCAGTTCTCTTCACACGTTAAGTACGTGCCCCACGGCGTGTAGCCGTTGCCACAGTTGTTTAACGTACCACGCGCTTGGCTGCCATCTGGCGAGAAACGAGTGACAGTTAAAGATGTGTGGGCCACCGGGCCAGACAAATCCATGACTGTCGCACCAGTATAACGACGGTTTAGTGGATCGGTATCAACCAACTTCCACATGTTGTCTTCCAGTTGAATGCGAACCACTGACACACCGTGCGCGTTAATCTCTTTGCGCACTTCATCTACAATGGTACGTACGCCATTTTCAACCGTCGGACCATTTGGATGCAGTGCTGATGTGTCGATGTACTCGTGGTTAATACATAGCAAGCCATCTGTAGTGCTATCGTTCAATGGGAAAAAATGCATGCCGTCATGGTGCATGCCTAGCGCATTTAACTGATCGGTACTGGTGTTGGTACCATCATTTTGCCATGCGCTGCCTTGCGCATTAAGTGGTGTTCCCCAAGGTACTAGTACTTGTGCGGTGTAGCCTTGTGGAATTGAAACTGCGTCAGTGAGTGAGCCAGGGATAGATTCAAAGTTAAGAACGGCTTTAGATGCGCCCGAACCACTGCTTACTGTACTCCCTGAGTCAGACGAGTTACAACCAGCCAATCCGAAAGCACCAAACGCTGTCATCGCACTGATACCTAAACCACCTTTCAGAATGCTGCGTCGAGATAGGCTCGCTTCTAATACTTCTTCAAATGGTTTGTTTTCACTTTGGTTATAACGCGTCGCGTCAAAGGTTTCCTTGCTCATTTTTACTTTCCCGATCTTATAGTTTAATTAATAAATAGGTGATTAGTTGAACGGCAAGAAGTTTGGATAAGAAAAATGACAAAAGTGCTTAAAACATATGAAACTTGTGTTTCAACAATACTGCAAACCAACCAACACAGCTAACGAAGCAATTAAATTCTGGTCACATAATCACCAACTGTATCGCTTCATTCTGATTTTACTTGGGCTAAAGTATGATAGAAGGTATAAGGTGTACGAAATCAAATCATCTACGAGAGATAATCATGAAATTAGACAAGATCGATAACAAGAGCCGTCGTATCCGTAAAAAGCTGTTCTTAGGGGAGTTCGCAATCCTAGGTTTCGAGATCAGCTGTGAAACAGACATTAACGACTTCGACCGTTACGATGCATTCGTTGATGACTTTATCGACTACATTGACGAGCTTGGTCTTTGCTTCGGTGGCGGTGGTCTAGAACTGTTTGAAGGCTTCCTATGTTCTACTAACCGTTACGGCAGTGCGACTGAAGAACAGAAAGCGCAAGTTATCAAATGGTTAGAAGCACGCCCAGAAGTGAAAAGCGCGCAAGCGGGCGAACTAGTTGACGCCAACTACCTGTAACTAAAGGGCAACCTGTAATACGCAGAGCTCAATAAATGGTAGAGAAAGCTGGTCTTAAGACTGGCTTTTTTATTTTTGGAAGAATGCGATATTAAAAATAGGGTGCTTGGGAAGTTGCGCGGAGTGATTTTGGCGTTTTTGAGCTGGCAATCAACGGGAAACTGCGTTCCACAGCCAGCTCGTGCCTTTAGGTATAATTAACTATGATTTTTTAGCTGGGGCGTCTTTCGTGTCTTTCCAGTATTGAATACGCACACGATGTAGCTGAGCTCTTCTAGTCTTTTTCATAGTAAAGTCCCTCATCTTATATAAGTAACGCTCCTCATGGAGCTTATTGTCTAAGGTCGTATCCCCTTCAATCTATAAGGGAATCAATCATTTAACCGTGACCAATTTCACAACATAATGATAATTACCGATTTCTTGCAGCCTGTTTTTACTGGCAAACGGCATATTATCTATCTGACACAGTTAACTTACTCACCAGATATGACAGAAAAATGGCAATCAAGTTCCCTACTTATACTGTCATTGAATCTTAATAAGGATTAACAAGGTGGGCATTTCAGATTTACCATACTGTTTATAAAAACCGCAAGATTTTTTATTTCTTTTCAAACAAATCTCTACTCAAGATCAATTCACTTTCATCTTTATCGTCTCCCTTTTAACGCATTGTGATCCAGTTCAATCCACAGAACTCGGAACAAAAAGCGCTCATTAATACATTCACCACCAAACTTGTGCGATATCTCTTACAAGAGTTGTAAGCAAATAGATTAACCACGTCTAAGAGCAATGCCAGAAAAAACATTAAACATATGATTTAACAGTAATATTTAAATTCACTTAAAATAATAAGTAAAAATAATTTAGAAAAGTTAATTGAGTCAAATCAGCAAAACATCAATACTCAATTTGTCGACAGGATGTTGGCGGGAACAGGAAAAAAGCCTAAAGGATTGGGTATCTTCAGGATGAAGATTTGATAGCTTAGGATGAGTTGTCAGCAAGGATGTAGTTAAGCTCTAGGATAGAGTTCGCCCGTCAGGATGATAGGCAAGAATGGACACCGCTAGGAAGGCGATGAACAAGGAACTCGGTTAAAGGACTTAGCCACAATCAAGGATAGATGCAGGGAGCACCTATTAGTAGCTGGATTGCTGCGAAAAAGAATAAGCCCCGTCTGGGAAACCAGGCGGGGTTTTATTTTGTCTGTAATGTATTGATAAAGATTCATCTTTATCGTTTAAGTCTTCTCTGTTTTCATAAAACACCGTGCTATCATTTTCTTTACGTCTCCCAACAAAGCTCTCAGAAAATCACACACTATGCTTAATCCTGTTTGGTTACATACATTTAAGACATTGATTGAAGTCGGTCATTTTACGCAAACGGCAGAAAAACTTTTTATGACTCAGCCTGGCGTCAGCCAACACATCAAAAAATTAGAGCAAAGTTGTCAGCATGCCTTGATCAAGCGCGAAAACAAAAGCTTCGAATTAACCGAACAAGGCAGGATTGTCTACGCATATGCGCTCGAGTTAGAAGATAGAGAGAAGAAGCTGCTCGAAGAGCTCAGTTTTGATGATGCGTTTTCAGGCCACTGTAAACTGGCTTGTTCTGGTGCAATGGCGTTAATGTTGTATGGGCCCATTTTGGAGAAGCAAAAACAGCACCCGAGCTTATCGTTACATTTAGAAGCCGCGCCAAATCAATCTATTCTCAACGCCATAACGCAAGGGCACATTGATATTGGTATCGTGACTGATGTTCCCAACAAAGGTCTGTTTCACAGTGAGCGAATTGGTAAAGAGAGGTTGTGCTTGGTTCTGCCAAAGCAATATCAAAATAAGCAGATAACGCCACAACTCTTGCATGACTGTGGTGTCATTAGCCACCCTGATGCCGAGCATTACATGACGCTGTTTTTTGACCAATGTGAAGAACCACAGCTCCAAGAAATTAAGATGAGCGATTTACCATTATCCGGCTACGTAAATCAGTTGAGCCAAATTTTGCTGCCTGTCAGCAAAGGACTTGGCTTCACCGTGCTGCCTCAAAGTGCGGTCGACAATTTTCCACTAAAAGACACGTTATACATTGCTCAACTGAAAAACACTGTATGTGAAGAGCTATTTCTGGTTCGTAAGCGCAGTCGTGCTCTACCTCTGCGCTATCAGACCATCAAAGAAGTGTTATTGGATGTGATCGGTGGCGCGCATCAATGATGTTAGCCACTCTTCGCTGGTAATGCGTTCCTCTTGGCAATCCACCCAATATGGTTTGCCAGATAACCAGCTCTTTGACGCGACCTCTTTTATAAACACATCCACGGAATCAACGTCATCTTTGGCGTAATCCCATTTATTACGCATGTGTTCTGCCGCTTCTTGATTAGTGTACGCCTTGCCGTTGCGGATAAAGGTGCAAGAGGATTGCTCAACTCGTTTTATCAACGTCGAGATATCTTGCTCTACCCCTGCTAGTGCAAAGGTCGGCAGAATGCTTAATGTAAGTAACAACGTCCACTTTGCTTTCATCGCACCTTTATCCTTATCCCTGACCACGTAACTACTAATAGTAACTACTGATAAGTGACTTAACTATTCTGGTGTTTGGCTGTTTAGTTCAGCAATTATTGCCACCATGCCTGAGCAGGCTGAGGCTCCGCAATCGCCAAGCGTTGACCGATCTCAGGGCTAACTAACGTTACACCGCGCTCTTCACTGATGTCTAACGCGCGTTGCATCGGTTCATTCCAATCGTGCATCGATAAATCAAACGTGCTGTTATGGATCGGCATCATAACTTTGCCCTGCACATCGATGTGTGCTTGAACGCTTTGCTCTGGGAACATGTGAATGTCTGACCAGAGTTCATTGTACGCACCTGTTTCAATCATGGTGAAGTCAAATGGACCGTACTTTTCGCCAATCTCTTTAAAGCCATTGAAGTAACCAGAGTCACCACTGAAGAACACTTTGTGTTGTTGTGCATTGATAACCCAACTGCCCCACAGCGTCGTATCGCGGTCTGTCAAACCTCGACCAGAGAAATGCTGAGTCGGAGTTAGTGTATATTCAATGCCGTCAACAGAGTGTGACTCCCACCAGTCTAGTTCGATCACTTTCTCTTTGGGTACACCCCAATTCACCAGTAATTGGCCAACTTTTAACGGCACCAAGAAAGTGCCCACCTTGTCGCCTAGCACTTTAATAGAAGCTTTATCTAGGTGATCGTAATGGTCATGACTGATCACCACCACATCGATAGTTGGCAAATCTTCTATCGTGATGGGGGTTTGGTGAAAGCGTTTTGGCCCTGCCCATTGTACAGGAGACGCGCGATCACTGAATACAGGGTCAGTCATCACCAGTTTTCCATCGAGCTTCATTAATACGCTTGAGTGACCCAGACGATAGATGACGTCATCTTGCTCTTCTAACAGTTGCCGCGCTGTGATCACATGCACTGGAATTTCAATCGTTGGTGTTGGGTTAAGGCGCTCAGTCGTAAAATACGCTTTCATGATTTCGAACATGTCGCCCAAACCGCTTTTGTATTCCAACTCTGTATTTGCAAATTTGTCCGGGTATGTTGGCGCTTTTTCAGTATCAACATTAGAACAAGAAATCATTGATGTACCCATCGCGAACGCTCCTACTGTGGCTAGCAAAGTTTTTTTCATAAAAAGTTAACCCGAACAAAAGTAAACTACACGGTGCAGTTTACATTCTAATTATCAAAAGTAAACTACTTAGTGTAAAATAGATCAAGAAATGATCTTCTTAACTTAGCAAGCTTATGAATGTAAAAAGAAAAAGTCGTAGCGAAACCAAAAGAGAAGCCATCTTGTGCGCGGCAAGGCAAGCGTTCCAAGAGTTTGGGGTGCAAAACACCAGCATGGATAAGCTCTCTGCAATCGCACAAGTCTCTAAGCGCACGGTCTATAATCACTTCCCTTCTAAGGAAGCGATCGTGACGGAGTTGCTGAGTGAGCTTTGGCGTTCGTCAATGATGGAAAGCGATATTAAACGCTTGGCCACTCTGCCACTCAAAGATCAATTGATTGAATTACTCTACAGCGAGATCATTGTGGTAACGGAACCAAACTATATTGAGCTGGCAAAAGTGGCATTTGGGCACTTCTTATTTAAGCCGGAAGATCTCAAAGAACAAGCAGAACAAATGTCGAAACAGGAAACCGCCCTGTACCGCTGGCTTACTGAGAAATCGAACAGTGGCGCTTTGCAAATTGATGATGTACATATAGCAAGCACTCAATTGCACAACTTACTTAAAGGCAGTGCATTCTGGCCGCAGTTAATGGGAATTCGCCCCTCTTTGTCGAATGAAGAATCTAGGCTGTTAGCTACCCAAACGGCGGAACTTTTTTTAAGTCACTATCAAAACAGCTAAAAACAGCGGTCAAATTGGCCGCTTTTTTAAGCGATAATTCGTGACAAAGCGATGAAATTTTTGCTCAATTTTATTTATCTCACCCTTGACAGTCTCATACCGCAAGGCGTGAGCGTTCGATAAAATATTTTTGTCGTGTCGACGATGCTTTTTCGTTTTCATCTCACAAAAAAACGCCCTAAGGTGCGCACCTCTGACGACGTGGTTGTTCAACCACAATTCTAAATCGTTGAAGTAAGTAGGTTATGTCATAACATGATCACCTGCCTACTGCATTCTATGCTCTATACTTATATTTTAATTTGGTACTGACTTACTAAGGAATTGCCATGCGTATTGCTATTCTCTCTCGTAATGAGAATTTATATTCAACCATGCGCCTAAAACAGGCGGGTGAAGAACGTGGGCATCAAATCGATGTGATCGACACGCTTCACTGTTATATGGACATTACGAGCAACAACCCTAAGATCCGCTACAAGGGTGAAGAATTACCGCAATACGATGCTGTTATTCCACGTATTGGGGCATCTATTACGTTTTACGGCACTGCTGTTGTACGTCAGTTTGAAATGATGGGTACATTTTGTGTCAACGAATCTGTCGCGATCAGCCGCTCTCGTGACAAGTTGCGCTCATTACAACTGCTATCACGTAAAGGCATCGGTTTGCCACGCACTGGCTTTGCTCACCATCCTGACAACATTCAGGACGTGATCAAAAACGTTGGTGGCGCACCTCTAGTGATTAAATTGCTAGAAGGCACTCAAGGCATTGGTGTTGTACTTGCTGAAACAAATAAAGCGGCAGAAAGCGTGATTGAAGCTTTCATGGGTTTGAAAGCTAACATCATGGTGCAAGAATTTATCGAAGAAGCAAAAGGCGCGGACATCCGTTGTTTTGTTGTCGGAAATAAGGTGATTGCCGCAATGAAGCGCCAAGCAAAAGAAGGCGAGTTCCGTTCCAACCTTCACCGTGGTGGCTCTGCACAACTCGTGCGTTTGAGCAAAGAAGAGCGTGCGACCGCTGTAAATGCAGCGAAAGTGATGGGCTTGAACCTTTGTGGTGTGGATATCCTTCAATCTAAAAATGGCCCAGTGGTAATGGAAGTGAATTCTTCCCCTGGTCTAGAAGGCATCGAACTAGCAACGGGTAAAAACATTGCAGGTATGATCTTCGATTTTATCGAGAAAAACGCTAAGCCAAATTCAAACCGTACTCGCGGTAAAGGTTGATTTTTGTTTAACGTACAAGAGAGCCAAAAACCGGCTCTCTTGTTACTCGTCGCTAGGATGACACTATGAATCAGAAAATGATCATTGGGAATGCCGAAGCTATTTGCTTGCCAGAGTTAGGGATTACTCACCTTGAAGCGCGTATTGATACAGGCGCTCAAACCTCTTCATTACATGTAGACAATATTGATTGCTTTGAAAAAGATGGTCAGTCTTATGTTGCATTCGATCTGCACCCAGATGTATACCATTTAGAACAAGTGGTTCGCTGCACAGCGAAACTAAAAGCAAACCGTAAGGTTAAATCTTCTAACGGTACTTTTGAGCACCGCTGCGTGATCACGACGATGCTGCGTATAGGCGACCAACAATGGCCAATCGACATTACGTTGACTAACCGTGAAAAAATGACTTACATGATGTTGTTAGGTCGTCAGGGCATGGCAGACAAAGTGCTCGTTGATCCTAGCCAATCTCACTTATTGGCATCTTAACCCCGTAGCTTCAGATGAGTGATCGAACGTTTTTGTTGAGCATCACTCGTCTGGCTTTATCTTCGCCTACTTCCTACGAAATAACGCAAACAACAATCCCTTCGCTTTAACTTTTGTCACTCGCCAGTGCGTCATTGGCTTAGTCGGCGCTGTATTCAAAATGTGCTGATACGCTTTTTCATCCAAAGTCACCTCTCCCCCATGTGCCAGAAGCAAACATTGCGGATTCATCTCAAACACACGCTTTAATGATTGCCGATATTGATTCGGATGAAATATGGGAAACGGCGCAATCAGATGCTTTTTCACCTGCACCATTAAATCCGCCACATACAGCACATCTTGTTCAGAATGATAAACCGACAGATCTCTGTCGGTATGCCCAAGCGTTTCTAGCACCTGCCAATCATCAAATCCAGGAATAAACTCTCCATCAATAAGTTCAATATCTGGCTTTAGCTTGCGGGAATACCACAGGTTTTGCTTTGGTTTACGCATCCGATTCGCCATCCAGCGTGCTAACATCAAATCGGTCAAATGCATTAGCCAACCGTCTACACCGCTATACCACTGGTTCTCTCGCTTTGCGGCCAATAGCTTGCATCCTGTTAAATCACGTAGTTTGTGCGCACCACCAGCATGGTCTGGATGCATGTGGGTCACAACAACCAACTTTAGGTCAGAAAAAGGACGATGGAGTTGATGTTCAATAAAGTCTTTAAGATGAGGGATGTCTGCTCGACTGGCACCATCAAGCAACAATAATTTATCGGAATATTCGGCGAGATACATGGTCTGAATGTACCCCTGAATTCTGTGCAGCTGCAAAATATGTCCTTATTTTAGTGAGATGCTTCATGACCGAATCCTTACTGGTCAGACCAACTATAACAGCAGAATGGAAGCTTCGGTAAACAAATATTCACACGTAGCGACGACAACAAATCATAATCGAGATGATAGATTTTAATCATTAGACTCAAGGGCCCTTTTATCCGTTAATGCGCGCACACGGAGTTCGTGTCAGGGTATGAGGTAAATACCTCATGATTTGCTTTTTTGTACTTTTCCTTCTAATTAATTAAGGAGTTAAGTACATTTTTGTGAGAATCGAGTTGGAAAAAGCAACTAAATTAGACCGCATCCGCGCGGACTACAACGTTCACTACTGGAGCCAAGGTTTCTACGGCATTGATGACCAAGGCGAAGTATATGTATCACCACGTAGTGATCGTGCACATCAAATCCCTTTCAGCGCTATTGTAAATGAGCTAGAAGCGAAGCAGTTAAATCTGCCTGTATTAGTACGCTTCCCGCAAATCGTGCACCAACGTGTGCACGGTATTTGCCACGCATTCAACCAAGCAATTGAAGAATACCAATATCCAAACAAATACTTGTTGGTGTACCCAATTAAAGTAAACCAACAACGTGAAGTGGTGGATGAAATTCTAGCGAGCCAAGCTCAACTAGAAACCAAGCAGCTTGGTCTTGAAGCGGGTAGCAAGCCAGAATTGTTGGCGGTACTTGCATTGGCTCAACAAGGTAGCTCCGTGATCGTGTGTAATGGCTACAAAGACCGAGAGTATGTGCGTCTTGCACTGATCGGTGAAAAGCTGGGTCACAAGGTATTCATCGTACTAGAGAAGCTTTCTGAGCTGGATCTGGTACTAGAAGAAGCGAAAAGTTTGGGCGTAAAACCGCGCCTTGGTTTACGCATTCGCCTCGCCTCTCAAGGCGCAGGGAAATGGCAAGCAAGTGGCGGTGAAAAATCGAAGTTTGGTTTATCAGCATCGCAAGTGCTTAGCGTTATTGAACGCCTTAAACGCGAAGGCAACCTAGACGCGATGCAACTGGTTCACTTCCACCTTGGTTCACAGATGGCAAACATCCGTGATGTACGCAATGGTGTGAACGAGTCTGCACGTTTCTACTGCGAACTACGCGCGCTCGGTGCAAACATCGAGTACTTCGATGTGGGCGGCGGCTTGGCAGTGGATTATGACGGCACACGCAGCCAATCATCGAATTCGATGAACTACGGCCTTGCAGAATACGCACGTAATATCGTCAACACAGTGGGCGATGTGTGTCTGCAATACGAACAACCAATGCCAGTGATCATTTCGGAATCGGGTCGCTCGCTAACAGCGCACCACGCTGTATTGATTTCTAACGTAATTGGTACCGAGTCGTACCTACCGGAAGAAGTACATGAGCTTGATGATGACGCTCCGCTTTTGCTACAAAACATGTGGCGAAACTGGGAAAACTTGCAAGATGGTACAGACGCTCGTGCGTTAATTGAGATTTACAATGATACCCAAAGTGATTTGGCAGAAGTGCACTCTCAATTTGCTACAGGTGTGCTTAACTTGGAACAACGTGCGTGGGCAGAACAATTGTCACTGCGCATTTACTTCGAATTAAGCCGCAAGATGAGCACTAAGAATCGCTTCCACCGTCCGATTCTGGACGAGTTGAGCGAACGTCTTGCGGATAAGTTCTTCGTGAACTTCTCTCTCTTCCAATCTCTACCAGATGCTTGGGGTATTGATCAGGTTTTCCCTGTTCTGCCACTTTCTGGTCTTGGCGAGGCGGAAGAGCGTCGTGCAGTGATGTTGGACATCACATGTGACTCTGATGGCGCGATCGATCACTACGTTGATGGTCAAGGCATCGAGAGCACGCTACCTGTACCAGCTTGGAGCAAAGACAAACCGTACTTAATGGGCTTTTTCCTAGTAGGCGCATACCAAGAAATCCTTGGTGACATGCACAACCTATTTGGTGATACCCACAGTGCTGTAGTCAATGTTGATGAACACGGTCAATTTGAGATCAGTTACATCAACGAAGGTGATAGTGTAGAAGACATGATGCGCTACGTTCATATCGACGTGGATGCGATTCGTGACAATTATAAACAATTGGTTTCACAGCGAGTTGAAGCCAATGAACAAGCACAAATCCTAGCAGAACTAGAACAAGGTCTAGCAGGATACACCTATTTAGAGGACTTCTGATATGAATGATTTGTTTACTAAAACTGATTATTCGCTTTACTCCAACTCTATGTCGTTTTTACGTCTGCCGTACATTCGTAACCCGGTATCGGCAGACGCAGACGTTGTGGTGTTGGGAGTCCCTCTGGACATGGCAACATCTGGTCGTCCAGGTGCGCGTATGGGTCCAGATGCAATTCGCCGTGCCTCAGTCAACTTGGCATGGGAAGGTAAGAAGTTCCCGTGGAGCTTCAACGTATTGGATAAACTGAAAGTGATCGACGCAGGTGATCTCGTGTTCGATTGCGGTGATGCGGAAGATTTTACTTACCGCCTTGAAGCGGCAACCAGTGAAATTCTAAAAAGTGGTAAAACCATGTTGGGATTGGGCGGTGACCACTTCATCACGCTACCTATCCTACGTGCCTATGCGAAGCATCATGGCCAAATGGCTTTGATTCACTTTGATGCTCATACGGACACCTATGCAAATGGCAGTTCATACGACCACGGTACGATGTTCTACCATGCGCCGAAAGAAGGTTTGATCTCAGCGAAGAACTCAATACAAATCGGCATTCGTACGGAGTACAAACAGCAAGATCACGGCTTCAATGTGATTAATGCGATGCAAGCGAATGACATGTCGGTGAACGAGATCCTAGAAGAAATTCGTCGCACCGTCGCAGACAAGCCAGTGTATGTTACTTTTGACATCGACTGCTTAGACCCGGCCTTCGCACCGGGAACTGGTACACCAGTTTGTGGTGGCTTGAACTCAGACAAAGCGCTGAAAATTATTCGTGGTTTAGCCGGCATGAATATCGTGGGTATGGATGTTGTCGAAGTATCGCCTCCATACGACCACAGTGATGTTACCGCACTAGCGGGAGCAACCATCGCACTAGAAATGCTTTACGCATACGCATCTGAGCGCGAATAGACATAATCATTTCTAAGGGAGCTTCGGCTCCCTTTTCTTTCTGATGCTTTCCTCTACCTTTTATTCACTCGTTTCATCTTGAACTCAGCTCAACCGAGCAGACGCTTTATTTTTGCACTTTAACCATTAAAACCAGTTACCTATAAGGCTCATTCTATTCACGAAAAGTAAAAGATTTAACGTAATTAGACAAAGAAATGCACCGCTTTTTGAAAACAAAATCGGATTAGTTTTTCTAATTGAAATCATAGATTTTTATCTTGCTCAACTTCACACTTTTCGATTGCTAATTATACAAGCAAGCACTATTATCTCGCGCAAATACCCCCCGCAACACAAGAATTCAGTTAGCACTCTGTAAAAGAGCGCTAAGGGTTTTTACGTCTTAAATTTTTTGGAGAGATACGCAAATGTCTGCTTCGTTTCCATTAGCGAAACTTACCTTTTTAATCGCTATATTGACTGCCGTGGGTCAAATGACCCAGACAATGTACGTGCCTTCAATCGGTCATATGGCGGGCGAGTTTTTGGTATCTGCGTCATCACTTCAAGCTGTGATGGCTTGTTACCTAATCCCATATGGCTTGTCGCAATTTGCGTATGGCACACTATCGGACCGCTTGGGACGCAAACCGATCATCATCGTCGGGCTGCTTATCTACATCGCGGGTACACTGGTGGCATTATTTGCACATCAATTTGAATGGTTCTTGATCGGTAGCTTTATCCAAGGCTTAGGTATTGGCTGCGGCGGTGCGATGTCACGCACTCTGACTCGCGATTGCTTTGAAGGCTCTGATCTACACAGAGCAAACAGCTTAATTAGCATGTGTGTGATTTTCTCACCATTAATGGCACCAGTATTAGGCGGTTACCTAACAGAAGCTTTCGGATGGCGGTCAAGCTACTTGTTCTTAGCGCTATTTGCTATCGCGGTTGTGATCACCATGATGACAAGCATGATGGAGACACTACCAAAAGAGAAACGCAAATTCGAACCAGTAGCCAAAAGCTACAAACACGTTTTGTCTGACCGTCGCTTTCAAGGCTTTTTGATTTGCCTGGTTGCAACATTCGCTGGTGTGGGTGTATTCGAAGCGGCGGCTGGGGTGTTGTTAGGTGGGGTATTAGAATTACCGGCAACAACGGTAAGTTTGCTGTTTATATTGCCGATCCCAGGTTACTTGGTGGGTGCAGGCTTATCTAGCTACATCGCAAGACGTCGCTCTGAGCGTCGTGCTTTAAATGTAGGCTTGGTCTCTATTTTTGTGGGCTCTGCTATTGTGCTCATCCCAGGCTTGTTTGGTTTAACCACTGCATTAACGCTGGTTGGAGGCGCAACCGTGTACTTTTTGGGTGCAGGTATTCTCTTCCCAGCAGCAACAACTGGAGCGATTGCGCCATTCCCATACCATGCAGGAACAGCAGGCGCGACATTGGGTGGCATGCAAAACTTGGGGGCAGGTGTCGCAACTTTGCTCGCGTCACTATTTCCAGCGCATAACCAGATGCCTTTGGGCATTTTGATGATGGCAATGTCGGTAATTGCAATGCTTGGGTTAATGTGGGTGAATCGAGCACACAATCACTCAAACGAAGTACCGCAAGTTATCTGATCATTATCAGCTTACTTTCAAAGTCCAAAAGGGACACACTCAACAAGTGTGTCCCTTTTTTCATATCACACTATATCGATTTCCCGATGAGAATGATTTAACTTTCGAATTGATATTTGTTAAAAATAACAGCTGCTTACACAATGTGTTTTCAGCTCCCTTCAAATTGAGTATCCAACTCGAAATATTGAGGATTCTCACTTTTTCGGTATACCCCATAACAAAGAATGGACAACTGAAAACCACTAACAAAATGAAAGCCCAGCCCTCAGGATGAGGCCACTTGGGTGTACAATAAGGATAAAATCAGATGCGTTTCACTTTAACTACGTTGGCCGTCTCGGTCGCGCTTGTCGCCGGATGCAGCAATCAAGGAATCCCCAGCATGACTCAATACTCCCAAACACAGATCGTTGCTCAACAAACTCAAGCTCCGGTTGCGAAAAAAGTCCCTCACTCGATGACTATTCATGGCGATACCCGCGTTGATAACTACTACTGGATGCGTGACGACGAACGTAAAGACCCTGAAATTTTACAGCACCTAGAGAAAGAAAATCAGTACGCAGAAACCGTTCTAAAGCACACTGAAACACTTCAAGATACGCTATTTGAAGAAATTAAAGGGCGCATCGCAAAAGACGACAACTCAGTACCGGTTCGTAAAGGCAACTATTTCTACTCCAGTGAAGTGACCGGAGATAACGAGTACGAAGTCCATTTGCGAGCTAAAGACTTTGCAGGCAAAGACAAACAAATCATTTTAGATGTCAATGAACTAGCAAAAGAACATGAATTTTTCAGTATCGGCGGCCTATACGTTAGTCCGAATGAAAACTTATTGGCGTATGGCGAAGACACATTAAGCCGCCGCGTGTACACCCTTAAGATCAAAGACCTGACAACAGGCAATTACCTACAAGATGAAATCGAAGGGGCCTCAAGCGCTGTCGCATGGCAGAACGATAACAACGCCTTTTACTACATCAAAAAAGATCCACAGACCTTATTGGGCTACCAAGTTTATCGTCATGTATTAGGCACACCACAAAGCAGCGATGAGCTGATTTTTGAGGAAACCGACAGCGCCTATTACACCTCACTAAGCAAAAGCAAAGATGGCGAAGATATTTATATCTGGCATTCGAGTACAGAAACCAGTGGGGTCTCTATCATTGATGCGAACAACCCTAAAGCAAAGGCGAAACCGTTCTATCCTCGTGAAGATGGCATTGAATACAGTATTTCTAAGCTAGGCGATTGGTACTACATTTATACTAACTATCAAGCCGTCAACTTCCGTTTGATGAAAGTTCATCAAAATGACATGCATGACCGCTCTAAATGGCAAGATGTGATTGCCGCAGACGACAACAATCAACTTGTCGACTTCGAGTTATTCGATGATCACATCGTCTATGAGCAGCGCTCTAACGGCCTAGCAAGCGTCACTGTACGTCAGCTTTCAACAGGAAAAGAATTCCCCCTCACATTTAATGACGATGCGTTTGCTGCCTATTTGACAGGTAACCTAGAGCTGGATAACGAGAAAGTTCGTATTTATTACAGCAGTTTAACCACTCCAGGAACCTACTACGATTTCGATCTAAAAACGGGCGGGTCAGAAATCATGAAGCAAACACCTGTACTTGGTGATTTTAATCCTGACAATTACCAATCAGAACGCATCATGGTCACAGCCCGTGACGGTAAAGAAGTACCCGTTTCTTTGGTGTATCGTAAAGACTTATTTAAGAAAGATGGTACGAATCCACTCTACCAATATGGTTATGGATCTTATGGCGCAACCATTGAGCCAACTTTCCGCTCGACACGTTTGAGTCTATTGGATCGCGGCTTTGTTTACGCCATTGCTCATATTCGTGGATCTGAAATGCTTGGCCGCCCTTGGTATGAAGACGGTAAAAAACTAACCAAGCAAAATACATTCAACGACTTTATTGATGTGACTAAAGATTTGGTTGAACAAGGCTATGGCGCGAAAGATAAAGTCTTCGCTGTTGGTGGCTCTGCAGGAGGCCTCTTAATGGGGGCTATCATCAACCAAGCACCAGAACTGTATCGCGGTATCGGCGCTCATGTTCCGTTTGTGGACGTGGTAACCACTATGCTCGATGAATCAATTCCATTGACCACCAACGAGTATGATGAATGGGGTAACCCAAATAACAAAACATACTATGACTATATGTTGAGTTACTCGCCTTACGACAACATCAAGGCGCAAAACTACCCGAACATGTTGGTAACGACTGGCTTGCACGACTCTCAAGTACAGTACTTTGAACCAATGAAGTGGGTCGCCAAACTTCGTGAAATGAAGACAGACGATAACGTCTTGTTGTTCAAAACCGATATGGAAGCCGGACACGGCGGCGCATCTGGTCGATTTAAGCGCTTAAAAGAAGATGCGCTAGAGTATGCCTTCTTCCTCGATTTACTCGATAAAAAATAAGCGTATTAATAGAACTGTATCTCTAACAACAAAAAATGCCCGCAAGTTGCGGGCATTTTTATAGACGCACTCTCTAAACAAAGAGTGGGGTTACCTAAGCACAGAATGACTAGCGTCTCTTATAGCCAAAGGATAGCAGAAAGAAAAACGCCTACTCACAACGAGTAGGCGTTAACACAATAAATGTGTTTAGGCAGTAGAAACTGGCCTATTTATTAGAAGTAGTAACGAGCACCTAGAGTCCAGTAGTCGTTCTCTTCATTGTTGTAGTCGTTACCTAGATCAAACTGGTAAGCTGCAAACGTTACGAAAGCAGGAGTTACAGCGTACTCTGCTTGTAGCGCAGTTTCGCTTGAAACTGTCTTATTGTCTTCTTCGTCTTCTACGCCTTCGTAGTTAACGCTGAATGTCCAATCGTTTACGCCGTATGCCAAAAGAGCTTCAAGTTGAGAAGTGTCTTTACGCATTTGGTAAAAGTACTCGTTCATACCGTATACTACTGCTGCGTATAGACCTGAACCGTACTGACCGTAGTTTACAGAGAATAGGTGTGATTCAGCGTTCTTAGTACCTAGAGTCGCGTTTTTAACATCACCACCGCTGTATACGTAGCCTAGACCAAAGCCAGCTACAGAACCGCTCAATGCAACTTGACCACGTTGCTCGTATGTTGTTGCATCTGAAGTTTGCTCACCTTGCCAACCTAGACCTAGGTTGAAAGCAAAACCTTCACCAAATTCAAAACCTTTACGGTAGCTAAGCATTTTATCAGCACGAGCTGAGCCTAGGTTGCCGTGGTTGTCGTACAAAAAGTCGTTCGCAAACGCGATTGGTAGATCCGCAACGCCAGCGACATCGTAGTAAGGTGACCATTGAGTACCTGCTACTAAACGGCCAAACTGCTCATGAGTAGCACCGATGTAACCTAGACGAGTTTTGAACGATTGCTCGCCACCGTTTAGGTAGTTAAGCGCCCATTCACCTTTAGCGTCGATAGTAATACCGTTGCCAATGTCTTTCTTACCCGCAACGTTAATACGTGGAGACACTTGGTGAACTTTTACATCTTCTTCGAAATACTCACCCACGCCAACTGAAACGTGACCGCCGATCGATAAAGATGTACCATCGCTGTTGTAAACTTCTGCTGCGAAGGCCTGTGAACCACATGCTAGTGCCGCCACTGCAACGGCTAGAGTTTTCATTTTCATTGTTAACATCCGTATAGTTGTTTGTACCGGTTCGCTTAGAAACAGATTAAATCCGAATCAATCGCAACGAACACATAACAAAGTAGTAATGAAATAGAAATGAAACAAACACTTTCTTATGCAACCAGTGGTATTAATGCTCACATTTTGAACTGAGTCACAAAAAAAATAGGGAACTTTTCATTCCCCATCATAAAATCTGTGGCTTTTTACGTGTCACATCTCCCAACGTGCGAGTGGCTTCTCAGTTTTGATACCCTTACTGCCCCAGCGGTCAATAACATCAATTTGCAGTATGCGGCTCGGTTTAATAAGCGATGTCAAGGTTTTCGACGGTCGTTTATCCGTCACTAACCATAGCGTTTTATCTTGTTCAAACTGAGCTTTTAAAGATAATTTGTCTTCTTCTGTCCACTCAAATTCCGGCTTAAATTCGCGCCCAACCACAAACAATTGGTTGCCAGAGGCAAAGTCCTCTAATGACTCACTCATCAGTACCACTGAATCGATGCCTTTATCGAAGATCTCTGCCTGTTGTTGGTTGATCAGTTCACGCACATTGAGCATAAGAGCCTGTTGATTCGTTTGAATCGTCTTTTGGTGTTCAGGATATACACGTTGTAGATCCTCTCCAACAATACCCGCCATTCGGATTAAGTTTGTAGGGTTAAGCCACGCGTACTTCGATGTTGACCCGTTTTCCAATGTCAGTACTGCAACTCCTTGAGCTCTAGGAGAAATGGCCTGCGATGCATCGATTTCAATCAAGTGAATGTTGCCCTGTCGAGCGTAAACATAAGTCGGGTCTTGTTTCCAAATCGCACCAAGAGTAACAGCAACCGTCGCGGCTTGACCCGCTTGCTTAACTTGCTCTGTACCTTTATTTGCGAACCAGTTCTCAAGACGCTCAACGCCGTAACGCTTTGGAGGCAGATACTGAGTCTCTATCCCTGTACCTTTCATGAGTTGCTCAGACAACATGTACGTGACGGGAGTGCTGGTTAAAATGTCTTTGGCGCTTGCCAACGATGGAAGTGTCGTCGCTATAACCAAACCAAAAGTTATCGCTAATTTTTTTATCTTCATGTTCATTACTTTATAAAAAGGGTTACGCTTTTTGTATAATTCGGTAAACCGTTGCTGTTAGGAAAAATGCCGCAGAAACAATGATGATGGATGCGCCTGATGGCACTGGTAGCTCAAGCTCCATCGGCAGTATGGTTCCTACTAAACACGCAATGGTTGCCAATAAAGAAGAAAGGAGAACGAAACTGCCCATGCGTTTAGTCAATAGCCTAGCCGTTGCACCAGGAATCAGTAGCAATGCACCAACCAATACCGCGCCAATAATCTTTACCGCGGCGATGGTGACCAAGGTGATCATCATGACAAATAAGTAATCATAAAAGCTGGTATTAAAGCCGCGTACACGTGCAATATCCGGGCTAATACAAGTCAGCAAAATGCGGTTAAACGTTGGAATAAGAAGCAGTAATATGATCAAACAACTGATCGCTAAAATAAGGATATCGTTGTCCGTCACAGTCAAGATCGAGCCAAACAACACGTTCTCCAACATGTGAATGTTGATCTTGCGAGCAACGTACATTAACAGCGCAGCACCAACCGCTAACGCTAGTGCAAGAAAAACCCCAACCAGTGTGTCGTAAGGTACATTCGTACGATTACGAACAAAGTGAAGCAACAGCGCAAAAATCATACAAAAGCTAAACAATCCGATGATCGGATTCTCTGGCGGCTCACCGAGCAACACACCAATCGCGATTCCGGTAAGCGCAGCATGCCCAACCGCTTCAGAGAAAAAAGCCAGTCGCTTGGCGATGACTAATGTACCAAGACCACCAAGTAATGGCCCTAATATCAGCGCTGCCACAATTGCGTTCACCATGAAAGCATAAGAAAAGCTATCGCTTAACCATCCAGCTTCAACGCCGCTAACCGCTAACTCTCGCAACAAATCCATTATGCAGCCTCCACTTTTGCTGTGTAGTGCTTGAATAATGTTTCTATACGATCAGGACTTAGCACATCTGAATGGTGCCCTGACGCCACAATTTGACGATTTACAACATGGACCTGCGCATCTAAACGGCGCACTGCGGTCACGTCATGGTGCACTGCCAGTACCGTTTTGCCTTCTCCAACGACTTCATGAATCAAACCTTCAAGATATCGAACACCTTGCTCATCCATGCCAGTTGTAGGTTCGTCTAAAACCAATAAATTGGGCTCATCCAGTAAAGCTTGCGCAAACAAAACACGCTGTTGCTCACCGCCAGAGAGTTGCCCCATACGACGATCGCAACGCGTTGCCATACCCACGCGATCCAGCTGGGCCAGGGCATGTTGAGTTTGTTTGGTTTTACGTCGCCAAAATAGAGGGATACGAGTTTGGTTAAGCAGTACAAAATCCATCACGGTTAACGGGAGGCTTGCTTCAAACATCGCTTTTTGTGGCACATACCCTATCTTCCCCGATGCAGCTGATGGTTCTGGCCAATTGAGCGCTATGTTTCCCGAAAATGGCGTGAGTCCAAGTACCGAACGAAGCAAAGAGGTTTTACCACCGCCGTTCGGTCCCATAATCACGTGACATTTCGCGTTCTCGAATTCGGCGCTGATGTTCTGCAAAATGATATTGTCGGCGTATTTTAGGCCCACGTTACTTAAGGAAACGGAAGGTCCAGTCATTACGCCTTTTCCCCTGCTCGCTTACTCGCCACAAATTTCATGGCTTCGATTAGTGTTTCCACATTATCTCGCATCTCAACCTCGACTTTATCAGCCTCATACTCACCGTGAGTCATGTGAGAAAAGCGATAAAGCTGCACCCCAGTCGCCTCTTCGATGGTATCAACAAAGCGATTCGGCATATTGAGCTCATAAAACAGAACATCAATGCCCGATTCACGAATTTTCTCTATCGTTTCCTGTAGCTGACTTGCACTTGGTTCAACGCCATGAGCAGGCTCAATGACAGCGGCAACGTCAACACCAAACTCCTGAAGGATATATCCGTAAGCATTGTGGGTTGTCGCCACCTTCATACCAGCCGTGTCCAACTCACCAAGAGACAACATTGCATCACGCTTCATCAGGCGAAATGTTTTCGCGTATTTACGAGCATTTTGGCGATAGAACGTAGCATTGTCTGGGTCCAATTGGCTTAGCTCACTCGCGATGGTGTAAACCTTTTGAATGGTTGTTGATAGACCGACAAAGGTGTGAGGGTTCACTGCTCCTTGACCAACAGACTGCCCCATAGCGGGCAATAAAGGCACTTCTTTGTTCGCTTCGATAACCACGAGATCATCACGCTGAGAAGCCTTGATCACTTTCAGTGCAAAATCGTCATGACCAATACCATTGATCACTATTACGTCCATTTCATTTAAGCGCTTAAGATCATTAGGTTGTGGCAAATAGTTGTGAGGATTAAAACCAGCATCAACCAAAGGAATGATGTCCGCCTTCTCACCAACAACGGCTTTAACATAGCTGTAATAAGGTTGTAGCGTAATACCAATACTGAGTTTTTCGGCAGCAAAGCCAGTAGAAGACACCGTCAATAACGCGGTGGCTGTAAGAATACGACGTAAAAGAGAGCGTTTGATCATAGTACTTATCAATTATGTTGTCTTAATGGGCGTGAGAGTGGGAAGAAGAGTCTGACACAACGATTTGTTTCCAACCGAAATCGTGGCGTTTTGCTAGCTCGCTTAGTCCATCCACATTTAACGAACGGCTAGAATCATTAAACCAAATATCAGCTTGAGAACTGCGGCTATCCAACAGCATGGAAGCAGAGCCTTGGGCACTGGTCTTCACGCCAATGTAGACACCGTCATCAATTCGTTGCCACTGATGAGAACCTTTACGCTTCCAATTTTGGTCTTTCACGAAAGGAGCAATCCAAAGCGCCTCCATATCAGAGATCTCAGGCCAAGTTCCGGTATCTAACTGCAAATCACGAATCTCTTCATGAGCGAGCTTAAGTTCAGCGATCAACCCCAACTCATTTTGATGTAAATCCGTGATTAACACTTGATGAGACTGCATGTCTGGCTTTTCAGTCGCGACCTGATGGTAGGGCATAAGTATGGCTGCTGAACTGAGAATTGCTGCGATTGTCAGTGCGACCCACTTTCCTTCTCGGTTACCATCATCAGGGCGAACTTTCTGTACACTCATTTCTCTTTCAGCTCAACGATATCCACTTCCACCGGGCTTTCATGTCCGGCATCAAATACCAAATAGAAATCTGTTTCAGGGTGAGTAAATTCTGCGATGGAACGCTTATCTGTTTTTTCTTTGGCGATCAGATTGTCGTCGTAATCGTACATTTCGACATCGTAGTCGACCGCTGTGGATCCATCCGAGTAGCCCGCTTCACAAATCACTTTATCTTGCGCCAAGTGACAGCTCATCAGAGGAAAATGTGCAGCAGCGTGAAAGGACGCAAATCCAGAAAAAAGCAAAACCGCTTTTAGAAGAGAAGTGTTATTCATGATAATTCCAAAATGGCCCAGCAATTGCTGAGCCTAATTCGATTAGTTAAGTTGAGTTTCAAACGTTAGGTGAACATTGGTACTCGCTTTATCCGCCAATGGATTATCTTTCAATTCACCTTTGTAGTTCGCTTTCATTAAGTAGCGCCCGGCGACTTCTGGCGTGAAAATCACTTTGCCATCTTTATCGCTCACCACATCGATTTGTTCTTGATGGTTTCGGTACATGGTCCCTTCACGTGTAATCTCAGCAGTAACGCCCTCTTGTGGCTCTCCGTTAAAGAAAAACTGGAAAGTCACAGGCTCACCTTCAATGATGTCCGATGGATGCGTGATCGGTTTCATCTCTAGCATTTTGCCTTCAATCTCCAACGCTTTGTCCGTTGGCATACCAACCGTAATGTAGCTTTCTGCTCGGGTGTAACTTAGTTGAGTAACCACATCACGCGCTTGCTCGGGAAGCACATCACCACGCTCAGCTTTGCTTGCTCGCGCCCATTTCACCGTATCACGACGGCCCGCTTTGTATTGTGTGTAGTAGCTCGGCTGATTATTAATCGCAACTTTGTGCGTGCCTTCTTCTGTAAAAAAGAAATCAAACATAGAGCGACGCTTGCCACGAACAACAAAGTTAGGACGCTCAGAGCGGCCATCCGGCATCACCACAAACGCCTGGTCACTACCCGCAGGCTTATCAAAAACAAACGTTCCGTGAGAGGCAGTAACATCAAATGTCAGCCAGTCACCGCCTTCTTTAGAAACCGTAAAGTGAGAGGGCAGAACCCAACGTGGATGTGCTTGTGCGGTGGTGGTTACAGCCAATCCCATTGCCATTACACTCGCCAATGCCACTGCTTTCATTTTGGTTTTCATTGTTGTGTCCTTTAATCACTTAACTTGATAATTGACGGTGATGACACCCGTCTCTTGTGTTGGTTTAAGCTCATAGCGCACGTCACTGTCCGCTAGCGTTATTTTTTGACGTAAGTAGTTTCGCCCACCGTGTTCACGAACGACTTCGACGTACAACGTGTAATTTCCTTGTTCCAAACGCTCCCCTGAGTCATTGGTTCCATCCCAGACAAAGCGGTACTGACCAGCAGGACGTGTTGCAGAAGTCACCGCATCAACAAGTTCACGATCATAACGACCCGTTTTTCTCCACCAGCTGCGTAGATCTTTTAACCATTCGTCTTTCCCTACCCATAACTGAATGGTTTTAACCGGTTTACGCTGATCGTTTTCAACCCAAACCGCCACATAAGGGCGTGCATACATTGAGGTATCTATCTTTGGAAGTTCGAGTTCGAAGTCGACCTTCGCGTTATCTGGTAGAGGCGCCGCGGAAAGAGAGAAAGGAGTAAAAGCCGCGATCAAAGCGGCTTTACAAAAGTGATTACGGCGGAAAAATCTTCCTGTGTTCAACATAAGTGTTCTCTAAAAAGCTGTTATGGAACAGCAACAAAATAAATTACGAGCGACAGTAACGTACCAAAGCTCATCCATTGCATTGACGTTCTGAGCGTCTTCTTCTTAGGCAGTAACAAGCACACGCCTGTAAGAACAAAAAACACCATCAAAAGCGCAGTGACGTCGATAAACCACTTCCAAATCCCACCACTGTTGCGTCCTTTATGTAGATCGTTCAGCAGCGCAACAATACCGTAGTGCGTCGTTTCGACGTCTGCTGCACCAGTAGTCATATCAATAAAGACCGTAGCGTTATAACCCGGGCCTTTAAAATCCATAGAAAGCTCTCCGAGTAACAACTCACCTTGCTCAACTTCGGTATACACATCTAGTGCGGAGGGAGTGCCGCGAAGCTCGGTTTCTTTAGTCAAGAAAGCTACCAGTTCTTCACGATTAGGTTGAAAGGTATCTGAATGTGAGAATAGAACTGAGTGCGGAACCGTCAGAGTATGTTGTTGAATGATAGGTTCACTGCGTTCAAACAATTCGGGGCGATTGAGGGTAATACCAGTTACTGCAAAAAACAGCGTAACTAAGAGAAGAGCCATCGAAATATAGATATGTAGGCGGCGAGCCCAAGTTTGAACACCTTTGCTTTTAAGCAACATAGAAACAATCATCACCAATAAATGTGGGGCATAATTTAGGTGATAATCATTCGTATTGGCATTTAATTTACATTGTTTACTTTTTCAATTCAGCTTGGCTTGCAAATGTTTTAGCTATTTGGGCCAATGCGAGTTACCGATTGCCTACCCTCTAGATAATAACCCTATCAATTTTAATGACTCAAAATTTAATGATATTTCCAATACTAAAAAGTGGGATAGACTCCACCAAAATGCGCCTTTATGTATATTTAATGAAAAGCTTAAAAGCTATCCATAAACTAGATAAAAAAGGTAAGCTAAGAAGTTAGTGTAGGGTTAGATAGAGAAGATTTTCTGATGCTAGCCAAACGTTATGGTGTAGTTCAGAAGGAAAAATATGAACAAGAATGTTGGAATAATTCTCTTATCACTTTTCTCAAGTGTCACTTTCGCAAGTGAAAAGTTTGAAGCCAGTTTGTTTAACAACGTAAGCCAATCTATCGATAATTATGGTGCTAAGATAAAGCTGTGCGAATCTATGGCAGACCAGAATACACCTGACAAACAAACCCTAGAGTATTCAAAGAACCATATAGAAGCATTAACTCCTGCTCTACCTTTTTTAAGCGAAAAAGCTTTTGAAGCTTGTGTCTTAAAAGAGAAACAAGAACTAGCATATTACTTATTAATAGCAAAAAATAACGCTTCAAGAACCTCAACATTAAAGCTTGTAGAATCGACTGAAAGCCTTACTTTTCATATCGAACCTACATCTATAGAAAAGTTTGAAACACTGAGCAAAGTACATCAAGAATATATAGAGAAAAGCCCCTTTTTCTCCCGACCATTTGATGCGTTAGCCTTTTATGAAAAACTCATGCAGTAAATAGCCTTTATGACTTTAGATAAAAAATACCCGAGACTGAGCTCGGGTATTTAATAAAAATGTTCGCTATGAGTTCTGCGTCGATTCTACTTTGCGTAGCTGTGATAGATACTTAACCCAACTTTTTGCCTGATTCGATGGCTTAATCTCATTCGCTCTTTTGGCATTAGCGAGCGCATCGTCAAACCGCTTAAGTTTGTAGTAAGCGCGAGTTTTGATAAGTGCAACATCCGCTTTACGACCTCTGACATTATCGAGCGCGGCAATGGCATCTTTATAATGGCCTTCTTGCACCAGCAGTTGAGAATAGTTCCAGTAATACTGCCTATCTAGCTGAGCTGCAATACGCCAGCTATCAATAGACTCTTCCCACTCTTTTGCCATTTGCCAATACGTTGCTTGCTGAGCTTTTAGCTTACTATTCGAGTTTACATCCTCTAGCTCGTTCATCACCAATGCAGCTCTCTCAGGAATACCTCGTTTCGCGTACAATTGTGCCAGCAGCTTTAAGTCATCTTGGCTAAGTTGTAACCCTTTCAGTTTTGCCAACGCCAAAGAGTCTAGGGCACGTTTGTTGTCATCAACCCGTAGGTATAGAGCAACAAGCTGACGCCACCATTCAATTCGCTCAGGTTCAATCACGATTAAGCGTTTGATGGTCGAGATTGCCGGCTTCCACTTTTTCAGTTCTAGCTCAGCAGAAAGCTTTATCGACAATGCGCCAAGCTTGTCTGGCTGACCAAATTTCTCATAACGAGCCATTGCTGAAAGCACTTTTTGCCACTGACTCAGTTGATAATGAGATTGGGAAATACGCAGCCATAGCTCATGCGCTTTTTGACCTTTAGGAATGTTTTTGCTCAAGGCATAGTAATGAGGTAAAGCCTTAGAAAAACGTTGCTCGTTTAGTAGTATATCAGCCAACATTTTTCGGGTTTGCCATGCTTGCTCATCTTGTAGCAAACCACTATTGACTGCCAACTCAAGTTGCTTAATCGCCGCTTGAGTTTGCTCGTTCTGCCAGTAAAAAATACCCAACATTCGAGCGACATAAGCTTGGTCATATCCACGAGAAAGCTCCATAGCCTCAAGAGATGAAATCGCTTCTTTTAGTTTCTCCTCTTGAGCCAAGTTGTGTGCTCGTTGAACTCTCGCTGCGGTGTATTGGCTTAACTCACTGGCAATGGTTGAGAGTGCACTCAGGCTTAATACCGTACCGATTAAGAATTTTTTCATCATTTGGCTAACTTGAACTCCACTTTAGCGGTTTGTCCGAACTGCTCAATTGACACACCATCCTCAACTTTTGGCTGATACTTCCATTTTTTAAGCGCACGGATTGCTTCCCTTTCAAACATGCGCTCGGGCTCAGCCTCGATCACTTCAATATCTTTTGGTCGTCCAGTTGCATCGATCGTGAAACGCATAATGACATAACCTTCCACTCTACGTTTCAGCGCCTTACTTGGATAGCGAGGATCAACACGATACAACGGCAGTGCTTGCTGGTTGCCCATTGTTCCCTTCAAGTTTGGGGCACTGATCGCGATACCTTCAAGGGCAGTGTTTAAACCTAAAGCACTGACTGGCGTCATCTGACTCATTGGTTCCATTTGAGTGTCAGCTTGAGACAGATCCATTGGCTCCGGCGCTTGAGGTGGTTCTGGTTGCTCCGGCACTGAACGTTGACGACGCTGCACGTCTGCTTCATTCTCTACCATCACCATATCAAAACGAACGGCTTCTGAAGCTTCTGGTGCACGCTGGTTGCCTTTATCAACCATCCACGCCATAAAGCTAAACAAGCTCACAGAAATTAACAGTGATGCTGGTAGTGCAAGTAACAGCCTGCCCATTAAGGTTTCTCCGCCGCCAATGCAATGTTCTTCACACCCGCCGCCTTTGCAGCGTCCATCACTTTCACGACAGTGCCATTGTAAGCATGCTCGTCAGCTTGGATAACTAACGAGGCATCAGGCTGATCAAGTAACAAGTGCTCAATAGAGGCCTCAACACGCTCAATATCAACCACTCGTTTGTCGATGTACACATCATTCGCTGCCGTTACTGCGATAAAAATGCCCGCATCTTTTTGGCTTACTACATTAGAAGCCTGAGGGCGATTCACTTCTACACCGGATTCACGTACAAACGAACTGGTCACAATGAAGAAGATCAACATGATGAAGACGATATCAAGCATCGAGGTTAAATCGACTTGAGCTTCATCTTGTTGGTTAGGTCTGCGTCCGAGTCTCACTTTTGACTCCTTAAAGATTGTTCTAACTGGATAGCTTTTCGTTCACACACTTTGCTAAGGCGAGCATGAATAAACATGCCCGCAAGCGCTGCTACCATACCTGCCATGGTTGGCAGCGTAGCAAGTGAGATACCAGAAGCCATCAATTTCGGATTGCTGCTGCCTTGCGATGCCATTACGTCAAACACCGTAATCATGCCTGTCACCGTCCCTAACAACCCTAGCATTGGGCAAGCCGCCACAAGTAGCTTAATAGTCGATAGGTTTTGGCGCAGTTCGATTTGCGCTTTTGCAATCCATCCTTCACGGATTTGATGCGCGTACCAAGAGTGGTGCTCTGATCTTGCTTGCCACTGCTCACAAAGCTGTTTTTTTACCCCAGGGAAAACCGTTGTGAGATAAATAACTCGCTCCATAACCAACAGCCAGCACACCGCCACGACGGCGGCCAGCCACCATAGGATTTGACCACCTTGCTGCATAAAGCTCATCAAGGTTGTGGCCCAATCCTCACTGATCAAACCCAATGTGCTGAGTAGGATCTGCTCCATTACGCTGCGTTCTCCGCTAAGGTGTTAGAGTGACTTTTGTTACTCGGCATATCACGCTCAGCTTGTTCTGCAACTAAACCGATGCCTTGTTTTTCTAAGATACTGCGAATATTTTCTGCTTGAGAGCTCAATACGTTGTGCGCTAATAGCAAAGGCATGGCTGAAACAAGGCCAAGTACGGTAGTCACAAGTGCCATTGAAATACCACCCGCCATTACTTTCGGATCACCATTACCAAATTGAGTGATGACTTGGAAGGTTTCGATCATACCCGTTACCGTGCCTAGTAGGCCAAGCATAGGAGCTAGAGCAGCAAGAAGCTTAAGCATCGACAACCCTTTTTCTAGGTGGGTTTGCTCATCAACAACAGCTTCCAAAAGACGTAGTTCTAACGCTTCTACGCTGCGATGCTTGTCTTTCTGGTATACCGCAAGCACGCGACCCAAAGGGTTGTTTCCTGGCTGCGCTGGGGTTTTCAGTTGCTTCATGATTTTCTGGCGCGAAATCATCAGAGATGCACCACGTACGAGCGCAATCAATAGGCCGATAGCCAATAAACCAAGGATGATTTTGCCGACAACGCCACCCGCATTTAGGCGATCAGCCAAAGTCGGTGAGTTTGCGAGCTGCTCAAGAAGAATGCCACGTGACGGATCTATGACAAGCGCATCAATGTCACCAGAGGAAATAGTATTCGCTGTTGGACCGCTTTCAGGCTGACGAAGATAGTTTACCGCATCTCCGCGTTGACCATTCCACTTAACGTAGCCAGTGTCATCCAGCAGCGCCATAGAACCAAGACGAACACCACTAACCGTTTGTTCACGACCCTCGCCATTTAGCAGTGTGAAAGAGACGTTTGCCATTTCACCGCTTGCTTTGATTTGTTCTTCCATGCTGCGCCACATCGCCTGAAGTTGGGTCAACGTTGGCAGTGATTTAGCCGCAACAATAGCATCGATATCTTTCTGATATGAGTTTGCATCTACACCGGTTACTGAGCTTTTTAGCTCAGACTCTAGCTCTTTTGCGTTCTGGCGAACGACGCCAAATAACTCACCTAGGCTCCCGGTTTCTAGACGCAACTTTTCTTCTAGCTGTGCCAGTTCTGCTTCATTTTCACCGAAGGTAACACTTAATGAGTCCGCCTCTGCTTGAAGAGCAGCACGCTCTGCCACCAATTTATTCTTTATAGCCTGTAGGTCTTGCTCTGTTTGCTTAAAACCTGATTCACGCGCGACATTGTGCGATTGCTGTTGACGATTTTCTTGCTGCGCCTTTTGTAACAACGCATCACTAGCAAAAGTTGTATAAGGCATTAATGCGGCTGTCGAGATTAATGCAACCGATAACCATTTTTTCATCATTTATTTGCCCTCCGCAGCGGTTAACGACACTGGCAGAGTTAACATACTCGGCGCGATCTGTTTATTCGCCATAGCGAACGCTTTGTCTAGCTCTGATTTTTGCTCAGAACCCACTTGTTGCCATGCTTGTTGTTGCTGTGACCAGCTCCAAAATGTGTCACCAGATAAGCTACGCGCTACCAAAGACAAACGGCCTAAATAGAGAATGTCCGCCTCCACAGCTTCATTGTCACCCAGGTTAATCTTGCCTTGGTAAACGCCAAGCTTGGTGCCGTAATCCATTTCAATTTGGTACGCTTCTAAAATACGACGAAACTTCTCTGCATCCGCAACGTCTGCACGCGTCATCATGGAATCCAGCTTTGCAATTCGCTCCTCACGTTGCGCTTTGCGTATAGGCTTGTCGTTAGCGACGAGCACTTTTAAGCCCTCAAGCATGTGATACATTAAAGGCACGACACCTTGACGAGTTTGAGCAATCTGTTCAATTTGCGCGTTCAAGCTATCAACTTCTTGATTTTGGCTCTCAACAAGGCTTGCAAGATGATCGCGATAAATCTTCAAGTTACCGACTTCTTCTTGCAGCTGCTCAATTTCAGCTTCTAGAGTAAGTGATTTTTCTGCGCTTGCATCAATACGTTTTTGGCTTACCGCCGACGACTGGTTTGTTTTACTCTGCACAGCTTGTGCATCGTTTAAGTTCGCCGCGTGAGCGGGAATCAAAACCGATGATATCAACAGAGCGATACTTGATTTCATTAGATTCATACGAGTTATATTTCTGTGTTCCAAAAACGACCAAAGGGGAAGACTACCCTTCCCCTTTAATAATCAAATTGTTATCAGTACTTGAACTGGATTGTTGCCATGTAGTTGCGGCTTTCTCCAACCACAACCCCACTCGCACCTTTTTGCTCGCCATTCGTGCTACCACCACCTGCGAAGTAGTCGGTATCGAATAAATTCTCGACATTGAATCGAGCAATGATATCCAAGTTTTCATCGTACTTATGTTTGTATGACACGCCCATATCAACGCGAGCGTAGCCATCTTTCTTGAAGGTGTTCTTTGCATCACCGTAGCGATCACCTTCATAAATCAAACCAAGGTTTAAGTTAGTGTTGTCTTGAACCTTGTAGCTAGACCATAGACTTGCCGAGAACTCTGGCACGTCTACAGGGCGGTTACCTTCATATCTTTCTGCCTTCTTAAGCTCTGCATCCAAATACATTGCAGAAGCGGTTAGCGACAACTCTGGGGTCACAAAACCTTGAGCCATTAACTCAGCGCCTTTGTGAACTTGCTCACCACCTTGCGTTTTCTTGTGTAGGAGATTGCCGCCCGCGTCTTTGCCGCTTTCAACATCCAGCGAGATGTTCTCTAACGTGATATCAAACACAGCACCAGATACAAATAAACGCTGATCAAACAGTTCCCACTTCGTACCGATTTCATAAGAGATACCACGCTCAGCGTCGAGTTTCTCACCTTCATTGATGTAGGTACGACTACCGTTGCTGACTTCACCTTGAGGCATGAAGCTTTCAGAATACTGAACGTAAACCGAGCCATTCGTCGATGGGTGGAAAATGACACCAAATTTTGGAGAAACCTGGTTTTCGGTCAGTTCATCATCACGCTTTTCGTCATAACGAACACCTGCAAGCACTTGCCAGTAATCATTAATCGTCATCATATTTTGCGCGTAGATACCCCAAGTATCGTACTCAGCAGTTGGTGATTTCTTCGAACTACGATAGCTAGGCTTAGGCACCGTTTCTCCTGGCGCAATACTCGCCTCATTATGAAATGCCATAAAGCGATCATAACTGTAATCTAAGTAGTTAGCGCCCACTAACAACGTATTTTCCGTACCGAACAAAGTAAAGTCCGTCGTCACATCTATATATGCAGTATCAAATACCCAATTATCGGAGCGATCGTTGCCTCGATGCTTAATCGTATTTAACTCTTCATACTGATCAAACTTAGGGTAAGACTCTACATCAAAACGCTTAAAGTCTTGGCGGTTGTAACCTGCTTTTACGTTCACGTTATCCGTGACTTGCGCATTAATATCGACACCGTAGTTTTCTACTTCGTTATCAATTTCAGACCACTGCGCATCCCAAATGTACTTATCACCGCGAACCGCTTTGCCATCAACAATGTATGCGCCAGAGTCCACGCTACCATCGTCTTTCGTGCGATCGTAATGAGCCGATACCATAAAGTTGTCTGTGATATCGTACTCAACCACTAGGCCAGCTACCGTACGATCTGTTTTAGGCTCAGTGCCATCACCGTACCTGCGCCAAGAGCCGTAGCTTTCTTTGGCAAAAATTGCGCGCGCTCGCAGTGTCTCTGCATCATTTAGCGCGCCGCTCACATCAAGCACAGTGCGTGAGTGATCATTCGAACCTAGATCTTGACTCAAACTTGCTTGTGTTTGAGTTGTTGGTTTTTTCGAAACCATGTTTACCAAACCACCCGGCTCAGATTTACCGTATAGCAGACCTGATGGACCTTTAAGCACTTCAACACGCTCTAAAAGCTCAATTGGCTGACGGTAGTGTGACCAGTGTTGACGACCATCACGAAGAAAACCGTCTGAACTGCTAAGTTCAAAACCACGTAGAGAGAAACGTTCGCGGTTACGGCTTGTACCACCCGCGCTAACACTTGCATCGTTACGTAGCACTTCACCAAGTGTACTTGCACGCTGCTCATCAATTACCGTTTCATCGATAACCGCTACTTGTCCCGGCGTTTCCAGCTGCGTCATCTCCATGCGCATTGCTGTACTGTTTGTATCTGCCTTGTAGCCGAACTCTCGACCTTCTACAACTACATGTTCGTCTGTTTGAACTTCCGCCACTGCAGGTGTTGCTAACACTGCACCGATCACTAACGCCAAATGGCTCTTAGTAAACATATCCTTTCACTCCGATTATTATTTTTCGGGTCACATACTTGTTGAATGCGATTCCCTCTTAATTATTTCGCGGGTGAATATAAGTGATAAGTATTACCATTTGCATTAAATTTACATTCTTTGCATTTGCAAACTTTTGTAAAGTACTCTCTGATGATGCGCCATGATAATGTGACATTAATCACAAAAATTACGACTTAATCATACTTATTGCTTGAACACTAAAGTAACCCTCAAACCGCCTTGCTCACGGTTTTTCGCCGTGACTGCTCCACCCATAATACGCATGGATTCTTTGACAATCGCAAGACCTAAACCGTAGCCACCAAGCTTTTTATCTCTAGAAGCATCTAAGCGTGTAAACGGATCAAAAATATCGACCAGCTTGTTCTCTGGAATACCAGGCCCATCATCAGATACTGACATGGTGGTGAACTGCTGCCCTTCTTTGACATAATTTTCCAGAGAAACTTCTATCTGAGATGCTGGTCCTGAATATTTAATGGCATTACCAATAAGATTGTTCAAACAACGAATGACCAGCGTTTCTTCACAAATGGCTTTAGCACATACAGCTTCTGAGCGGAAAGACAACGTCTGTTCTGACTTCAAATCTATTTTGCAACGTTCTACTTGCGGGGAGAGCAAAACTACTAAATCACAGCGTTTCGTGGCTTTGTCGAAGCGCGCATTTTCCAAGCGACTGAACTCCAATATATCGCTGATCAAATGGTTTAGCTCTTTTGCTTCATCTTCTAGCCTTGCCACTAGGCTTTGCTCACTTTCTCCAACACGCTTTCGCAAAAGATGCAGAACCAAGTTCTGCCTCGCTAACGGCGTTCTCAATTCGTGAGAGACATCTCTTATAAGCAGTCGCTGCTTTTCAGCGAGAGAATGAATCTGTTGCGTCATGTGATCGAAATCTTGCGCTAACTCGTTAAACTCACGCGTGCTCGACTTCAGCTCTTTCACGACACTGACATTAAAATCGCCATTAGATAGCTTTTTGCTTGCTTCTCTCAATCGATCCAATGGTTGCTGTAAGTTACGTGCCATTAGCAGCGAAAAGAGCGCCAAAATAACCACTGCAATCACGACTTTGAGAATAGAGAAATACAGAATGAAGTCATTTGCAGGGTGCAGTCGATGTGGCAATTGAATCACTAAAGTATTGCCATGAACTAAAGGAATATTGATGATGGGGCGATTCACTTTCCCCTCAAGTTGATCATCAATGCTTCTCTTAAATTGAAGTTTGAACTCGAAGTGCGGATGCATCAGACGGTGCGTAACTGGTTGCTGATGTTCATTCAACACAAATAAATAAAAGTTTTGCGCATTTGCCCAGTCAGCAAGTTCGTCCATGTCTCCGTGCTCAATCAATACATTGGCTTGATGTGCAAGGTCTAGCATTTCTTCTCGCACACTATCGGGCACTTTCAACATGGCTTTCACCAGAGCTTGTTCCGCTAAGGATTGCACGACCAAAATACTAATGACAATTGCGGTCATGCAACTAAATAACTTGAACGCTAAGCTATCTTTACGTTTTGCAATAAAAGGTGGACATCGGAGCTTCATTAACGGTTTACAGCCTCTAAATAACTGTAACCTTTGCCACGGAAGGTTTTGATATGTTGCTTGGAAAGCCCCGCTTCAACTAACTTGCGACGTATGTTACTGATGTGCATATCAAGGTTGCGATCAAAAGGACTCAGCTCTTTCTTTAACACTTCAGTTTGAAGCTCTGCTTTTGAAATCACGACTCCTTGATTTTTTACCAAGTAGCTCAATAGTTCAGCTTCCGTACTTGTGAGGGGTAAGCTATTAAGCTGGTCGCTGATCGTTTGAACGGTACTACACATCGTCTGACGTTGACGTTCCAAGCCAACACGACGAAGAATCGCTTTGATGCGCATTAGAAGCTCAGCGACATTAAAGGGCTTTCCGATATACTGATCGGCCCCCGCTTGGTAACCATCAAGCATCGAGTTTTCATCGTTGAGAGCGGTAAGCATTAGAATAGGTGTCGCGAAGCGCTGACAGATCCTACGAGCAACTTGCATGCCGTTAAGGTTTGGTAACATGACATCAAGCAATACAAGATCTACAGGCGTTTTTTCCATATATTGCAGCGCACTTTCACCGCAATGCACAGAAGATACGATGTAGCCCTCCTCTTGCAAAACCGCTTCTAACAGCTCACACAAAGGAACGTCATCATCGACTATCAAAACTCGTGACATTACCACTCACCATTCAAATAAAAATGGTTCGCATTTTATTACTCATTTACCAATTAAACAACTACACACTCTAAGGCTTTAAGTCCACAGGACTCAGTCCAAGAAGCAGCAACGTACTATTAGAGTTTAATGTTCACTTGTACTAAAGGTTCCTAACAATATGCACCTAGATATATCTTCATAGAAAAAACGAGTACAATCAGGCAACCGCAAAGCAAAAGATAAAGCGAATGGAAACGTTATTAATTGGTCACCGTGGCGTGGCAGGTTCATACCCTGAGAATACAAAAATAAGCATTCAGGCAGCCATTGACCTGGGGTTGAAGTGGGTGGAAGTGGATATACAGCCTACCAAAGATAATGTTTTAGTGGTTTGCCATGATCATACCGTCAATCGATGCAGCAATGGACAAGGGCGTGTTGATGAGCTCACCCTGGAAGACTTAAAAGCATTAGATTTCGGTAGTTGGTTTAGCACAGACTTTTCAGGCGAGAAGATCGTGACACTAGATGAACTGCTCACTTTAGCTACTGAGAATAAGCTTAACTTGAATATCGAAGTTAAAGTAGACAACCATCCAGCGGAAGAAGTGGCGCAGACTCTCGCCAATGCGTTAACAAAAAGTCCAATGCCGCAAGAGAATGTACTCCTATCGAGCTTTAGTCATGACGTCATTAGAGCGATGCACAAATACTGCAGTGGCTACCGATTGGGTGTGTTAAGTGAATTCTTTACGAGAAAAGATAAACGCCTTTTGGAAGAAGTTAGTGCCTATAGCTGCAACCTAAATATTAACTGGGTTCGTACTCGCCAGATAAACAAACTCCAACAAGCCGGTTACAAAGTGATGTGCTATACGGTGAACAATCCAAATAAACTGAAATACCTGCCTCAGTTAGACGGTATTTTTAGTGATCATCCACAGCGCTTTATGCCATAGCCTATAAGAGCCAGAACATTAAAGGGGACCTTTTGTTACCACTCAATCTGAATTGGTGTCCCCATCTCGACAAGCTGGATAAATTCGTCCATCTCCTCGTTGGTAATCGCAATACACCCATTAGTCCAATCAAAACTTTGGATGTAAATCGGCAACTGACTCTCACCGTTTTTTAAGCCATGAATTTTGATGTTCCCTCCAGGGGACACACCTCGGCGCTTCGCTTCCAACGTATCAATCGCATCAGGGTAACTGATATGCACAGAACGATAAAAAGCAGAGTCCTCTATAACATAATCTAGAGTGTATTCGCCCTCTGGTGTGCGATTGTCTCCCTCTTCTTGTTTATGTCCTTGAGGGTTCGCTCCTAAAGCAATTCGGTATTCTTTTAGCACTGCTCCTTGTTCCATCAAATACATTCGACGCTTAGACTTGTCGACTTTAACGAGGTCAACAGCTGCGTGAGTGCCAGAAGCAAACACACAACACAAGAACATAGAGCACCATTTTACTGACATTGTCGTAACGCCTAAGCTAATAAAGTGAACAAGAAAAGAGCGATAATGCTAGTCAGTTAATGCTCGTAAAGCAAACAGTATCTAATGCGGAACCATAAGATAGACTCGCTGAAAGGCGTACTTCTTATCGTTATTTGATACAACAAAAGTCAAAGAGAAGATTTCTCTATTCATTGCGGCTAAGTTGCATTACTTTATAAGCATATTTATTTATAAAGTCCGCACTTTTTGAGAGGGAACCATGATTAACATTGCTTTTTTTAGTGCAAAATCCTACGACGAAGCCTCTTTTAATAAAATTAAAAATAACCGCGATTTTGAATTTCACTATCACGACTTCCGACTAACCGAAAAAACAGCCAAGATGGCGCACGGCAGTGATGTCGTATGTGCGTTTGTTAATGATGATCTTTCAGCTCCTGTCCTTAAACAGCTTTCTCTGGGCGGGACCAAGCTTATTGCTATGCGCTGCGCGGGATATGATAAAGTTGATCAACAAGCAGCCAAAGAACTAGGCTTACAAGTGGTTCGAGTTCCTGCTTACTCACCAGAAGCAGTGGCAGAGCACACGGTTGGTTTAATGATGTGCCTAAACCGCCGTCTTCACAAGGCCTACCAACGCACACGTGACGCCAACTTCTCGCTAGAGGGTCTTGTTGGCTTTAACTTTTTCGGAAAAACCGTTGGTGTTATTGGTACGGGTAAGATTGGTATCGCGACGATGCGTATCTTCAAAGGGCTTGGCATGGAACTGCTTTGCTACGACCCCTACGAAAACCCATTAGCGCTAGAAATGGGAGCCCGTTACTGTTCGCTTGAAGAAATCTACGCTAATGCGGATATTATCTCTCTCCATTGTCCAATGAGTGAAGAAAACTATCACTTATTGAACGAAAAAGCCTTCGCGCAAATGAAAGATGGTGTAATGATCATTAACACCAGTCGAGGCGAGTTGCTAGATTCACTAGCGGCGATAGAAGCGTTGAAACAAGGTAAGATTGGTGCGCTTGGCCTAGACGTGTATGACAATGAAAAAGACTTATTCTTCCAAGATAAATCTAACGATGTCATTGTCGATGATGTTTTCCGCCGTTTATCGGCTTGTCATAACGTGCTGTTTACTGGCCATCAAGCATTCTTGACTCACGAAGCACTTAATAACATTGCCTCTGTGACGCTTGATAACGTCGAAGCCTTCTTCGATGGTAACGTATCGGGCAATGAACTGATTAACTAAAGCCAGACAATCGAGAAGTATAGTAGAGCGTGTGATCTCAGCTATGCTATACTTCTCGACTATTTAAAATTTGAGCCAAATTACCATGAGCATAAAAACTGATATTCAAAAGCTGCACAACCGTTTAGATACATGCCAACGTAAACTTGATGCGGCACGTTCTCGTGGTGATCACGAAATGATTACAAAGTTCACGGATGAAGTAGAACAGCTTAACCAGTTAAAGCACAAGCAAAACTATGAGCTGAACAAAGAACGTAAAAGCTTACTTGATATGCCTTTCTCTCGTGAAATCACCAAAGCAGAACAAGCGGACATCGGCAAACTGAAAAAACGCGTACGCGGCTTAGTAATCGTTCACCCATTAACAAAAGTTGGTAAAGAACTTCGCCTTGATGTGATGACAGGCTTTGCGCCAAAAGAGTTTTAAAACTCGCATTAACATTTATGGAGCCCAAGCATTTGCTTGGGCTTTTTATTTTGTACTGCTTCATTAGATTTCATCCACATATCAATCCATTAACTATTAAAAAGGCCAGTGACAAAAGCCACTGACCTATTTCGACCAATATCGTCCGCATTACACCTCAACGCTACGACAGTTGCCGCAACTTGTGCTCCACAACGGGATCATTCGGAACCAGCAGTTGAGCGACTTCCAAAAGTTGTACTGCATCTTGCGGGTTGTCATACTCATGCTTAAGTGCAATATCAACAAGTGGCTGAATATCGATTTGCGCTTGATGCTCCTTCACATGTTCTTTCTTTTCTTCAATTAACACATTATGAGCGGTACTCAGTAAGTTTAAACGATGCTGTGAGCTCGCATTCGCCTTGTTAAGGCACTGATAGTAATCTTCTTTTAAGCGCAACGTTTTGGTCTGATGACGAAACTGCGCTATATCTATCTTCTGATAACGTATAAAGTCTACGGCCACTTGCTTATAAAAACCGAATTTATTCAAATACGTCGCGTGGGTACCATGTCCCATCCCGAAGACTCTTAAGTGAGTGAGCTCTGGGTAGCGTTTGGCGTGAAGGCGGTCGATTTCATTAGTTGGATCATAAATGATGTAGCCTTTTGCATCGCCAAGATCAAGGTCGTGATACTTTCCTTCCCAATCAAATTGTTGGGCTAGTTCAGTACTTGGCCTATCATCCCATGGCACCAAAACTTTGTTTTTTGTGCTGACCGGGTGAAACATCAATACTTGATCCAACTTTAATAGATTGGAAAAGGCACCAATAGCAAAACCACCGCGGCTAAGCCCATAACCTAAACGACATTCAAAAGGCTCAAGTAAAGTTGATAGCTGCTCTAGAAAGAAAATCAAATTACGGCTGCGAAACCAGTTACTTTTCCCAAGATGCTGAAATGAAATAATATTTACTTTTTGTTTCTGGGCTAAGCGATAACCCCAAGGCGCAAAGTCTGAGTGTAAGTCCTGTACTTGTAGATTCGTACCAGCAGGGGAAAAGGTGAACAACAACGGTTTATTGCGGTCGACAAACTCATACTTAACAAATACATCATCAAGTAAGTCCTCCCCGGACATCGGTAGCCTGGTTTGCTGTTCTTCACGAGAAAGAGCCAGCCATTCATCCAACCAGTACAGTAACTTCATTAATCCTCCATCTAAATTGCGCCTAGCAATTGTGTTAAAAATCTAGTTTTTAGTGTGTGATCATCTCCCCCTGGTTACAGGGGACTCTGATATCAGTCCTCTTTTAAAACAAAGCGTGAATTTGCTTATTAAATTGGTCAATATCTAAGGTTTGATGGCGAACAAACTCCTGCGCCACCAGATAAAAAAATTCTAATTTATCTAATTGTGTGGATTGAGTGCCGTGTCCCATACCGACGACTTTTAAATGGGTAAGCTCTGGATAACGTTCAGCATGAAGACGATCAATGCGATTGGATGGGTCATAAATAATATAACCTTTGGCATTGCCCAAATCTCGATCATGGTAGCCGCTTTCCCAAGCAAACTGCTGAGCAAGCTCAGTACTCGGCCGATCATCCCAAGGCACTAACGCTTTATTTTTAGTGCTAACAGGATAAAACAACAAAAGATGTTCTAGTTTCAGCAAGTTAGCGAACGCGCCAATTGCAAAGCCACCTCGACTTTGCCCATAACCCAAACGACATTTGAAGGGATGAAGTAACTCAGATATCTGCTCCAGAAAGAAAATCAAATTCCGACTACGGAACCAATTACTTTGTCCTAAATGTTGAAAGGCAATAATGTTTACTTTTTGTTGTATTCCGAGCTCGTAGCCCCAAGGAGAAAAATTCGGAGTTAAATCTTGTACCTGCACATCAGTGCCGGAAGGAGAAAATGTGAACAACAATGGCTTGTTAAGATCGACGAGTTCATACTTCACAAATACATCATCAAGTAAATCGTAGCCAGAGATAGGTAAAGCCATCTCTTGTTCTTGTTGAGTAAGCGCTTGCCATTCATCTAACCAGTAAAGTAGCTTCATTTTTTTCTCCAAGTGCATCCGCAGTATTTAGACTGAAACTCTATCAAAATGCTTTTAAGCATCCCACGTTGAGACTTAACAAAGCTCTATTTGAAGCCCAAATGAGACGTATGGAAATATCTTCGATTGAAGGTATTACTGCGTAAACTAAACCCAAAGTAGGTACGCAAAAACTTGGAGAAAGAGCTAGAGAAAAACCAATTAGAAGTTTCGATAACAGCGGTTAAAAAACAGCAGATACAAAAAAACCGCTGTAAGAACAGCGGTTTTTTTTAAAGTGGCGGAGAGATAGGGATTTGAACCCTAGATACGCTATTAACGTATGCCGGTTTTCAAGACCGGTGCTTTCAA